>NZ_JBYTEA010000005.1:0-26675 GCF_058791995.1 Bacillus sp. EB106-04-02-XG92
CGTTTTAGAAAAGCTTCCAGACCATTCTGTCTATATTGGTTTACCCAATTCAAAATGATTGTGTCACTTATACCGAGCGATCTACCCATTTCTCGATAACTTTCATTCCCGTTCAAATAACGTAGAACGATTTGTATTTTTTCATCAGCTGTAAATTTAGCCATAGAAAAACTGCACCTCCAATTGTTAGACTGTGTCTAACAATTGGGGTGCAGTTCATTTACAGATGCTCTTTTTCATTACTTAATACGTAAATGTAATTGTCGCTAATGAATAATCTGCCATCGCACTATAAGGTGCTACTTCATAAGATACACGCTTTGCACCTTTTGGCCAATTTATTTCATTTAATACTTTCTTTATATCTTGCATTGTTCCATCCATGGATTGCTTATATCGTACTTCTACCTTCTCTGGCTTAGAAGCGAATTGTTGCTGTAATTTCTTCTTAAACTCACTATAATTCTCTGCTCCGTATTGTGTAGACATATATTTTAAATTTGTTTCTTTTAACATTTGTTCATACGCAGCAGTCTTTGAACTACCCGCTTTTATTTTGTTTGTTAATTCACCAAAATAACTTGTAGTTGCCGCTGGATATTTACTACGATCCCATTCGTGATCTTTACTTAATTGCTCGTCAGACATATTAAAATATGAATATGTTACACGTCCAGCTTTATCTGGTACTGGATCATCGAATGTAGTATCAAGGTGGTACCATTTGTTTTCAATGTTCACTAAATTCCATGCGTGAGCTTGTCCATTTCCTGTACCTGTTACAATATGGTTTTGAATACCCGCTTCTTTTAGTAATTCATATGTTAATAACGTATATCCTTGGCAAACGGCAGAACGATTCGCTAACGCTTCATATGCTGTATACGCTCCATAAGACGTATCATACGATACATGTTTTACAACGTAATCATGAATAGCTTTTACTTTCTCATGCTCATCCATTCCTGGTTTTACAATTGAACCGATAATTGCTTTTGCCTGAGATTTTACATATTGTGTTTGCTCTTTTGATTCACGGTACTTAACTTGCAGTGTAAACGTATAGTTTCCTGGCAACCCTTTAATAGAATATCTAGTAGACGCTACATTATATTTTACATACTCATCTGCATCTACAATTTTATTAAACTCGCCATACAATTGATCCATCACATTTCTAGCATTTCTATCTTTCGTTTTATATGTGATTGTAATATTTTCTTCTCGATTATCAACCTGTTTTTTTAATTCTTTTCTAAAATCATTTAACAACTTTGCATCTGATTGTGATGTCGCTACAGTTGAATTCGTAGCTGCATAAGATACAGATGAAGCCTGTAAGCCTCCCATTACTATCGTTGAACAAAGTGCGGCAACTGTCACATACTTACTTGTCTTTCCCATCATGTCACTCCTTACATTCTATAACTATACGAAAAAGTATCGTATAGTTTCAGAGTATACAATACTTTTTCGTATAGGTCATATGAGATTATGCATATTTAACATTGTAAAAAGGCTGTTCTTTTTATAAGAACAACCTTCTTCCTTAACAAGTTTGTAATACACAACATGCATTTTCAAAACGTCGATTTTTCAAGTCTTCATTTCCAATGCAGAAATAAAGCATCCCTAAATCTCCCCACATCATATTACAATTTTTAGTATCTGAATCAATTTGAAATAAAAGCGTCATTTGTTGCGGGTCTATTTCCATATATTGTCCAGTCTCATACAATACCTCATCTTGTACAGAAAATGGCTCACCAAACATTTGATGGTTATCGTAGTTGTCTGGAATTAGCTCTTCAAGTAATTGTAAGAATCGATCTGAATCCGCCTCATCTTCAATGAAAAGCTCTGGCAATTTATATGTCCGTTCAAAAGTAGTGGCACACTGGTTATAATTCGTTTGCAATTCATCTGCTCTTCGTAATTGCTCTACAGGAACATCATAATAAAGCACACGCCCCGCTTCAGTTGGGTTCACATCTTCTTCAAAGTAATTTTCAATACTAAAGAAATATAGCATCCCCATCTTAGGAAGATCATGATCTATACCAACATTTTGTAAATCATTTAAATTAAATTGAGCGATAAACTGTAACGGATTTCCTTTATGCGTTGGGTATTCAAATGTAGCTGGTAAGTCAGGAACCCCTCCCATTTTCGAACTACCTATCGCTACTGTTTCCTCCTGCTTTGGCACAACTTTTATACAAGGAAATACAGTATTCATCAGTTCCTCTTTTAAATGTGTGAGCCCATATTTATCAATTAATACTTCAATTTGTTTATTCATACATTCTCCTTACATTTACATACTTATTTGTATCATCGCACAAAAATTATACTCCATTCTTTATAAAAACAACAAGCCTCCAAAAAAACGGGCTCTTCCTTCATACGCGAACAAGTTTAAAAAAGCATAGTATACATTGTTCCTACAAACAAGATAGTTCATTATTTCTTCCAGTACATTTTCCCTTCGTTCATTTTTATTTTTAATATAAGGAGGAATTCCACATGGGTTACGGATATAGTTGCTGTGGTTACGGATACGGTGGCGGCGGCGGTTGTGGTTATGGAGGTTTCGCTTTATTAATTGTTTTATTTATTCTTCTAATCATCATCGGAGCTAGCTGTTGGGGCGGCTTTGTAGGCTGCTAGTAAATTTAAAAACTATTGTAAAAAAGCACGTACAATACGTGCTTTTTTGCCATTTTCAAATATTTTATGTGAAAGGAAGTATGATGAATGAAGATTGATGGTGTTTTTGAAGGAGGCGGTGTACGCGGAATTGCGCATGTAGGGGCAATTTGCGCGTTAGCTGAAAAAGGCTATGAATGGGAGCGTGTAGCTGGAACATCAGCTGGTTCCATTATCGCCGCGCTCCTAGCAGCAGGATATTCTTGCTCAGAGTTAAAAACAATTATAACTGACATTGATTATAATAAATTTACGAAGAAAACCTTTATTGACAGAATCCCATTTATCGGAAAAGGATTAAGCGCATGGACTACTCTTGGTATTTACTCTAATATTTTTATAGAAGAATGGATTGAAGAATTACTGCGAAAAAAAGGAGTTCACTTATTTACAGATTTACCCGATTTAAATAAGCTTAAAATTATCGCTTCTGATATAAGTAATGGTAAAATGGTTATCTTTCCCGATGACTTACCAAACTACGGATTTTTAAATTATCGCTTCTCTATCGCTAAAGCTGTACGGATGAGTAGTACCATCCCCTTCTTCTTTGAGCCCGTAAAATGGAGAACCCCTAAATGGAAGCAGCCTTGTTATATGGTTGATGGAGGAATTTTAAGCAATTATCCAATTTGGATTTTCGACTCCCCTACCTCTCCCCGCTGGCCGACTTTTGGGCTTCATTTCGTAAAAGATGAGATTCAAGCTGACCCAGCCCACTACAACGAGCCTATCTCCATGTTCAAAGGACTTTTTAAAACAATGATGCAAGCCCATGATTTACGTCATTTAGACAAGGAATCAAAAGCAAGAACAATTACAATTCCAACAGGGGCTATTACTAGTACAAACTTCGACTTAACAAAGGAAGAAAAAGAGTGGCTATACAATTCTGGTTATAATGCCGCAAATAAGTTTTTACAATCGTGGAACTTCAGACAATATATTGATGACTATAGAAACGGAAAGCAGGATCGAAAATCAAATCGTTACTTCCGTCAACTTGACTCATAATACTATTGCTTTTCATACGAGAACACGTAACGCTTTCAAAAAAAATAAGCCTAGTAATAATATATTACTAGGCTTATTTACTTTCTGCATCATTATTATACGTTGTTTAAGGATACGTTAGCCCTTCTGCTTCCTCTGCAGTAATAACGGTGTATCGATTTCCCGTTCGTAATCCTAACAATTCTGCTTTTTCAATTGCTTCCTCCTTCGTCTCCGCATAAGCAGCTAAATATTTTTCTCCATTGATAATTTGGCAAATTACATATTGTTTCATTACTTTCTCCTCTTACTTTTTCATTAGTTGTGCAAGTTTTTTAATACCTATTTCAATTTCTTCTAACGTTGCGTATGAATAGGATAGACGCAAAAATTGATTTGCACTTCTATCATACAAAGTACCTGGATTTAATAAAATCTTTTCTTTCAAAGCTTTGTCAAATAAGCTACGGTTCGAAACGGGTATATTCATATGTAACCAAATATAAAAACCACCTGCCGGTTCATACCAAGTTGCTATATCATGGCAATATTTCTCTAACATCTGTAACATAAAATCTTTACGTTTTTTCAACTGAGTTCTTACAAACTGTAAATGTTCATCATACAATCCATTTGTAAACCATTCCGCTGCAATTTGCTGGGATATTGAACTCGAGCCATAATCTGTTTGCATTTTTATGTCTGCTAATCTTTGAATGACTGGCTCTGATCCGACAATCCATCCGATTCTTAATCCTGGACTAATGACTTTAGACATACTCCCAATATGTAGTACAATTCCGTTTTTATCATATGCTTTTAAAGGCTTTGAAACAGGCTCATCAAACCATAAGTCTTGATATACTGCGTCCTCTATAATAGGCAATCCAATTTCATTACATATTTCCATCACTTCTATTCTTTTCTTCTCATTCATACTAAAGTTTGTCGGATTATGAAAAGACGGGATTGTATATAAAATAGATGCATTAAATTGCTTCTTATATTTTGGAATGTATGATGCATGTAAACCGTTCTCATCCATCGGTATACCAATTAATCGCATTCCTGCTGATTGAAAAACATTAAGAGAATATAAATAAGATGGTTTTTCCAATAAGATAGATGCCCCTTTTGGTAGAAGCCCCATAGAAATAAGTTGCAACGCTTGAATTGCTCCTGAAACAATTAATATAGAATCAGGAGTTACATATACACCATGTCCTTTTAAATAGTCCGCAATTTTCTTCCTTAAATAAAAATTCCCTTTCGGTTCCTCATATCCAAGTATCATGTTCGACTTTAAAAGCTTATTCATAATATCTTTCATCTTTTTTTCAGGTAAAAGACTTGGCGCGAGTTCACCTGTTCCTAAACGAATTACATGTGGATAAAATTCAGCTTGATTAATTTCTTGAATAGCAGGTAGATTCGGATAATGGAGTCCTGTTTCTACATAAGACTGCCAATTAGGCGGGGGTGCGTATGTAGAAGCATTCTCATTATTCTTTACAACAATTGTTCCTTTCCTGCCATTCCCTTCAATGTATCCCTTTGCCACTAGCTCATCGAAAGCCATTACAATTGTACTCCGGTTCACACCAAATGTATGTGCCAAATCTCTTTGTGAAGGTAATTTCGTTCCAATAGTCCATTCTCCATTAACGATTCTTTCTTTTATATGCGTTTCTATTTGTTTATACAGAGGTGTCGCTAGAGACATATTCGGTTTCCAAAAAGATCTTTCCATCATATCACCTTATATTCTTTTTGGTTGGTAACCTCCCCAACCATATGGATGGATACAAATTTTAATTCTATACAATATACACTATCATAATGAATTAAAATAGGAGGTAATATGATGAGTGAAGCAATTATTCATGGTATCATTCTTGCATTTGGTCTTATCATTCCATTAGGTGTTCAAAATGTTTTCGTCTTTAACCAAGGTGCGAGCCAACCAAACATTTGGAGGGCAGCCCCTGTAGTATTAACGGCCTCTATATGTGATACGTTACTTATATTAATTGCGGTGCAAGGTGTCTCCCTTGTACTCCTTACTTTTTCTTGGCTAACTAACTCGTTATATATAATTGGATTTTTCTTTCTCCTATACATGGGCTTTATTATTTGGAGAAGTAACCCTTCCAACGATGTAAAGCAAGAAAAAAGTATGCCATTAAAAAAGCAAATTCTTTTCGCCGCATCGGTTTCGTTATTAAATCCACATGCAATTTTAGATACAATCGGTGTAATTGGAACAAATTCTATTCAATACATAGGAAGTGAAAAATGGTCTTTCACACTTGCAACTATTATTGTTTCTTGGATTTGGTTTATTTGCTTAGCTTTAGCGGGGAAATTTCTAAAAAGAATGGACTCAACCGGAAAAACAATCGTGTTATTAAATAAATTTTCTGGTCTCATCATATGGGGTGTCGCGCTTTATATGTTAAAACAAGTTATTTATTCTTAAGAAACGAAAGAGAATTGCATGTTACTGAAAACATCATGCAATTCTCTTTCAAATTATGAAGTAGGTTCCGGTTTCTGTTTTACGTTCTTTGCATCTTTTGCTGGTTTAATCCAAATGATCGCTATAACAGCACCGATAACAGCGCATATACTTGTTACATAAAACACTTCATGGTCAGCACCTTTCATGAAAAAAGAATATAAAGGTGGTCCAGCTGCTACACCGATAAATCGCATGGAACTATAGAAGGACGTAACCGTTCCCCTTTGCTCCTTTTCAATTCCTTGTGTGATGAGGGCGTCTAAACATGGGAGGGCCATACCAATTCCTACCCCCATAATAACGAGACAAAGAAGTAGTAAATAGATCCCTTTTATAAATAAAGGAATGATGACTGATGCAGCTGCCATTAAAAAACCAATATAAATACACTTCTTCATAACATTTTGATTATCTCCAATTTTTTTACCGGTCATATATGAGCTAAGTGACAGTACAAGCAACGGAATAGCAAGTACACATCCTTTCCATATACCATGAATGTCATACTTTGATTCCAGTATAGTCGACAAATAGAAGAGAATTCCGAATAAAATAAGCATAATAATTGCACCTAATACAAAAATGGCAATCAACCATCTTCCCTTTTCTCGAAACGTAGAGAGAATAGATTTGATAAACTCTTTAAGTGGCGGTACTTCTCCTTCTTGTTTCTTCGCCTTTACTAGAACAAGTAATAAAACGATTGATACTACGCATAAAACTGGAATCGCCCAAAATGGTAAGAACCATACAATGGCAGCAAGAGCAGATCCTAAAATAGGGCTCAGTACTTTTCCAAATGTATTGGATGTTTCGATGATTCCTAACCCTGTACTGACTTGTTTTTCATCTTTATATAAATCACCAACACATGGTATAACAACTGGCATTGCACCAGCAGCACCAATACCTTGAATTGCTCTACCAATCAATATCCAAGTGTAAGGATTATCAACTTTCCAAGATACCCAACCAGTTATCGCGCCTCCTATAGCCGCAATGAGCAAACTCGGAACCATTACCATCTTTCGTCCCCATCTATCTGATAAATAACCAGCAATCGGTATTAGTAAAATGGCTACAATAGAGTAAATTGTAATAATCATGGATACTTGAAATGATGAAATATGTAATTTCTTTTCAATAGTCGGCAGGATTGGAATGAGCATTGAATTCCCTAATGTCATAACAAGTGGAACTGATGCAAGCGCAATTAAACAACAGTTTTCTTTTTTTAACATGTTGACTTCGGAACCTTTCATCATATATTTCTTACCATGTAATAGCCCTGCTGGAACGTAATTTTTCATTCCACCAGGGCTATTACATCTTTACTACTTCCCATTTACAACAAAAGAAATTGGGGAAAATATAGTATCATTCCTATTCTTTGAATCAAGTTCGCAATATATCCATACCAATTAATTGAAAAAAAAAGAAAGGAAGAATCCTTCCTTTCTCCTATAACCTTCTACAATTAGCGAGTATATCCGCCACCAAGTTGTTGTTCTGCCATCGCTACTAGGCGTTTTGTAATTTCACCGCCTACAGAACCGTTTGCACGTGAAGAAGTGTCAGCTCCAAGTTGTACACCAAACTCTTGTGCAATTTCATATTTCATTTGATCTAAAGCTGCTTGTGCTCCATGTGATGCTAATTGATTAGAATTACGATTTCTAGCCATTACCAATCACCTCCTTATTTATATATAAATTGTGTTAAATTTTAATTTAAATACATGGTAATTTTTGGTTAATTTTCATTTTGAAAAAAGAGTCTCTACAATGAGAGACTCTTACATCATTTTATATTAAGAAGTTACTACTTCTAAATTTCTATTTCTTAATACTTTCATTTCTTCTTTTAATATATCTTTCGCATTATGTCCAAACCATTCGAGTGAGGCAAAATGGTCAGTTCCCCCCACTTCCTGAATAATCTCATCATAATTTACGATACCTTCAAATAATGGCACCATCCCGATACGACTTCCCGCTGCTGCATATACATTATTAGGTTCAAACACATGTAAATAATCTGCTGACGATATATTTTTAAAATGATAATGTTGTATCCAAGGCTTTAGTTGATGGAAACTGTCTATTGGATTTGCTCCTGACTCCCATATATGAAGAAAATCCAGGTTTATTTTCAAACTCGGATGATCTACTTCTCCTAATAATTCCAAAGTAGAAGGCAACGTATCCGTTAACGTATTTGGATGTGTTTCTAAAAGTACATACATATTATGCTGAGCAAATACTTCACAAATGATGCGAATACGGTTCACATACTCTTTTCTCTCCTGTTCCGAGAAATCTTCGCTACCTTTTTGTCCAGCAAACGTACGAATTTTGTTCGTTTTAAACCAATTAGCTAGTATTGCAAGTTGTTCACATTTCTCTATTGTTTTTTGAAAATCTGACGATAATGATATGTCTAAGTAATCACTTATCATCGTAACTTCCAAGTTTTTATTCTTTAAACAATTCAATTCTCGTTCTGTCGTTTCATACTCTTGCATATACAAATTTTGTGCATGCGTCCCCCACAATTCAATTCCTTCAAAACCGTTTTCATATGCAAATTGAACAATATCAGTAAATGAAATTAATTGATGACGAAAAGAAATAGTACATAATGAATATTTCATAGGTTCGAACTCCCTTATCTTAAATTCAGTTAGGTTTTTTTAACGCTAAGACAGACTCGTTTGTTTTCATTTCTTTCCATAATAAAAACTGTTTCTCTAATTCAGCCTTTATTTGCAGTTCAATTGCATTCATTTCATCCAGCTTTTCAACAATTGATAATAGCATACCTTTATTATTCATCATTGACATTTTAATTGCACGATACTGTACATTTGTAAATCCTTGTACAATATCTTCTACCCGATCACACCAATAATCAAATTCTTGCTCCGAATATTGCACCGTTTCACGGAAGTATGCAAAGGCATGTTCATAACTATATTTACGAATTGCAAGTACTGGTATTTGTTTTACTGCCGCTACAAGACCAGAAAGCAAATACCCATCTTCTTCATTTGCCATTTTTATAATTAAATTTTTCAGTTCCATAGTCAGTTCATTTTCATTTCTTTTGAAAGTTTCTATGAAATAACTTTCTACCATTTCTTCTGTTGGCTCTTGAATTTCTTCTATATCAATGAAATACCCTCCGCCAAATGGGTTATCTTGAACAGAGTGAAGCACTTTTTCTCTTTCCATATTCCCTTCCCAGCGAAAATCAGGATCTAGCATGAACCATTCTTCTTCTATCTCCGTCTTTGATATCATTAAATAATGTGGAAATGGTTTTTGATGGAATTTATTTTCCCTCTCAGGTAATAGAGACATATCAACCATTACAATGACATAACGATTTTCTGGCTTGTTTTCTACTAATTGTAAAAACGTTTCTACATTGCTATCCTTATCTTTTGCATGATCATACCATTCGTTCACTTTTATGCCATACAATTTTTCATACCATAATAAATAATTATCATGGTTAATATTTTCGGAGTGATACGAAATAATGCCACCTTCAGTTATATCAAAATCTCCGTCCCATAGTCCAAAATAAAAAGGACGAAAATCTATATCGCTACGCCTTTTTATAATTTCACAAAAACAACTCACTAAACAGTGAACTTTAATTGAAGTCATGTTCTCATCCACTTTCCTAAAGGTTAGTTATTTACATTCACTTCCTGTAACGGCTGTAATTCCTCCATAAAATCAAGCAAAGATCCTATAGTTAAAAATGCCTTTGGATCTACCTCATCCTCTGGAACGCATAGCTTTACATCCATTTCTATGTAAACTATGAGTTGTAACATCATTACCGAATCTATATATAAATCTTGGTTTAAACGCATCGTTTCTTCTAAATGCGTTACATTTTTTAGTTCCATTTTTTCTGTCATAATTTTCAAAACTTCATTTTTTAATGTTTCACGTCTCACGTTGTAACCTCTCCCATCTCTAGTAACTTTCTACTTACTTTTCCAGTTTTATTTTTCGGAATTTCAGTTACACTTTCAATCTCATGTGGAACTTTGTAAGCTGGTAAATGCTGTATACACCATTCTCTTATTCGAACTGGTTCAATATGAGAGATTACTTTTGCTTTAACTATTTCACCCATCACAGGATGTTTCCCTCGATATACAATTGCCTCTTGAACGCCTTCTAATCGAAGCATCGTTTCTTCTACCTCTATAGGAAAGACTTTTAATCCTGAAACGTTAATCACATCATCTATGCGCCCCATAAAATGAAGGCCGCGCTCAGATTTATAGCCCAAATCTTTCGTGAAAATTTCCTTATCATTCATTTTCACTACGATTTCTTCAGGCATATTTTCATCTGAACCTATGCTTATACTCGCATGAGGTAGTGGATTTCCTAAATCTAAATGGCTTTTCATATCATGACATATACTAATACAACCTGCTTCAGAACATCCGTATTGTTGCATCATATATGTTGTCGTTTCTTTTAGTTTATAAAACAATGCTTCTGGTAAAGGTGCTCCAGATGTCATAATTTTATGAAATTGAAACGTTCCTTGCGGGAAACTCCCCATAATATGTAGCATAAGTGGTACTGCATATATAATATGTTTTTCTGTATGACGAACGACATTTAAGGCGAATTTAGGATTTTTATTCGTAATAATGATCGGTTTGCTTCCCCTCGTAATTGCAGATAACGTACCACATATAAGTCCATATGAATGTGAAACAGGAGCCATAACAATCGGCACTTCATCTACTTCACAATTTAAAGCCTCATTATAAGCAGTAATTTCTGTATCAACTTCCGTCCATGCTCTACGAATCAATTTCGGTTCACCTGTAGTTCCAGAACTATATTGCAATAAAGATGGCTCCTCTAGTAAAGAGTTCACTACTTCTAATTTCGTAAAATCGCTATTTTCTCCATATAAAATTCCGGCACAATTGGCACGCTTTGCCATTTCAATAGCCGTTTCTTTTGGCGTATCTTCATGTATAAGTAATACGGATGATTTCTTTTCTTTTAAGAAAAACACAAGCGTAATAATATCAAATGGATCTTTCAGACAAAGCGCAAATATATTTCCTGCTGCTTCTTGAAATTGTTCCATTTCCTCATAAGCTTGAAACCTCAAATCAAAATCACTTTTGCTATACTCTTCTTTATTAACGATTAGCATAATTTCCCCCTGTAACAACTGATTTTTGTTTGTTAAGTTCTCTTGCTCTATATAATGGATTTGGAACTTCATGAACTAGCGATTCCACATCCATATATAATCGACGCTTCGTTAATTGCTCAGCATAAAATGTAGGAGTGTATAGCTGAATACTTTCAAATCTATCTTTCAAATTTGGATATTTTCTAAAATGATTTTCAATTTCTTCAAACACTATCATCCAAAAACTTTCTTCTTTCCACTCATATTCATCCGCAAGTACGAAAGCTAATTCTCCTACATTAAATAAGAACAGTGCATCCAATACCATCTCTTGTAAACATTCGATACGATCCATTTCAAAGAAATCATTCATTTTTCCATTCGTATACGCTTTATGCATTTTAGTAAAGTCGGGACATTTATTCATTTCTTTTAAGAATGGACGATAAAACTCAAGTCCTTCATGGAAATCCTTTAATGCAATACGGACAGGTAGCCCTTCTTTATGAACTAAAATCATATTTTGTCCGTGTGATTCTAACTCGATTCCATGTTCTACAACAAGATGTATAACTGGAATAATTGCTTTTTGGATAAGTAATCGCAGCCAACTTTCTATCCCATATTTTTTTAACCATGTATCAATAACCGGTGTCCCGTTCTTCTCTTTTGCATATAACCCGTTAAAAGGTACAGCATCTTCTTGCTCATCTAAATAATTATGAATACTTTCACGCCAAATGCACCCTAATGAACCATATGTAGCTTTCTTATTGGCATCATACGTTACACTCGAAAATTCCTTTAACAAAATTACACGCGATTCATCCCTTAAATAAGAATCCCGACTTACAATATTACTTAGCCAATTCGATATAGCTGGTGCACTCGCAACTGAATATGGTTTCAGCGTACGGAGTGTTGAAGTATTAAGTATGTTCAGTGATAACTTTACATATGGTCTCTTTGGATTCGTAATATTTCTTAACGTCCTCATAGATTGTTGCGCACAGTAATCGTCCGCTGATTTTCCTAAATAAATAATATTTTTATCTTGTATATGATCGGCGTAATTGGGAATGATAAAATTCTCCCACTGCCAAGGATGAACAGGTATAAACACGTACTGCTTTGGATCACATCCCGTACTGTAAATTCGTTCCATATACACTTCTAATGTAGGCTCGTCTACCTCACCTTTTAAAATATTGTCATAAATCACTTCATTGTCATAACCTACTGTCGCATATTTCTTATGGGCTGCAATCCATATAAGTTTTATTGGCCGCATAAATTCATATCCATATTGAAAATTGTCACGATATTGAAATCCAATGCGTGCTTTATAGCTAGGATGATATGGGTGACCATCTACTAAATGACTTTCAAAGTCATCGTATGATTTTTGAGTATATTGCACGTTATTGTGTCTTTCATATTGTGCAATCGTGTCTTTAAATATCGTTTGTTCTAATTCGTGAATAAAAGAATCTAATTTCGTTTGTTCTACGTTAACAACTCGAAAAACTTCTTCCAAAAATTGCGAAACTGATTTTATTTCTTGTTTTTCCTCTTGAACTCTCACTATTAATGAATCTATAGAAATACGTCCAAATGTCATTCGATCTCTTCCGTAACATTCGTACGTTACACTTTCGTTGTCTTCATTAAGTCCTTGTATAAGAAAAAGAATTTGTTCTTCGCTTTCTATACGAACCGGCGTAATGATTCCCTCATAAATTAACGATTCTACTAATTGACGTAACACTCTTCTTCGCACTGAAATGTAATCTTCTGATTCGAGCGCTTTCAATATTTTTGTATGATACATGTCCACTCTCATAAGCCCCTCCACCTTATAAAAATACCATTATTTGTATTACGTGAAATTTTAACGTTATTTATGAACGGACAGCCACTTCTCTAACGAGCGGATTCTGTACCTGTACGTAAATTGCTTGTTCTAAAGGATTACTTAACTCGTCGACATCGAAAAATCTCGTTAATAAATTTGCTTTACATGCCAACTTATCCTCTTCTAACAATTCTCTTAAAAAGGTCGAAGGTTCACGGTTATAAGGAAGGAAGGATTCAAGTACAGATCTTAATTCCGAGAGAAGAATTTCCTCCTTAATTAATCCAGCTGTACCAAATCCGTTAATGAGTCCAAACATATGATTGAAAATTAAGTAGTAACGAAATCTTTCATCTACAATATAATCGTCATATAAATTTCCAGTACGTTCTCCAATACCAGCTAACTCATTATTAAGCATCTCTTTCATTGAATTACAGAAATAAAACCCTTGATTATCACGGAAATAATATTTTACTGGGTAACCGTCCTTTAGCTGAACAACACTATTTTGCTGATGAGCTTCTAATGCAACACCATGACGTAAGTACATCCATACCATCGGCTTTAAAGAAATATTCATATATCGCCTAAACCAATCTAAACTTACTTCTTCACAGGTTCTATTTTCTAAACCCGCTAGTCGATGAATAATATTCGATAAACGAGTACGTTCTCCAGGTATAGCATCTTGCACTAGTCCAGCAATTAAAGTAGCGTCATTTGCATGTTCACTATAAAAAGGGTTCTCCCGTATAATTACTTCAAATCCAGATTCTTTTGCACCGTAATGTAATGTAATAAATGCTGGGTCACAAATAAAATCAAAACCTGGAAACTGTTCTAACACTTCACCAACTGCTGTATTTAGCATTTCTTTTCCTTCAATACCACTCTCTAATTCCTTCAATTTATTAATACGCATTGAATTTGTTACTTTTACTGGAAATGAAAACTTAAGCATATATTTTGATTTGGGATGATATAACGTCCTAAGTGACGATGTTGCCATATAATACTTACCGACAGGTCCGATATATTCAAGTACTCCTTGATCTATCCAATCCTGTACGTAAGATTGGTGTAATAGCCATTCTGCCTGAAGCGGATGAATTGGAAGTAATGAATATTCATCTTCATTACAATACTTCGATATAAATTCTTTACAAACCATCTCATCATTACGTAACTCTTCTTTTAGAATTACTGTTGTAGAATCCATTAATAATGATTTTTCATTTACTATACTTTTATGTGCTCTAAAATAATGAAGCTGACATTCTCCTTTTAATTCTGGAGAATACATTGCGCTTTTCCATTCCAAAATACCTTGTCTACTCTTTGGAGTTGGATGCGTTAAATGTCCAAATAATAAAGATTGCTCCGCTTCTATAAAGGATATATGGAAACCATATAATGCAGATGTATCTTCTATTCTCTCTTTTATAAATCCCTCAATATTTTGACAACTACGTATAACTCGAAGCATAAGTTCGGCAGGATTCGTCCCTTCTCCGTAGTTGATAGACATCTCTTTTATTAAGAATGTAATAACTGTCACGTAATCAGCTTTAATAGTAGAATTGCTATCTCCAATTTGATAATAAAATTGTTCTCCAAACAAATGGCGATCTGTTGCTGATTTATATATAACTTCTCCATACAAAGTAACGTTTTGTGCTGATAGCTGACAATATAAATATGTGGGGACTATATCTCTATTCAACGTATTACTGAAGATACTTTTCATTTTTTCATCCTCTGTAATCCATTCTCCACTCCCTGTTTCCCTTAAATAACAGTTTAAAAAACTTTGTAATGTTGCATGTTCTGCGATTTGTTTCGCATGCTGCATATTGGTCCTCCTCTTTATATTAAAGCTATCGAAATTTTATACTATAAACAACAATTGAATATCGTTATCAATTATGATTCTAATTGATAACGATATTCAATTCAATAGTATATTTCAGAATTTTTTCATCTGATTTAATTTTTCTTGTTTTCTCTCTTTTCTTTAATCTAGTTAAAAATACACGAAAAAAATACTCAGTTTCAAACTACATACTTACTATTTTTCATTAGTAATCTATCTAAAATAGTTAAATAAAAGAGGTATACCTTAATTGGTATACCTCTTTTAAACATAAAGTTTACATAATAATATTATTTATACCCCTCCAACAATACGCTGTTTCTTCTATATTTAGTCTCTCTAAAAATTTCGTATCAATTTTTTCTGGATTAAATTTTTCATAAAATTTTTTAGAAGGATTATTCGTAACAACCCATACTAAAAGTGATTGCATATCATTTTTTATACATTCAGATAGTAAAGCTTGAAATAACTTTTGTCCTATTTTCATTCCTTGATACTCTTGTAAAAGGTAGATCGCATATAATTCTCCATCACAATTATATGCACCACTTCTTTCAACTCCCCCATCAATGAATCCGATTATTGTTCCATCCACGGTCTCTGCTACAAATCTATATTGGTATTTATCTTCTCGTTGAAAAATATTTTCCCATTGTTTTTCCCGTTGCTCATATGTTATATTTTTTAAAATTTCGTCGGCAAATATCCCTTTATACGTTGTTTTCCAGCTATCAGCATGTACTTTTGCTATACCTGGTATATCATCTTTTATCGCTCTTCTAATATGTAATTCCATCATTTCTCCCCCTTGTTATTCATCATTATATCAATTTATTTCCTTAAAAATCCAAATAAAAAAAAGAGTGAATTCACTTCACTCTTTTTTATCAACATTATCTACTTTCTACTTCAACTGAAACTACTCGATCAATCTCTTTTAGAGAACTATATAACTCCGTCGTATACAAATCTTCTGGAGCTAAAATAACCATCTCCAGTTGCTGAAATGCTCCACTATCTATATCTTTAATTTTTACGCGTTTCACATGCATTCCTAAATTTTTAATTTGCTTAAATATACCGTCTAGCTCATGATGCTCTTTTACAGTAATTTTTATAGATAAATCCTTTTGTCTTAATGAATACGGACCTGCAATTTTCACAAGTTGCGGAAGTACATTAATCGCTAAAATAATTAAAATCATAGCAACAGTCGCTTGTAAATAAAATCCTGCCCCAATTGCTATACCTAAAGCTGAAGCAGCCCACACCATAGAAGCTGTCGTTAATCCAGAAATAACGTCATTACTTCTTCGTAAAATAACACCTGCCCCAAGAAAACCAATCCCGCTCACAATTTGAGCAGCTAAACGCATTGGATCCATATTTGTATGCCCCGGAACAGAATATACATGTACGGATTCAATTGAAACCATCGTAATTAAACAACTTGCTACAGAAATAACCATACTTGTTTTCACACCAAGTGGTTTATTCTTTAGCTGCCTATCTATCCCGATGAATAATCCTAAAAAGAGTGCTAAACCTAATTTGAGTAAAAATTCATATGACATATTTCCATTCTCCTTACTTTACAATGTTTCCCTTAGAATAATCCACTATAACTCTTTTATGATATCAATTCCAGTCTTTTCTATTCATTTAACGTAAAAAACCGAAAAAACATTTGTGACGATGTTTCCCCGGCTTTTTATTACGCTTAAGATTCTTCTTTATTTCTGATCTTTAATCTTAATCTCTGCACCTTTGTAGAATGCTAATTTACTGTCATTATATCCTTTTGTAAAATTGTTAAATTGCTCTTTTGATTTTTGTGCTTCCACAGTTAATTCATTAACAGCTTTAACTTTTTCACCAATCTCTTTTAATTTCGTTTCTTTTACTTTTAATTTTTCATACAGTTCTTTTTCAGTCGCTAACGCCTTCGTATAATTTTCATTCATCTTTTGGAATGCATCATAACGGTTTTTGTACGACTCTTCTACTGCTTTCGCTTGTTTTTGTAACTTCTTATCTTCAAGCTTCTCTATATTTCCTTGAATAGATTTCGTTTCTTTCTGAGCTTTTTCTAGCATTTCTTTCTCATTTTTTAATACTTTTTCACGTTCATCTACATTTGCAGTAGCTTGCTCTATTTTCTTTATAACAGCGTCATTATGATCTTTACCTTCTTGTAAAATTTGAGAATATAGTTCTTGACCTTCCTTCTCTAACTTCTCTAATTTCTTCGCTTCATCAACTAATGATTTTTCTTGTGTCGCCGCTGTTTCAAAAGCTGTAAATAGGTTTTCTTCTGGTTTTTCACCGAAACAACCTGTTAATAGTCCTACTGATAGTGCTCCAACTACTGCTACTTTTCCATACTTCAACGTTCATTCCTCCATTACATACGGTTATCATGCCAGAAATTCACTGGGAAGTGACTCTCTTCATGATAAGCTTCAAACTCATAACCCTTTTCTTTTAACCCTTTTAAAATTGCTGGCACAGCAGCAACTGATTGTGGGTGAATGTCATGCATTAAAATGACTTCTTGTGGTTTTGTTGCATTTGTTATTACATTTTGAGCAATTTGTGCTGCAGCTGCATCAACTTGCATTTTGTTATATTTCCAGTCTAATGAATCAATTGTCCAATCCCATACTTTAAAACCGCCCTCTACTACTTTATTTCGAAGACCTTCATTTAATCCAGGCATTGATCCGTATGGTGGACGTGTTAATTTAGGCGATTTTCCAATAAGATTTGCGATTAAACTTTGATCTTCTTTCATCTCATTTACATACTCGCCATTTTTATATAGCTTTGCAAAATTATGTGTCATACTATGCATACCTACATAATGACCCTCTGCATTTTCACGTTTCACTAAATCCGGAAATTCTTTTACATTCGCTCCAATTAAAAAGAACGTCGCCTTCGCATCATGCTGTTTTAACATATTTAACAATTCAGCCGTATATTTCCCTGGGCCATCATCAAATGTAAGATATGCGACCTTTCTTTCTTTTCCATTAAAACGACTTGGTGCCGTTTTATTCATTTCTACTTTCGGTTGTTCACTTGCAAGCTGTACTACGTTTTCTTGTTTTGCAACAGCCTTTGCTGGTGAAGTAATAGATTGAAACATAAAATACCCAATAGCTACTGCTGCAATCGCTATTAAAACGACTACTACTCGTTTAATTTTAAAAGCTTTTTCCATTCTATCGAATTCCTCTCCCTATTAATCTTATATATAAATCACCCAATATAATTATACATCTATTTATTTTATTACACTATATAAACAGACTTTATATGTATTATAATGAGAGTTTTATCAAAATGGTTGTTCCTATTCCTTCTTTACTTATAATACGAATTGTACCTCCATGAAGCCCTACCATTTTTTTAACGATAGCTAAACCAAGACCAGCACCTGTAGCACGGTTATTAATCTGGTAAAATGACTGTTCTATATATGGTAAATGCTCTGTAGCAATTCCAATACCTTCGTCTTTCACCTTTATTACTGCTTGTCCTTCTTTTTTAGTCGCTTCAATATATACTTTACCATTTTTATGTGAATATTTAATGGCATTTTGAACAATATTCAAGAAAACTTGCTTTAGCCTATTTCGATTTCCCATCAATTCAATTTGTTCTATAGTTTTGATGAATTGTATTTGCTTCTCTTCAGCATTAGGAGTTAATTGCCAAATCGTCTCCTCTAGTATATCGTATAATTGCACCTTTTGTTTATACAAATTGAAATGATTTAAGTATAAGTTTTCTAAAATAAAAAATCGTTACAGAAAAGTTACAAATCCATCTCGATAAAAAAAGATTGGCAAAGGCCAATCTTTTTTTATTATTCATTTCCAACTGGCTTTGGTGTTACACCTAAATGCTCATTTAATTTTTTTGAAATATCTTTCACATTTTTTTCATTTGGAATGTAATAATAAATACCACCGATACGTTTATCCGTACCTTCAATTTGCATTTTTTCCATTTCAAAGTTAGATCCTGCCATATTTTTTGTAATAGCAAGCATATCATCGAAAGTTAAGTTCGTTTTCATATTGTTATCAACTGCATCAAGTAAAGAGCCCATTTTGCTAATTGATTGGACAGACATCGCTTTTTTAGCAATTGCTTCTATTACAAGTTGTTGTCTTTGTCCACGCATTGCATCACTATCAATTTTACGCGTTCTTGCAAGTGCAAGTGCTTGTTCTCCATTTAAATGTTGGTAGCCTTTTTCTAAATGAATCATACCTGCTTGGTCTTTACTATCTTGCTCTGTGAAAGTAACTGGTACATCAATATCAATACCACCAAGTGAATCGACAATTTGTACGAATGATTCAAAGTTAAACTTCACATAATAATCAACAGGAACATTTAAAAATCTTTCCACTGTATCTCGTGTACTTTCAACACCACCAAATACATGTGCGTGTGTAATTTTATCTAACTTTTTTCTAGATGGAATATATACACGCGAATCACGCGGGATACTTACTAATTTAACTGATTTATCATCTTTATTAATTGTTGCTAACAAGAGTGCATCTGTACGAACAGCTTCACCATATTGGCTTTTACGCATTTCGCTGCCGTCTACACCCATAATTAAAATAGAAATGTTATCCTTTAAAGGCTCAACTTCTTTATCTCGTTTTGATGATTTATCAATTTGTGCATACGCATCACTTACAACAGCTTTTGCTTTATTATATATTAATGATCCATATCCTACTCCTCCAAAAATAAGTAGGAAAAATGGAATTAAAATGAACCATTTTATTGACTTTCTTTTAGAACGTTTTTTACTGCTTCTCGTATTTTGTTCTAATTCAGAGCTCATTTTCAATCGCCTCTCTTTCTCTTTCCCTAGTATAATGTATGTCTAGCAATCTTCATATTGAATTTCCTTTCAATCACCTTACATTTTTGTAAGGTTACATGATAAACCCAATATGTATTCCATTTCACATTATACTCTCGTGCTTATTTTTGGCAAGTCACTATTTTTCAACTTCAAATATTTAACACTTCAAAATATCCTAAATTACAGATTTATAAATGTTTTTATTTCGAATCGCTCGATTTACACCTAAAAAGTCAGCAAGATTAAAGAGCAAAATTAGTAATGCAACAATACATTTCATATTATTTCTCAATCGGTGTATACATTGTTTTCTTCCCATGATTATAAATGAAAGCGGATTTTGCTTTTAGTTTAGTCTCGTCTATTTCTATTTCTTCATTCGAGAAATTCACAATAATTTTAATATCTTTTCCATAAGAAGCAGATTGTACTAATTTATCTTCTGACAAATAGGCAAAGTTCGTCATTTCTTCTTTTACTGCCTTTTCATGAACTTCATTCCAAACTTTCAGATGGTGCGTAATTTCTTGCTTATGCTTATTCCACTCTACTTCATCTAAATGGTACAACGGAGGAACGTTATACAATAATTCGTATAGCATACGGTTTCCTACTTCATCTTTTACTTTCAAACTGCCCCATTCCCAGTGGTGCGTTGTAATCACAGAATCATTGTATACTAATTTATATAATGGTACCGAATATACAGGGTTTAAATACACTTGTTTATATTCTTCTTTTAACGGTACTTGTTTTGCATATTTTTCTGGAACATTTTGATTCGGTGACCAATATCCACCCACATAATACGGACTTGTTTTGTTTTTCCTCATATCTTCATCGTCCCATTTAACTACAGGCGTTTCAATGCCATGAGCAAACGCAATCGTGCTACTTGCAAAATCATTTCCACCCTCAGAGCCCACTACCATACCTTTTTCTTTTGCAATATAATCCATTCGTTGCAGTCTTGCTTTTAAATCTTGTTCTTGGGTCGTTATATGTTTAGCCGAATAGTCATCATAAATTTCACCTGTTGCATCACAATCAATAAACCATGAATTGTACTTAGGCCCATTTTGTAATATATCGTTCATTCGCTCTTTTACACTAGGAAGAGATAAAGTTGGATTTAATTTTCGCCCTCTCCCTAAAAACCCTTGCACCTTTTCACCATTTTTCTTTGTCACAGTTGCCTCTTCATATAACGATGGATCCTGAAAAGAAGCTGTATTCCAATTTTTATCAGCCTTTTCGTGAATAGAATGATAAGAATCGTACGGACCAACTAAATATCCCATTTTCTTAGCTTCTGTCACGAAATTAGGCTGCATATAGCCTTGCTCCCAGTTCGGTAACCCAATCCACGCATTGTCTATTCCTGCCGCCTTCATTTCCTTTATAATATCCGTTCCATCTGCGTTCCCCCACTTACTTACTTCTTCAATCGCATCACCGAGCGCTGATTTTAATACATGCTTATTTAAGTTATATAACTCCATCTTCGATAAATGATCTACACCTTTGTTTAATAACTCCCTAGCGTTCTGATCAACTTTTCGGAAAATATTCTCCTTATACAATTCCTTCATTGATAATACTTCATTTATATAACGTAAAATAACATTTTTTTGGTACTTATCAATGAAATCTTGTTTACTTACTTGCTCAAATACATTCAGCTCCCCAGGCTCTGAACTATTCTTTTGAATAAGCTCTTTTATATGACTGAACACAGGACTATTTATTTGCTCTCTTATCTTCGGCCAATTTACGTTACTGTCAGACAAACCATTTTGATTCCAAAAATAAAAATAAGCCGCACCATAAAGTTTTTCAATCTCTTTATTTTTTCTAGCCTTTTCTTGTAATGTTTTAAATTCACCTTTTCCAGCAATATTATTCTTATACAGTTTAGCAATACTGACTGCATCATTATTTGTCACATATATTTGAAATCCATATGTTTTATTTTTATTTATGCTCGGGAATTCATGTACAAAATCAAATCCTATTTTCGGATCCGAATGAAATTTCAATTCATTATTAAACATATTGTTTGCAATGTATACAATGGAATATTTCGAACCATTTAACGCAAAAAACTTCATAGAAAATGATTCAGCAAATGAATATGCATCATCCTTTAAAAACTTCTTCCAATTTTCATCATTACTCGGAATTTGCTTTCCTTCCCATAACGGAAGTGTATAATTTTCAGCTTGTACTTTCGGCCAAGTGAAGCTTTCTGCACCAATTGATTCCACTTCAATATTTAAATGATCTTTTTTCTTTTCTACATTCACTTTTACTTTTTGATCTGGATATTCCCAAGATGTACGCCCCTTGTCTTTTTTTACATTTGATACCTTCATTTTCGGTAACGGCTGTGACGCCTGTTCCTTTACACCATCATGTTCTACAGTTAACGTGAAAGTCTCTGGATTTACATCGTAAGTAAACTCTTTATACGTCGCTTTCTTTATTTTAGACTCTTGTACAGCATTATTACCTTTTACATCACACCCAACTAATGTCGAAAATGACATAGTTGTAAGAAGACATATTGCTATCATTTTTTTCATCTTCTGCACCTCCACCACTGAATATACATAGGCTTTGTTACAGGAATGTGGCAAAAAAAATAGAACTAGCATAACGCTAGCTCTATTTTACATATGGACAACTATAATTTGCATAAAGTATATGTAGTATAATAACCGTGTTTTTTCATACTCACTACTTATAAAAGCAAATCATTCTATATTATATACACTTATTTCTTAACTAAAGAAATAAGTGTATATAATATAGCCTAAAGCTAGCACTAAAATTACTAGCGCTGTGCCTTTCCAATTCATACCACCTGCCAAATCAACTGGACTACCTGTTTCAGCTCTATTAAGTCCATCATGTAAAGAACCAGTAGAATTATTTTTCAATTCACTTTGCCGCATACGTTCTCTTTTTTCTTCCGGTGACTCTTGCTTCATACGATCACCTCCAAATGAATACACGCTTTACTAAATTATACATTATTACTTTTCTTTTATATGCCAACTGAAAAACTATTTGCAACAAAAAAAGCTAGCAATGCTAGCTTTTTTATAGTTCTATATGTTCTTCTTTATTTACAGTAATTCCTCTATGATCGATTTCTAGCTCACACACTTTCATAGACGTAAATACTCTCGCTAATTGCTCAGCAATTTCTTGACGCTTCTCATACGGTGTTAATATAAAAATGGATGGTCCTGCACCGCTAAGCGCTGTACCGTATGCTCCAAACTCTTTTGCACATTTACGAATAGATGGTAATAACGGTACGAGTTCTAAACGAAATGGCTCGTGAAAATGATCTCTTTCCATCATTTCACCTACAACTTCCCATTTCTTTTGACAAAATGCGGCTACTAATACGTTACTTATCGCACTAGCCTTAACAGCTTCATGAAACGGAAACATATCTGGTAATACAGACCGGCTTTCATCTGTATTTAACTCTTCATTCGGAATAAGAGAAATTACACCTAATTCCTTACTTTCAATTCTTACAACCGAAACATTCTTCCCATCAAGTGCTCCGATTACAGTTCCTCCTAAAATGGAGGCAGCAACATTATCAGGATGTCCTTCAAAATTTGTAGCAATTTGCACTTTTTGATCCGTAGTTAAATTCAAATTGCCTAGCTGATTCGCAAGCTCTATCCCAGCTACAATTGCTGATGCACTACTTCCTAACCCTCTTGTTAGTGGAATATTACTAGTAACTTCTATTATATGGGGTGATAAAGAAGGGCTTACTTTACATGCCGTACTAACGATTAAATTTTTATCATCTGTCGGAATTGAATCATCAAAGGAATGGATTACTTGCCATTTATCAGCTTTCTCTTTTACTACTACATGTAAATACAATGACAACGCTATTCCTACTGAATCAAATCCAGGTCCAACATTCGCTGTACTAGCAGGAACACGAATACTTAATGGTATCACGACATAATCACCCCTTTAATATGCTCTTTAATTTGTTCTATATCATTTGAAACACTTGCAATATCTAATGTATTAGAAGAAATTGCGATATCAGGATCTTTCAAGCCATTTCCAGTTAAAACTGCAACAACTGTTTCTCCTTTTTTGATTTTTCCAGATTGAACATGTTTTATTACGCCAGCTAATGAAGCATTTGATCCCGGCTCAGCGAAAACTCCTTCCGATTTTGCTAATAATCTATACGCATGTAAAATTTCTTCATCTGATACCATATCTATTTCACCGTGAGACTGCTCAGCAGCCTCTACTGCATATGACCAACTTGCTGGGTTACCGATGCGAATCGCAGTTGCAATTGTTTCAGGTTCTTCAATGACATGTCCTTTTACAATAGCTGCTGCTCCTTCGGCTTCAAATCCGTGAATTCTTGGCTTCTTATAGCCATTTTCCTTCTCATATTCACAGAAACCTTTCCAGTACGCTGTAATATTTCCGGCATTTCCAACAGGAATTGCTAACACATCTGGTGCACTTTGTAACTGATCACAAATTTCAAACGCTGCTGTTTTTTGCCCTTCAATTCGATAAGGATTCACTGAGTTTACTAATGTAATTGGCTCTTCCGCAGCAATATTTCTTACAGCCTTAAGTGCATCATCAAAATTCCCTTCTATTGAAATGATTTCAGCTCCGTAAGCAACTGCTTGCGCTAATTTTCCGTGAGCAATCTTTCCTTCTGGAATTACGATAATACATTTCATTCCAAGGCGTGCCGCATATGCTGCGGCCGATGCTGATGTATTACCAGTTGATGCACAAATGATCGCCTCTGACCCTTCTTCTTTCGCCTTCGCGACTGCCATTACCATACCACGATCTTTAAAAGAACCTGTCGGATTCGCTCCTTCATATTTACCGTATAACTGAATTCCTAATTGTTTTGATATATTTAATAACGGGATAAGTGGTGTATTCCCTTCCATTAAGCTCACATCAGGTGTATTTTCATTCACAGGTAAATAAGAAGCATACTGTTTTAATAATCCTTTATACATATTGTTTTTCCTCCTCAATAATGTAATAACTGTTTATTTCACTTGCGACATCTTCTATCGCTCCTAAAACTCGTTCGAATTGATACTTTGAAGTTTGATGTGTCACAACAACGACTTCTGCAAGTTCACGATTTAAAGGTAACTGAATAACTTCTTTTAAACTTACAGAATAATTAACGAAACATTCTGTTATTTTTTGCAACATCCCAGGTTCGTCTCGTAATGAGATACGTAAGAAATATTTCGAAACAACTTCTTCGTCTCCCTGTAATTCATACGGCTCTGGCTCTTTTAACGCACTTTTATTTTTCTGAACGTGATTCATATTTTTAACGATTGAAATAATATCACTTACTACAGCAGAGCCAGTCGGTAACTTCCCAGCTCCAGGTCCGTAAAACATTACTTCTCCCACCGCTTGCCCGTGAACATACACTGCATTAAATTCATTATTTACATTCGATAATGGATGATGACTTGGTAAAAGAGTCGGTTCTACACTTAAATGAATGGCTGATCCTTGTTTCTCTGCTTTCCCAATTAATTTCATAGTAAATCCTAATTTTTCAGCCATTTGTAAATCTTCTTTTTCGACCTTTCGAATCCCTCTTACTTGCACATCATCTAAAGAAACATTCATCGAAAAACCTAAGTTTGCAAGAATCGCTACCTTTCTCGCTGCATCTAGCCCATCTACATCCGCTGTTGGATCTGATTCTGCGAAACCTAATTTTTGTGCTTCCTGTAAAGCTTCTTCATACGACCATCCATTTTGACTCATCTTTGTTAACATGTAATTTGTTGTACCATTTACAATTCCCATTATTTTTTCAATTTGATCTGATGCTAATCCGTCTGTTAACCCTCTTAACACCGGAATACCGCCCGCTACACTTGCCTCATAACATAAATCACAATCATTATCGTTTGCCAGTTGGAGAAGTTCTGCACCGTATACAGCCATTAAATCTTTATTTGCTGTTACGACATGTTTCTTATTTCGTAAAGCCTTAACAATATGCTGCTTCGCTTCTTCAATTCCGCCCATTACCTCTACTACAATATCAATATTTGAATCATTTAGAACTTCATCGACTTGACTTGTTACTACGATTCCATCAATGCATACATCACGTTCTTTTTCTAAATCACGTACAACGACTGTTTTCACCTTCACTTCATACCCTGTATCAAGTGCAATTTTTTTATAATGTTCTTTCAAAATATGAACAACACCACTTCCGACCGTACCTAATCCTAACACCCCAACATTAATAACGTTATTCATCTTCTAATCTCCTCCTACAATTTTATTATTTATCTCTATCAATCACCTTGCTCTGCTTTTTAATCATGCAGGTGGTGGTTATTTCCGTACGTACAAATCGTTTCATGTTACTGCACCTCCTTTCAAAATAATAAAAAAACACACTCATCCCTAGGAAAGGGACGAATGTGTTTTCGTGGTTCCACCCTTGTTCCAACCTAGACGTATTTCTCCCTAGATTGCTCAAGTTCAGATAACGGCTGATTCCGTCAATAATTACTAGATTGCTCGTTCACTATTGAAGTTC
>NZ_JBYTEA010000005.1:26774-443851 GCF_058791995.1 Bacillus sp. EB106-04-02-XG92
CAAAGGTGGTAAAATCATTTCTCGTGTTAGGAAGCTCACACCCTTGACTTCCCTCTCTGTAAACCGTAAAAATGATTCCATGTCCTTATCGTTACTTTTCGTTCATGTTTATTTGTTAACTCATTATACTCGCATAAAAAACAAAATCAATACTACTTTTTAATTATTTTTAATTTTCAATCTTGTAATTCATAAAAAAACACACTCATCCCTAGGAAAGGGACGAATGTGTTTTCGTGGTTCCACCCTTGTTCCAACCTAGACGTACTTCTTTCTAGATTGCTCAAGTTCAGATAACGGCTGATTCCGTCAATAATTACTAGATTACTCGTTCACTATTGAAGTTCAAAGGTGGTAAAATCATTTCTCGTGTTAGGAAGCTCACACCCTTGACTTCCCTCTCTGTAAACCGTAAAAATGATTTCGTGTCCTTATCGTTACTTTTTCGTTCATGTCTATTTGTTAACTTATTATAATTATCAACTTTTTAAAAAGCAAGCCTATTTTTACTAACTATTTTCAAAATCAATTTTTATTATATTTCACAATAACATTATGTAACGGCCGCTCGATTTACCTATTTTGTTATTTCTCCACTTTGTAAATCAACACTTCATATATAAATATTCTATTCTAAACCACGTATATACCCACCTTATAAAACTATATTAATAAAATTTCATTAATACAATCTTTTCGTATAACTTTCTTCTAAAGAACGTGCAACATCTTCTTCAGAAGTATTTACTTTCGCATGTTCCAGTAACATTTTTGCTGCTGAAGGTAACTCTTTTTTATGTAACCAAGATTCTGGATTCCACATATTAGAACGAATAAAAGCTTTTGCACAATGAATATAACACTCTTCTATTTCAACAACAATTCCAAGTAACGGATTGCGCCCATTCGCCTGCATTTCTTGCAAAATGGCTTCGTCGTTAGTAATATACGCTCGGCCGTTTATTCGGAGCGTCTCCCCAAGACCTGGAATAAAAAAGAGTAACCCTACACGTGGATTTGAAATAATATTCAAAATGGAGTCTATACGACGGTTGCCTGGTCTTTCCGGAATGATAATTTTATTATTATTTAATACGTATACAAATCCAGGTGCATCTCCTCTCGGCGAAGCATCACACTCTCCTACTTTATTTGCAGTAGATAATACTAGAAAAGGAGATTTGGACAAAAAATCTATGCAATGGTGGTCTAGTGATGAAATAACTTTCTTTAATGCTCTCTCACTTGGTTCCCCTAATATTTTCCGTAATTCTTCCTCTGTTGAAATAATCGATTTTATTTCCGCGCTCTCTATCCCCACTTATACCCTCTCCTTTTTCTTTATTTTCCCAAAATTCAATACAAATATTGTATAATAAAATTTGCAGAAAGGGGAATTTAAATGACAGAGTGGTTAACAATATTTGATGCTGATAGAAAGATACTTGGGAAGAAATTACGTGATGAAGTGCATCGTGACGGTGATTGGCACGAAACATTCCATTGTTGGTTTGTAGAAAAAGATGATGAAGATATGTTTTTATATTTCCAATTACGCTCTCAAAACAAAAAAGAAGCTCCGGGTATATGGGATATTACTTCAGCCGGACATATTATGCATGATGAAGATGTACAAAGTGGCGGTCTTCGTGAAATTGAAGAGGAATTAGGGCTTTCTTTCCAAACGACTGATTTAGCCTACAAGGGCATCTTTAAAATAGATTATGACATTTCAAATCTTACGGATCGCGAGTTCTGTCATATGTATTTCCACAATGTCATCAATCCACTTCCATTCGCACCAGGTGAAGAAGTAGACGATGTAATGAAAATACATGCAACTTCTTTTCTACAACTATTAAAAAGAGAGGTTTCATCTTTTACAGCTACTTCTGTTTTGAGCAATAAACCGATAACGATAACTTTTGATGATATTTATCCATATAATCTTGCATACTATGAATTTGTTGTTGAACAAGGAAAAGACTTACTAAAAAATAATGATTTGTAATTAGACTAGGACCCCCTATCTATATCGGCTGGGAGTCCTATTTTTCATTATTGCTCAAGTGCCTTCAATCTTTTCTCTACTCGTATGAATAAGCGTATGATTAGTACTAGCATAAAGATCATTATCGCTAACGTTGTATGGGGGTATCTAAACAGTATACTAATAACACTTCCAATTAACATTATGATGAATCCGTTTTGCCTCATCACTTCCGCGCTATACTTATTACCTGCATCCCATAATTCCTTATTTTTCATAGATCGTTTCGTACGATAACCATATGCCGCATTAATATCGGTCGGTGGATTTTTTTGAAGAATAATTGCCGCAAGTATAAATATAATCCCTATTAAAATACTCATTCCTATGTTTATTAGTGCATACATCAATTATATCCCCTCCTAACCTACAGCTTTATTATACGACACAATCCTGTTTTCCCCAATTTAACACCACATTCACTTCCGCTCTTTCGATGTTTGGAACATACTTGGCAACGTTACAAAGCGTGCCCCTTTCGTTTTTAACTGCGGAATAATTTTGTCTAGTGCCTCTACAGATCCTTGCAAATGCCCACCTGGAGTTGAATGCTGAAGTATAACACTGCCAGGAAATGAATTCCCTAACACATTATTTGTAATCGTATCAGCGCTTACGCCTTTCCAATCAACCGTATCAACACTCCACTGTACAATCATAAAATTTTGCTCTGTCGCCCACTTCAATTGATTTTCAAGTATTTCACCGTACGGCGGACGAATAAATTTTGGTGCATAACCAGCTAAACGATTTAATATTTCTTCGGTTTTTATAATTTGATTACGGTACTCAGCATTATTTACTTTCGCTAAATTTGGATGGCTATACGTATGATTGCCAATTACATGCCCTTCATTCGCAATACGTTTTACTACATTCGGAAACTTTTCTGCATTTTCACCAAGCAAGAAGAAAGTCGCCTTCACATTATGTTGTTTTAACTTATCTAAAATTTTCGGCGTAAATTCTAAATCTGGTCCATCATCAAATGTAAGAGCGACTTCCGCTTTATTGTACGGTCCGGAAAATGCGTATGCATATTTTTCGACCCACGAAAATGGTGTCCACGATCCACGCTCATATGCTTTCATTTGTACTGTATAGTTTTGAGGGATATATGTGTATGGCAATGAGCTCATATAGTCTCCATAATAAAATGAGTGATATGGCATATAGGCGTACGAAACATCTCGTTCTAGTCCCCATTCATATGGGGCAAGCATTTCTGATGAATAAAAATAATACATGATAAAAACCTCCCTAAAATTTCATATGTGATTCATCTGCACTTTGTTAGAGAAATTCCTATTCATGAACAAAAATAAGACTGTCCGTCATTTGGACAGTCTTACTGCTTACTATTATTAATAAATTGATGTACTATCTTTTGGCAAAGCTTTCACATGTTTTAAATAGCTTGTCACTCTGTCATCATCACCTTGCGGGTACTGATATCCATAAGCGTTAGCAATTTCATTCGCTACTTCCCTAAATAAATTACCCATGATAAAGAATGATTCCCATATGTTTTCATATTCTGCATTAGAAAATGTCCTTTTAAATTGCTCCCACATATCTTCTTCAAAATATTGCTCAAAATGCTTTCCAAATTTACCTGTATTAACTGTAAAATCTGTTTTCATACCAATATGCCATTCTAGCATTACGATGAACATATCTCGCACCGGACCATCAAGTATTCCTTTCGCATAAGAAAGCTCTTCTCTCCATAGTCCTTTTGCCACTTTCGTACTACACCACCAAAATTCATTACAGCAATCTAAAAACTCTTTTTCTGTAGGCTTTTTTATTAAGTAATCCCTATCGCTTGCTGGTGGAAATTCGTCAATACAATTATCTTTATTCAGAAGCAGTTCACTTAAACTATCTTGTCCAATGAACTTATTTATCAAATCAAAGGGAACGAGCGTTAAATCAATTCGGTTCCCATCCATAAACTGCATTAAATACGGAAATTTCCCGTCTTCATCTGCTGGAACTAATGACATTTCTTCCGGCATTTGTACAATCATTATTTCTCCAAATCTATGAATCCAATTATGATTAGACGTAAAAGAGCTTATATCTTTTACAACATAAATAATATCATAGTCTTGAAAACAGTCTCTTTTCACATTTGGATTCACACGTGATCCATTCATGATGACAGCTCGAATTCTTTCATCCTCTTTTGCTGTATTCATAATTGAGTCTAACATTTCTTTTTCAGTTTTCATCTATTCCTAACCTCCAATTTTTAATATAAACTTATATTTTCAAGTACGCTGGAGGTCCACGAGCTAACTGTGTTGCACACGATATATGTTATAATTTTTGAAATTTCTTTTTCATCCCTTTTACCTCCTCACATCACTCACATATTGATCAACAGCCGTCCATTTCTCAATCGTACTCATGTAAATACCATCCTTTTCAATACTTTTCTACTATCTATATTTGATTATACCGAAAATTCTGTCTCATAAACAGAAAAATAAAGAAGGGACATCTACTCCATTACAGAATAAATATCCCTTCTTTTGTTTATACATTTATCCCTTACGGATTAGTAGACCAAAGTCCCGCTGATTTAATAAATGTACGTTTATTTAATTTCAGCTGCGCTACGATAAACTCTGCAATATCTTCTGCTTGCATTACTTTATCAGGATTTCCATCAGTTAATCCTAAATCTACAGCCATGTCAGTTGCTACTGTACTTGGAGTTAAAGCTGTTACACGAATGTTATGTTTGCGAACTTCCATCGCTAACGATTCTGTTAAGCCAAGAACCCCAAATTTAGAAGCACTATATGCACTTGTTACAGGCGCACCCTTTTGTCCTGCTGTTGATGAAATGTTAATAATATCACCAGATTGTTGTTCAATCATGCTTGGTAAAGCTGCGCGAGTTGCATAGTATACACCCATTAAGTTTACTTGAATGATTTTTTCCCAATCAGCAACGTCTAATTCTAAAAACTTACCGAACTTAGAAATACCAGCGTTATTAATTAAAATATCGATAGATCCTAAACCATTTTTTAACGTCTCAATCGCAGTAGTCACTTCTTCGTATGAAGAAACATCAGCAGTCGCAATAACAGCTTTTACGCCTTCTGCTTCTACTTCTTTTGCTACAGCTTTTAAGTTTTCTTCTGAACGAGCTAAAAGACCGACATTTACGCCCTCTTTCGCTAATGCGATCGCTACAGCACGACCAATCCCTCTACCTGCTCCTGTAATTAAAGCATTTTTGCCTTGTAATAATTCTGCCAAGTATAACACTCCTTAATCATCTCAGTTATGTATTATATTAAAATTGTATCTATGTTTATGTAAAAAGGCAATGATGCACTTTCATGTGCGTAGGTTACTTGTAGGTAACTATAGGGATTTTTTATTTATAATTATCATTTTTTCCATAATTCGCGTAAAATAGAAATAAAACCCACATAGAAGGGTGTATGTATATGAAAAGAAAAAAGTGGTTCTTGTCACTAACTGCAGTCGGACTATGCATCATATTTTTGGCTATGTACTTTATATTTGGTAATCCACTACATTATAAAGTAGTAGAAAAAGATACTAACGAATATCTCCATACTATAAAAGGATATAAGCAAAAAGAAATACAAAGCATAACCGGAAAATATACTCCTCTTTATAATATCGGCTATTATGCAAAAGTCGTATATAAAGACGAACCTTATTTTACATACTCTTATACATACGATAATAATAAAAAAATAATACAAGACAACGGCATTCTAGGAAGACATACTGAATCATATGAAAATCTTAATTTAAACTGGTCATTGTTTGACGAGTTAGTAGACGGTATTCATACAAACTTGCAAGAAAGAGGTTTAAGTAAAAAGAAAGATTATTCTATACGCCATGTTCAATTCGTTGATATCAATGATGATAAAAACGGTGCAGAGGCATATGTTGACTTTAAGAAAGATATAGCATCAGACTACTCATACCGTATGAATAACGAAGGAAAAGCTTATCAATATAGTTGCAGTAACGGGAAATGTGTTTTTAAAGAGAAATAGTGTTAGAAGGGTTTCCTCCTAACACTATTTCTCTTCCTAATTCGGAATACAAACAATAAATTCCGTCCCATTCCCTTCCTCACTCTCGACTTTTATTTCTCCTTGATGCAGATCGACTACTTTTTTTACTATCGCTAATCCTAAACCGCTTCCTCCGTATGCTCGATTCCGTGAAGAATCAGCTTTAAAAAACCGCTCAAAAATATGTTGTTTCTGTTCTTCAGATATTCCAATTCCCGAATCACGAATACGCACTTCCACTAATGTCTCATATTCTTTTAACTTGATTGAAATCGTACCGCTACTTGGAGTAAATTTAATACTATTATGAATTAAATTAATCCAAACTTGACTCATACTTTCTTGGTCAGCAGTTATATGCACTTTTTCTAAATCAAGGTCTAATTCAATTTCTTTCTCAGCCCAAAGCGGTTCACTATTTAATACAACTTGTTTTAACTGTTGATCTAATTGATAAGTTACTCTTTCTGGTGTATACTCTTCCGACTCTAAAAGAGTTAATTTCAGTAAATTTTGACTTAATTTAGATAATCTTGTCGTTTCTGTTTCAATAATAGTAAGATAATGCTTTCTTTTTTCCTCGGAAAGATTATCATCTTGTAGTGCTCTAGCAAATCCTTTTATAGAAGTTAATGGTGACTGTATTTCATGAGAAACATTCGATACAAATTCCTGGCGCATTTTCTCCATTGCGTTTAGTTCATCTGTCATATCATTTATACTTTTTACGAGTACACCAATTTCCCCATCATACTTTTCTTCATTTCGTATTTTTACGGAGAAGTCCCCTTTTGCAATTTTTTGTATCGGTTCAATAATTGTCCAAATCATTGCCTGTCGCTTCGGTCTCATTAATACTGCAATTAATATCCAAAGAAGAATCATAAATACAAAACTGAGTATGTCACTAATGAGATACGTAACAAAAGGTGATAGATTTATTTCGAGCACATCTATTATACTGGATGATACATAAAATGCTGTAGACCAAATTATCGTGAGAAAAGAAAAGAGCGCTATGATCGCTCCCGTTACTTTCAACATCTTCAACTTACTCATGTGTTTTCTTTTTCTCATTTACTTACCTCTAAGCGATATCCTAAACCTCTTATTGTTTTAATACTAAATTTCGACTTCTCTTCTTGAAACTTCTCACGTAGCCGATTAATATGAACGTCTAGTGTACGTTCATTCCCTTCAAAATCATATCCCCATACATCTTCAATTAATTGCTCTCTCGAACAAGTTCTTCCTGCTTTAGAACCTAAAGTAAAGAGCAATTCGAATTCTTTCAGCGGTAACATAACCGTTTGTTCTCCAATTGTCACTTCAAATGTTTTCCGATTTAACAGTACATTTCCAACTTGAATCGATTGCGACACTGTAATTTGGTAACGTTTCAATAAAGCCTTAACTCTCACTACTAATTCTATCGGATCAAATGGTTTTACAAGATAATCATCCGTGCCAAGGTGAAATCCTTTTACTTTTTGAGACGTCTCTCCTTTAGCCGTTAGCATTAAAATTGGGATATCATAGTACTTCCTTAATTCAAAACATAAATTAAATCCATCCATATTTGGCATCATAATATCGAGAATAACCATATCGACTTTCACTTCGTCTATTTTCTGAAGTGCATCTAGTCCATCAATTGCCTCATATGTTTGAAAGCCTTCCCGCTCTAAAAAAACAGAAACAAGTTCTCTAATATGCGGATCATCGTCTACAATTAATATCTTAGGTATCAAAAGAACCATTTCCTTTCTATTCAGCATCTATTTTATTAATGTTAAAAACAAATAACCAGTGAAGCAAATTCTCCACTGATTATTCATTTTATAATGCCGCCTCTTTAATTTTCAATTGTTGCGTTGCAAATTCACGATACATGTCATGTGTGCGTAACAATTCATCATGTGTACCGCTTCCTGTAAGATTCCCTTTTTCTATAAAGATAATTTTATCTGCATCTACAACAGTAGAAAGTCTATGTGCAATAACTAACGTTGTTCTGCCTTTCATTAAGTTATTTAATGCCTTTTGAACGACAGACTCAGATTTACTATCTAGACTGGAAGTTGCTTCATCTAACATAAGAATTTGTGGATTTCGAAGTAACGCTCGGGCAATCGCAATTCGCTGTCTTTGTCCCCCAGAAAGCTTCACACCACGTTCTCCAACTTCTGTTGCATATCCATTTGGCAAATCATGAATAAATGCATCAACATATGCCATCGCTGCTACTTTTTCAATCTCTTCATCTGTCACTTCGCCCTCAACACCGTAACAAATGTTATCACGAATTGTTCCATCGATTAATGGACTATCTTGTGAAACGTAACCAATTTGACGTCGCCATGATTGTAGTGAATAACTCGTAATTGATTCTTTTCCTAATTTAATGGCACCACTAGTCGGCTCATAAAAACGCTCTAATAATGAGAATAACGTCGTTTTCCCGCTACCACTTGGTCCTACGATCGCTGTTACTTTGCCTGATTCAATTGTGAAATCAATATTCTTTAACACTTGCTCTTCTTCGTTATATTCGAAATGTACATTTTCAAGAACGATTGGCTGCTTAGCATTTGTAACTTTCACACCAGTTTCATGATCTTCTACTTCATATTCTAAAATTGTATTAATTCTTTCCGTTGCACCAATTGCCTTTTGGAATTGTGTAAAGAACATAGATAGTTGACTCATTGGCATTATAATTTGAACTAAATATAAAATAAACGCTACAAGTTCTCCTGTAGTTAATGCGCCACTAGAAACTCGCATTCCACCATACCCTACGATAATAACAAGCAATGCCATTAAAACAAACGACATAACTGGTGAAATTAACGCTTGCACTTTTCCTTCTTTCAAACCAAATTGCAATAACTTTTCAATACCTTTGTTTCCAGTTTCATATTCTCTTTTTTCTGTGTTCGAAGATTTCACTAAACGAATTTCTGATAACACTTGTGTTAATACACTAGTAAAAGAAGCCGTTTCATCTTGAAGTGCTTTTGAAATCTTATACATTTTTCGTCCAAGTGGAACTAAAATAAGTACTGATAATGGAATAACAGTTAAAAGTAAAAGTGTCATTTTCCAATCTAAAACAAATAATACAATTAAAGATCCGACAATTGAAATACCACCTGTTAATAAGTTTGACAAATGCTCAGAAATTAATGTTTTCACAACTCCTGTATCATTTGTCATACGGCTAATTGTATCGCCTGTTCTATTTTGATCATAATAAGTTACTGGTAAAATAAGCACCTTTTTCCACAAGCGTTCTCTCAGTCCAGCTACAATCTTCTGTCCTATATAATTTAATAAATATATAGATAATCCCGCTGCTATAGTTTGCATAATAAAGAATGCAACTAGCCCAACAATTTGCCCTGTACTAATTGACGAAAGTGAGAAATTATCTACTAGCCCCTTCGTTAACATCGGTATAAATAAACTTGCTCCTGTAGAAAGCAAACTCATTAATAACGCAAAAGCAAGAATCCCTTTTGGAGGATTTGTATCTTGAATAAGGCGTAAAAACTGCCTCCAGCTCCCTTTTTTCTTCATTTCATTTTTAACTTCCATTCCTGTTCATCTCCTCGTGTTAAACCAAACTGTTCTTTCTAAAAATAGAATACAATACAAATGTAAACTGAATGTAAACACGCTTTTTCTATTTTTACAAAATATACATAAAAACGCATCTTTACAACAGATATAAACATCTGATATTATTACCTGGTACTTAATATTATTCTATGTGAATTATAAATAACTAATTTACAATACTATATTAATCTCCCGTTATTGAAAGGAGTATCCTTTTTGCAAACAAATATACATTCTGAAAAGGAAACAATTATTTTTATTCATGGATTAGTTGGCAATCGTCGCGCCTTCAAAAAGGAGCAAAAACGATTTTCTGCCTCCTACAACATTATAACTTATGACTTATTAGGTCACGGTGATGATAAAGGAGAAGCAATCGACTTTTCATTACAGCGCCTCGTAGATCAATTATTAAACTTATATGAACAAGAAAATATTAAAAAAGCTCATATTTGTGCGCTAAGTTACGGCTGTTACATCTCTACAATTTTTGCACAAATGCATCCAGAAAAAGTATTAAGTATTTGTCATATTGGAGGACACTACAATAACCCTTCTCGTTTATATAACGTATTTCAAAATTTTTGGGAGAAGCGAGGAGATGAATACTCTAAATGGCTCTCTCAATACGCAAATACTATTTTTCCAAGTGGTATACTAAAAGCAAATCCGTTCGCAGTCATTTCAAGAAATATTTACTATCGTTTCGGATTACAATTACATTCATCCATAATTGCCCAATCATTACGACATCGGTTAGAATTCGATTTAAAATCTAAATTAAAATCACTTCCTCACCCTATACTATGGGTAATGGGTGAGCATGATCATCTCTATAAATCTTGTTTATTTGATTTGAAATCTATTTTGCCTAACGTTCTATATAAGGAAATACCGTTAGCGGGACATGCAGCGAACTTATTTCGTCCTAACTATTTCCATGACTTATATGATCGATTTTTAAATGGAAAGTTAAAATAAAAACTACTAAACTTCCAATTCATTCAACTATAAAAAGGCTTCCCAAGTTTCCCTGGAAAGCCTTTTCTCTATACGAAAAGTATAATAAACTACTTTTTCTTAGTATGCTTTTGTGTAACCTAATAGGTGCTTGCTCCAGTAAGAGTTGCTTACAGAACTAATACGTACACCAGTTGCATCAGTTTCTGCACTAATGAACTGACCGTTTCCTAAGTAAACGCCCATGTGAGAAGGACCTGATTTATAAGTATTTTGGAAGTATACTAAATCACCTGGTTGTGGATTGCTAGTTTTTGTTTTAGAGCTCCAGTATCCAGCAACTGTTTGACGAGCGCCTTTATGACCAGTTTGATTTAATACGTAGTGAATGAATCCACTGCAGTCAAAACCAGCAGGTGTTGTACCAGCAGTTCTGTATGGTGAACCATTTAAAGATCTAGCGAATCCAGCGATTGAAGATGTGTTTCCACCTGTTGTTGGTTTTTGAACATCTTTAACTGGTTGTTGAACGTTATTTGTAACATTGTTTACTCCGCCTTTTACAAACTTAACGAAGTCTGCACTTACGTAACCTGTACGGCCGTTATGGTTAATTTTGTACCAACCATTTTCAGCGCCAGTAACGTTTAATACTTTACCTTGTGTTACGCCACCGATTACAGCGTTGTATGTAGCTGGGCCTGTACGTACTTTTAAAGCTCCAGTGTTAACAACATAAGAACCACCAGTTTGAACTGTAGTAGTATTATTGTTGTTTGTAGTTGGTTTTTGTGTTTGGTTAGATACAGCAGAACCACCTTTTGTTACGAAGTCTTTGCTTACGTATCCAGTTCCACCATTGAAGTTGATTTTAAACCAATCTTGTACTTCACCAACAACTTGTACTGTTTTACCTTTATTTACAGAGCCTAATACTGTATGAGATGTACTTGGGCCTGTACGTACGTTTAGTGAAGAAACGTTTACTGTGTAAGTACCAGTTCCTTGTTGAACAGTAGTTCCTGTTTTACCACCAGTCGTTACGAAGTCACCACTTACATAACCAGTCTGACCGTTTACAGTTACTTTGAACCAACCATTTTCTTGTCCAATTACTTGTAGTACTTGACCTGATTTCACTTTAGAAATAACGCTATGTCCTGTACCAGCACCTGAACGAACATTTAATACATCAGCAGTTACTGTGTATTTTAAATCAGATTTTGTTTCTACAGTTTTTGTTTCAGTTACAGTCGTTTGATTTTGAGTTTGATTTTGTCCATTAATTTCTTTTAGCGCTTCGTTTGAAACTTGTGCTTGAGCAGAATCCATACCTGGAACTGCAACACCCACTACAGAAGCTGCTGCTAAACCTGCAATTACTTTTTTCATAAGTTGTCTTTACTTCCTTTCCCTACTATCCTCTTAAAAAAACGTATAAACTTAATACATTACAATATTATCAAAGTAAAATATTCATTAAGTTCCATTTTTTAACAAGAGTTTTATTTTTCACACAGAGTTCATTTTAAACGAATGAAGTGAATTCCGTGTGAACTTCATGTGAACTTTACCATTAAACTTACTGTTTTTGCAATGATTTTTTCAAATCCCTTATGTATTTCATTGAAAATTCGACATTTCATTCATTATTTTAATATATATTTTCCTATCCACTCGGAAAAACTCAATTAATCTAATACAAAGCAAAGAATGTATTTACTAGTAAATCCCCTCCCATGAAGTATACTCTTATCATGACAAAAAATGCTTTTTTTATCAATAGTATAATATTTTCAGAAAACTATTTTTGATACTATCTTTCACTCTCAAAAGATTTGACGATTTGTAAGATTTAACCTCAAAAATTCTGTTCTAATTTGACGAAAATAAACACTCCACTACCCATTTTTCATCATCTATGGAATTTGCAGAATATTTATATTATAATATTTATATTATCATATATAGTAGTATTTTAATTCATTCATTTTTTTTACCCTGTACTAAAACCTACGGAACTTTTAAAGGTCCGATACATTGAATTTTTAGATGGAACTCTTATTGGCCGCAAATAGCAGAATCAAAAAGGAGGTATATTTATGAAAAATATAATAGATGATCCTATAAATAAAAATATAGAACTGTACTATGCTTTTTTTCAATTCGTTTCCATTATCACCTTACAAAAAATATCAACTATTGAAACACGTAAAAAAGAATTAAAAAATCAGATGAAAAATTCCTATCAAAAAAATCCTTATTACTTATAAAAGGTGAACAGGTTGTATCCCTGTTCACCTTTTATATTTTCACATTATTTGTAAATTTTCACGCGGTTTTCTAAAGGTTGATATTCTTTTTCACCTGCAGGTACCATTGGTTTGCCAAACGGCATTTGCGCAGTAAGTTTCCAGTTTTCTGGAACTTCCCATTCTTTTCTCACTTCTTCATCAATTAATGGATTGTAATGCTGCAATGTAGCACCAAACCCTTCAATTTCTAAAGCTGTCCAAATTGCAAATTGTAACATTCCTGACGATTGTTGAGACCAAATTGGAAAATTATCTTTATATAACGCAAAGTTTTCTTGTAGTTGTTCCACTACTTGATTATCTTCGAAGTATAAAACCGTTCCATAACCACTTTTAAATGTATTCATTTTTTCTTCAGTAGATGCAAAATTATTTTCAGGTACAATTTTTCGTAACGTCTCTTTCGTAATATCCCATAACTTATCATGTTGTTCTCCTAGTAAGACGACAACGCGGGCGCTCTGAGAGTTAAAAGCTGAAGGTGTATGTTTTACAGCATGATAAATCACTTCTTGAATTTTCTCATCAGAAACTACTTGCTCTTTACTAATCGCATAAATAGATCTTCTGTCTTCAATTGCTGAGTAAAAATCTTTTGCCATCATAATTCCCTCCAATTTTCATTTGAGGCTTTTTCATATGTACACATCATATGCCCCTCAAAACTTATCATTAATAAGTTTCTAACTTTATAATATAAACAAACAATAATAAACTCAAATAATAACACTCATATTTTTTACCTCTTTACTTTCTTAGTGCTAAAAATTAAAAGGCAATTTATTGTTACCGATAGTAAGTAACAATAAATTGCCTTTCTTATATGATGATACAACTCAATATTTTACTTAATTAACTAAGCCAAACGCATAAGACATTAGCTTATTCGTCTCTGTAAAACGCTTCGTTTTACCTTTCGTTCCCATAACAACTGTAATAATACGAGTATCACCTTGTTTTGCTGTACCCGTGAAACAATACCCCGCGCTATCTGTAAATCCTGTTTTTAATCCGTCTATTCCTTCTATATATAAAGCTTTATTATTTTTATTTAACATATCATTTGTACTTATAACATTAATATTGTTAAATGCTAACTGACTTTGACGCAAGTGAGTCACTTCTAATATTTCTGGATAATTTTTTATAAGATTATACGCCAATTTTGCTACATCAGCAGCTGTCATCTTCGTCTCACTTCCATCAGGTTCTTGTAGTCCTGATGCATTTGCGAATTTAGCATACTCCGACATTTTTAACTGCTTTGCTTTTTCATTCATAAGCTGAACGAAATCTTTCTCTGTTTTTGCCATATGTTCTGCTAAAGCCACAGCCGAATTATTTGCTGATTCAATCATTAATGCATGGTACAAATCTTTAACAGTTAATATGTCATTAACTTGGACCGGGATTCTCGCACCCTCTGTTTGTGCCGCTTTCGCACTCATTTTCACCGGATCTTCCCAGCGAACTTTCCCATTGTGTACATTTTCTAATAGAAGATAAGCTGTCATCATCTTAGACATACTTGCTGGTGCAAAAGCTTCATTCTCATTATGTTGATAAATAACATCTCCATTACTCGCATCAATAATCATAGCTGCTTTTGCATCAATTTCCGGTGGTATGTACTTTGGTGGAACTACTTTTTCAGCTAATTCTGTTTTAGGTAGTTCTGCCACCTGTAAAGGTTGTCCCTCTATTTTTGTTGCACTCTTTTGAGTTCCTTGGAATAAGAACCAACATATCCCTAAAATAATGACTACTAGGATCGTCAGCCTTCCCCATTTTAACCGCTTCATTTCAAAACTCCTTTAGCAAACCTTTTATACACTCACGTTTAACCATAACAATAATTACTTTATACCGTCAAGGCAAAAAGCATATTTATTCATATAATACAGTTATGTTACAATGAAAATATCTAAATATAAGAATATTAAATGATGAATTATCGTAAATTAACTATATAATAGAAAGGATTCTTACAATGCTACTTCCAAAAACATTAAAATACGGGGACACAATCGGCATTTATTCACCCTCTTCACCAGCAACTTATACTTCTCCAAAAAGATTTGAACGAGCGAAATCTTACTTACAACAGAAAGGATTTCATATATTAGAAGGTTCACTAACAGGTCGATATGATGATTACCGTTCTGGCAGTATACAAGAGCGTGCTGAGGAACTGAATGCTTTAATAAGAAATCCTAATATAGCTTGTATTATGTCAACAATTGGCGGTATGAATTCTAATTCAATATTACCTTATATTGATTATGGCGCTTTTCAAAATAACCCTAAAATAATGATTGGTTATTCAGATGCAACAGCTTTATTATTAGGGATTTATGCAAAAACAGGAATCCCTACATTTTACGGTCCAGCACTCATTCCCTCCTTTGGAGAATTTGAGCCTTTTGTAGATTATACATACAACTATTTTGCAGAAACATTATTAAATGATCAATCACTTCCTTATAGCATAAAACAACCTTTATTTTGGTCAGATGAATTTATTAATTGGGAAGAGAAGACGAAAGAAAAAGAACGTAGACCAAACAATTGGATTTCTGTAACAAATGGACAAGCTACTGGACGTATTATTGGTGGGAACTTAAATACAATAGAAGGAATATGGGGTAGCCCTTATATGCCAAGCATTCAAGAAGGCGATATTTTATTTATTGAAGATAGCTCAAAAGATGCAGCTACTATCGAAAGAAGCTTTTCATTGCTTAAAATTAACGGTGTATTTGATAAAGTTTCAGGTATACTTCTTGGAAAACATGAGCAATTTGATGATTGTGGTACAAATCGCAAACCTTACGAAATATTATTAGAAGTACTGCAAAATCAAAGAATTCCTTTACTTGCTGACTTTGATTGTTGTCATACCCATCCGATGATTACTATGCCTATAGGTGTTCAAGTAAACATGGATGCAACTAATAAAACAATACATATTTTAGAAAAATGGAAGATATAGACGACGCTTATATTATAGGAAGAAAATATTATAAAGTGAAACTTTAATCAGTGGGGGTTTTCTTCATCCCCCACTGATTATTAGTTGAACCAATCGGACTTTTATCGGCAGTTGATCCCCCACCTAAATTCTTTGCTTTCACTGAATTTTGAGGTGGGGGTCTTACTGCCCATTAAAGCGGGATAAACTTTTCCATTAGGAAACATAAAAAAAGGCTCCGTTCTCACGGAACCTTTTTTTATTATTGCCCTAAATTTTGAACCTTGTCTTTCAATTCACGAACTTGATCTATCGTCTGCATAAGCTCAGAGTTTTTAAACTCTTCTACATTCATTTTTCCTTCTTCTATCTTCGTCATCGCCGTATCAATTAATGTATTTAACTTTTCATTATATCCGACGATTTGCTGATGAAGATCCTTTGCTACATCAGGTGGCGTTAATTCATTGAATGCAGGTATGTCTTGTTTAATTTCACTAAGCTTCGTTTCTAATTCTTTTCGAGCCTCGCTATCATTAACAGCCTTTTCTGCTAATGCTGGTGCTTCATTTGCAAATGCACTTATTTCATTTACATAGTCTGTCGCTTTTTGCGCATAATCTATGGAGTTCTTTCCTTCCTCTACTAGTGAACATCCCATTAAACCAATTGAAACTATACATACTAATAAAATTGATTTGATTTTCATTTTAGACTCCCTTCGCCTCATACTTGTTTGTAATCTTCTTTATCATAACTTCTAGCTAAATCACCCACAACCTTTTTCAAATAGCTATTTAACCTCTTACATGCCCTATTATCGTTACAACATCTATTTCTATATGTACGCTAATAATATCTTCAATTATATCCATATATCCTTGTCCTATAGCTGCCCCATATTGTAATATAAGCCCTTTTTTTTCATATACTGACTTCGGTACTGAAAAAATAAATCGCCTCAAGTTTCTTTCATCAGCAGGCTCCATAATTAAAACAATTCCATCCTCTTCAAACATATACACTCGCCCTCCAACTTTACATTCACTATGGCTCAGTATTGCCTTTGTCAGCAAAATTTAAAACATAATAAGTTAAGATACACCCTGCTCTTTCATAAAAATAAAAAACATTAATTCTTTTCTGTTAAGAATTAATGTTTTTAAAAAAATCAATTTCTAACTCTAGCATCTTTTTTTGTCGAGATTTTACTTTTCTTGCGGGAATTCCAGCATAAGTATACCAATCATCTAAACTTTTTTTTACCATACTCATCGCGCCGACTGCCGCGCCTTCGCCAACAGTTACATTTGGAAAAACAATAGAATTAGCACCAATAATCGCATGTTTTTTTAAAATAACTTTTCCTGTTTTCACATTCCTATATTGATTCGGGACAGTTGGCCCCATTAATGCATTTCCACTAAAATCATCCAGTACTGCATATACGATTGTTTTAGCTGAGATGTTTGCAAAGTCATGCATTTCAATCCCAACTTCTCCTCCATATAACGCTACATAAGCTGATATATGCGAATAACTTCCAATTGTGATTTTGCCACTTAAAATACAAAAATCGTCAATTCTTACATTATTACCAACTGACATAGTGCCCGGATTATATATACTCGCTTTTTTACTGATCAATACATTTTTCCCAACAGATAAAAATCCAATTTTCTTTAGTTCTTCTTGACTATAAAAACTATTCATCTGCCGATACCACCTTCTCCCCTAAACAGATTACAATTTGTTCTACTATTTCTTTCGTCATTCCTTCCCATAAGGGTAAACTTACTATTCTTTTAGCTATTTTATTTGTTTTTATTAAATCTGTAGACTTATAGTTTCTAAAAAGAACTTGTTGGTGGCAAGATGGTGAAAAGTATAATCTAGCTTCTATTTTCTGTTTTTTTAGTTCTTCTATTACTTGTATGTTACAAACTTCTTCTGGACAAAGAATAGGCATAAATTGTTGAATAACCGCTTCTGTCTTTTGGACTTGCCATCCTTTTTTCATTAATCCATTACTTTGTAACAATTGTTTATACCATTCAGAAATACGGTTGCGTTCTTGTAATTTTTGATCCCATTTTTTCATAGTCGCAATCCCAATAGCTGCTGCATATTCAGACATTTTACAATTAAACCCCATCATCGTACATTCACGATTTTTATCAAATCCGAAATTACTCATTCTTTTAATACGTTGTATATCATCTTCCTTTTTACTATATATGAGCCCTCCTTCACCAATTCCGAACGGCTTTGTTGCATGAAGGCTATATACGATTATACCACTAAAATCCTGACCATAATGCATACCTCCATTCATTAATCCAAACCCAGGTGCCGCATCTACGACAACCGGAACACCCTTTTTCTCCAATTCTTCATATTCTTCTAAGTCCATCCATGATCCAAAAGTTGCGTACGGGACGACAATCGCAACCTCTTCTTTTAATTCTTCAATCTTATCCAAAAGTATTGTTTTATCCATATACCAATCATCTATTGAAATATCAATAAAATAAGGTTCCAATCCACACCAAATAGCCGCTAATGGAGTCGCAGGAAATGTAAAACTAGGCATGAGGGCATATTTTCCTTTTCTTCTTTTCTTAAGTTGAATAGCCGCCATTAACCCTAACGTTGCGTTTGCTACTGTTGTAACAGCTCCTCTGTTCTGAAAAAATTCCGACATAATTGTTTCTTCAAAACGTTGATTTATAGGTCCATAATTCGTATATATGTGTGATGTATCAATTTCCTTCAATTCATCCAAATACTCAATTACTGGTACAGTTGAAGCACGCAAAAAAGGAATATTCTCCATATCTATCTATTCCTTCCTATCATTTTCGGACAATATAGAGCATATCTGTTTCGGATAATCCAAATTTCCTAGCATTTTTCATTCCTTGTCTTTCAGCTATGTTATATAATTCCACCTTAAATCCTGCATGCATTAATCGTTGAATGAATCCCGATTGATTATAAATTCTCACATGATCCTCTTGACCAAAAGCTAATTTCCTCAATTGTGGTGTTACAATTAATTCATTCTCTATAATAGAATCTACATTCATTACGATTGGTACTTGAATAATTCCCCATCCATTTGGCTTTAAAACTCTATATAACTCTCGCATTGCTTTGTCATCATCAAGAACGTGTTCTAATACATGGCTACATAAAATTACATCAAAAGTATTACTATCATATGTAATACTTGTAACATCAATTTCCTTCATTAATGGGTCCTTTGGTTCTAAATCACCACATACATAAGTAATATTTCTATACTCGTTAAACCAATCTCTTACCTTTGCTTCAGGTGCAATATGAAGCATTGTATATTTTTTACTTAACAAGTCCGTTTCCGCTTCAATGTACGCACGATACAACCTTTCACGATCCATTGAACTACAAACTGGACATATCCCTGTATCTTTATTCCACATTTCAAATTTATATTTTGGAAAATCGTAATGTGCTGGCCAAGGTGAAAATTTTTCAAATTGTTGATTGCAATATTGACAATAACAAGATTCTTTTTCAAACATATGAGCAATTAGCTTGTTTAACCCTTTTTTTATCTTTTCATTATAAATTTGATCTAATTCGCCATTTCTTACTGCATCCTTAACTATAAATCCCGCATTTTCTAAACAATAAGATAAGCTCTCTTTATAATCTCTTTCAGAACTTAAAAATCCACTATTATACGCATCTATAATTAATTCAATCCATTCTTCAATTGTCATTAAAATAAAATGCATTTGTTTTTGATTTTGTCCACTATGTTGTCTAAAATAACTAAGAGGTTCTTGTATATAAACTACTTTTCCTTTCCTCATCATATCTAGCCAAGTTGCAATGTCATTAATAGCAGAATAAGCCTTTCCTTTAAAATATCCAAACTTCCCTTCAAACAAATCTCGATTAAATAGAACAGTTGTCGGCTCACCAACTATATTTTTTAAATTTTTTAATATGTAATTCCCTAATTCTTTCCCTTCAAAAAGTGTAGTTTCTTTCGCAATTTTCATATTCAATGTTGAAGGTGGTAATATCTCTCCATTCTCATCAATTAGTTCACGATATGACGTCACAAATGAAATATTTTCTAACGTCAAAAAGTATTTCATCATTCTCTCGATCTTTTCATGATGAAATAAATCATCATCTAATAAAAAGTTTATATAGTCCCCGTTCGCAAGTTCTACACACTTATTAAAGTTTTCAGCAACTAACGGTGTTTCATTTTTAACATATGTAATACACTCATATTCACGTAAATACGGTTGAATCATAGCATTAACTTCATTATTTGTACTGTCATCAGAAATAACAATTTCAATATTTTCATATGTTTGATTTAGAGCGCTGTTGAGTGCCAATTCCAAGTAATAAGGTCTATTGTACGCAGGAATAAGTATGCTTACTTTCGGTAAAGGAGAATTATTATTTATATGTTGTTTTTTCTTTTCTATGTTTATTTTCTTTTCTTTAATTTTTTGATAATAGTCTAATGTATATAATATCGATGATGGAACTATCCTTCTTGCGTAATCTAGAAAATTAGTTATCGCTTTGTCTAACTCTTTTTCGGTGGATAAGAAACCATATTTTTCTCCTGCTAGAATACTATGTGAAAAATCTTCTAATCCATCCATCATTTTATTAGATTCATTTAACTGTTGATCTTGATGTAATCGAAAGTAACTAAGTGTCTCTGCTATATATACTGCTTTTCCTTTACTTAATAAAGATAACCATGAAGCTATATCTACGTTACATTGATACCTCCTCTTATCAAAAATTCCATACGGTTCTTGTAAATCATTTTTACGAAATAAAACTGTTGTCGGTTCTCCAATATAATTTTTTTGATCGACAATTACCCTATTCCCTAATTCTGTTCCCTCTATAATCTTATCCTCTTCAAATAAACGAACAGTTGAATAAATATGACGTAGTTCTTCTCCTTTATCATCAATTACTTGACGATGAGATGTTACAAGCTTAATTTCATTATCTAGATCATTGAAAAAATACTTCATCATTCTTTCAATTTTATTCACATGAAATAAATCATCATCCATTAAAAAATTTATATACTCACCGTTCGCTTCATGAAATAACATTAGAGCATTTTCAAACTGTCCGAGAGTTGACCTGTTTTTTATATAAATAATATTTGAATGATCACATAAGTATTTTTGTAACACCTTTTCTGTTTCGTCATTCGTGCTATCATCTCCAACTATAATTTCTATATTAGGGTACGTTTGTTCTAATACACTACATAATGCCTCTTCAAAGTAGTGAGGACGATTATATGTAGGAATTAAAACACTTACCAATGGAAGTTGATCTACCACCTCTTCAGTTCTTTCCATTCGAGTTCTCATTTTCTCTCTCACCTCTTCGCATATTATTTATATACACGACACAAAAATCACATTACTTTAACTGTATGGAGCCTATATACTTTTATGCAAACATGAAACAAAATATCATACCTTTCGTTCCTAAATAAACATATTTAATAACGCAGACATTTTATTAGCACCTTTTTTATTCATATGATCGCTATCATAAAAATCATCATCGCAAAATAATGGTGAATCAAATAGGTCAATAATCCGAAAAGAATAGTGAGTTTGAAAATCATTTATAACTTTATAAAAATCTTCTTTTAATTTCTTACTACTACAATTGAAATAATGTGAAGTAACAGGGAATACAACAATTAGTGGTTTTATATCATGTTTTAACAGTAGTTCTAAATATTTTTTGAAAATCGTTTTATATTCAACTAAAGTATGAGGATATGATAATTTAGCATGCGACGCTGCTCTTATTTTTCCGTGTTCTTCAAAAGAAATGTGAAGAGGCGAGGTATTCCATTCAGCATTTATCCAGGGCAATATCAATGATTCATCTTTTAGTTCGTCTAATAAAATATATTCAAAATGCAAATTAAAAATAGAAAAAAGTGGTTTCGGAGTATCTAGAAGTGAGAATCCATCAGTGGGTAGAGGAGAATGAACTACAGTATGATGACCGTCTTGAAACAATGGATAATATACTTTGTGAATTCTATATGCTTCGGATGATAACGACATGTCAAAGTAAAAAGAGAAATAGGCTACTCCTATCAAACAATATTGAAATGAATGATCGTTTGATAGCAGTTGTAACGCTATTAAATAATCATAGTATAGATCTTGCGATGGAAGTGTTAATTTAATTGATTTTTTTGAGAGGAGCTCCGTACTTATGCCACAATGCGGATAAGACAAACCGGTAGCAAACAATTCATACGTCGGATCACCCTTTGCTTTTTTCATAGAAATGTATAAAGACATAAGATCCGGATTTATTTGATAGATAGAAATTAATTTATGTTTCCATTCATACATGTATTTTGTTAAATTTATAATTTTTGTACTTTGCACGCCCCTATTTATCAATTCATTTGCAAGTTTTTCTGCGTCCACTCTCCAAATGATTATATATTGAAAAGCATTTTCTATACGAACAATATCTGAAACGTCTACAACATGAACTATTGTTTTACATTTATTTTTGTCTAATGCATTTCGAATCCTACCCACTGATAATTCATCACTTAAAACAATAATTTTATACTGCTCATTCATGTACATCCCCTCCATTATATGTATAATATGAAGTTCACTTTTCATTCGTAACGATCATATATATTTAATTCAATACAAAAAATAATATAATGTTTGTTTCAAAACAAAAAAATAGCTGCACCATTAGGCGTAGCTATTTTACAATTATTACTTATTCAAACTATATTCCTTTATCTAACTCATAAAGCTTTCGATACTTCTCATTTTCTTTCAGAAGTTGTTCATGACTCCCTTGCATCACAATTTTACCACGATCTAGGAATATAACTTCATCTACATGTTCAATTCCTACAAGATGGTGCGTAATCCAAATTACTGTCTTTTCTTCCGTTGCAGAAAACACTGTTTCTATTAAAGATAATTCTGTCTTTGGATCTAAGCCGATTGTAGGTTCATCCAGTACAATAATTGGTGCTTCTTGCATGAGCGTTCTAGCAAAAGCAACCCGTTGTCTTTCACCACCAGAAAACCTTTTTCCCATTTCATGCATTTTTGTTTGCAATCCCTCTGGAAGGGTAGCAATATGTGAAGCTAATTGTGCTTTCTCTAAAGCTGTCCATATCTCTTCATCCGTAGCCTCTGGTTTACCGATTCGTACATTATTTCCAATTGTCGTATCGAATAAATGCGGCTTTTGATTCAATACAGAAATATATTTTGATAAAAGATTCGTATGAGCATGTTCACTATTTAATAAAACTTCACCATGTAACGGGCTTAGCGCACCTGTTAACAATTTCAACAAAGTAGATTTCCCTGTTCCACTTCTTCCTAAAATGGCGATTTTCTTTCCTGCCTTTATTTGTAGTGATACTTCTTTCAATACGAATTCATTACTATCTGGGTAACTATACGATACATGATTTAATTCAATGTCTATATGTTTTGATGCAGCATAATCTTTATCTCCATGTAATTCCTTTTCATCGTGTAAAACATCATTACCTTCTATTTGATTTAGACGATGAGCAGATTCTACATATGATGGAATGCGATCGATAGCATCTGAAAGAGGAATAAGCGCGTTTGTGACAGATAACGTCATTAAGACGAAAGCCGCAATAACAGTAGGTGCAATTTGTTCACTTGCCGCCTCATTTCCAGTCCATATGATCATTGAAATAACTACAATACCCACTACTAATTGAATGATACTGTCCCGGATGTGATTCCAGCGTTTCATTCTTTTTTCCGTTTGTAACAACTGCGCATTTTGTTCTACATACTTATGAATGAATTCATCTTTTCTACCACTTGCTTGCCAATCAGATAATCCAAAAACTGCGTCTGTTAGCTGTTGATACAAACGGTTTCTTCCTTGTTTTAAAGTAACATGATGTCGCTTCATTAAAAGGAATGATACAAATGGAAGAAGAAAGACGATAATCGCTAATATACACCCTGCAATAAGTGCAAACACTACGTCAAATGCACCGATAACAAGTACGAATATGCTATATACAACTAATGCTAATATGCTAGGAAATATTGTACGTAAATATAGGTTTTGCAAATGCTCTATATCTTCGGATAACACCCCTAACATATCGCCCGTTTGAAAGCGCGAACGGAAAAATAACGCCTGCGGTTCTACTATTCTATATAGTTTCGTTCTCATTTTTTCTAAAATGCGTAATACGACATCGTGTCCAACTAAACGCTCTAAATAATGAAATACCGCTTGCCCTATACTAAACGCACGTGTTGCAACGATAGGAACATATACAGCCATTACATTTTCTGGCCGAAGAGCAGATTTAGAGATTAAATAACCTGAAATAAAAAGTAACATCGCACCTGAACTAACTCCAAGAAGACCAAGGAAAATAGTTACAGTCATTCTACCTTTATTTTGCTGTATATAAGGTTTAATCCAGTTACTCATCTCTATCCCCTCTCTTTCCTATGAAAATGTAATGCCTCATTCTTTAAAAGCTCTTCATACGTTCCACTTTCTATCATTTTCCCTTTATTTAAAATAAGAATATGATCCATCTGTTTCATCCAGTGAAGACGATGCGTTGCAAGAAATACTAACTTACCTTCAAACAGACGTAACATCGCTTGCTTTATTTCAAATTCAGTTTCTATATCAAGATGTGCCGTAGGCTCGTCTAATAAAATAATTGGCTTTTTACTTAAAAGTGCACGCGCCATAGCAACACGTTGTTCTTGCCCGCCACTAAGCATACGTCCACCTTCTCCAATTTTTTCGTACATCCCGTTCGGAAGCGATGTAACAAGTGAACGTAGACCAACTTCATTAATAACTCTTTCCACTTCTTCATCTGTTGTATTTGTTTCGTAAAAACAAATGTTATCTTTTAATGAAAGCGGGAAAATATAAGGTTGCTGCGGAATATAAGCAATATTCTTTTGCCACTCTTCACGAGTAGCCCCGTCAATTTCCACACCATGTACGATCATCTTTCCAGCTGAAGGAGTTAAAAATCCTGCTAATACGTCGATTAACGTTGATTTCCCTGCCCCACTTTCACCAATTACACCTATAGCGCCAGTGCCTTTCCAAGTAAAATCAATTCCCTCTAATATAGCTTTTTCAGATTCCTCACTCTTTACTTTTACATCTTGTAATTTCAAGTTACTAGTTGAATTCCATATTAAGTCTACTTTAGATTCTTTCTTTCCTATTTCTTTTTGTTGCTGTAAAATCTCTTCTATTTGCTCCATTGCAAGTTGTCCATCTAACGTAGCATGATAATTTGCTCCAACTTGTTTAATTGGCAGAAAATATTCCGGAGCTAAAATTAAAATTGTAAGGGCTGGCAGTAGTACAATTGTCCCATCTATTAAACGGATCCCTAATCCGACTGCCACAAATGCGATTGATAAACTCGTAAAGAAATCTAATGCAAAAGAAGAAAGAAAAGCAACTCGCAAAGTACGCATCGTTGCTTTTCTATATCTTTTACTTACTTTTTCAATCTTTCCTTCGTGCTGTTTACTTTTCCCTAAATACTTTAATGTTTCTAACCCTTTTAACGTATCTACAAAATGATTAGAAAGTACACGATATGTCTCATATTGACTATCCGCCATTTTCTGCGCTGCTAATCCGAGTAGAATCATAAATATAATTACGATAGGAATCGTTACAACTAAAATGATTCCAGACTCAATATCTAGCGTAAAAACATATAGTACAATTAGTCCTGGTACGATACTACTTCTTATCATTTTAGGAATTGTTAATTCAATATATGTTTTAAATTTCTCAATACCTTCTATCGATAAGGTAACCAGATGACCTGTTCCAGCAGTTTGAACATACCGTGGACCTAATGTGAAATACGCCTCTATTAATTGTTTTCGCAGTAGCGATCCTGTTTTTTCAGCGAAACGTTCCACCAATATTTGCGATACTCGAACTAGCATGTGACGTACTGCAAACGCGATTCCAAAATAAACCGTTTCATTTAACACAGATTGCACTGTTTCTCCTTGAAATAAAAACGTAATAGCCCTCGCTAAAAACACTGTTTGTGCAATAATACTAAAAGCTTCTAAAATGCTAATGATTGTTAACACTACATATAAAACTCGGCTACCAGGATACGACGGAAGTCCTCTTTTTCTTTTCATTAGTACTCCAAATCTTTATCTGACTTAACAGGTTGTCTAAACACATAGAAACTCCATATTTGACTTCCCAAAACAAATGGCAATATAGCAATCGAAAAATACGTCATCAGTTTTAGTGCATAATCTCCCGATGCTGCATTATAAATTGTTAAATCGTATATTGACCCTAATGAGCTAATTAAGACACGTGGGAACATGCCGGCAAACACACTCGCACTAAGTAAAACGATTGTTAAACTCGTCATAACGAAAGCCCAACCATCTCTTCTTCTTTTATTTAATAATGTTGACGCACATAATGCTACAAAAGCTCCGATCGGAACCATGATCCACTCTGTACCATGACCAGTGAATATATCTGTTTTCCATAACCCTACACCGGCAAAAATTAGAAGTGCTATAATTGCAAGCGGTGCAATTTTCAACGCAGCAATACGTGCACGTTCTCTTAACTTACCAGTTGTACGTATAGTAAGGAATTGCAATCCGTGAACAATACATAGCAGAAGGAACATAACTCCTCCAAGTAATGCAAATGGATGTAGTAATTGTAAGAATCCACCTACAGCATTTTTCGTCTCATCAATTGGAATACCTACCATAAAGTTAGCAATGGCAACTCCCCAAAGGATAGGCGGTAGTAAACTTCCTAAAAACATACCCCAATCCCAAAAACCTTTCCATTTATGATTATCTATTTTCGCACGGAATTTAAAGGAAACACCTCTAATAATTAAAGCGAGAAGCATAAATACAAACGGAATGTAAAACCCGCTAAATAAAGTTGCATACCAGTGCGGGAATGCTGCGAACATAGCCCCACCTGCACAAACAAGCCATACTTCATTCGCATGCCAAAATGGACCGATTGTATTTAAGTAAATTCTTTTCTCTAAATCGTTTTCCCCTAAAAACCTTGAAACTATACCTACACCGAAATCGAAACCTTCAAGTACAAAGAAGCCTACGAATAAAACTGCAATAATGATAAACCACAACTCATTAAGAGATAACATACTCATCCTCCTTATCAAATGGATCATGGCTTTGAGAATCCTGTTTCGCTTTCTTATTCTCATGTCCTTTAATAGTACGAACGAATAAGTAAATAGTAATTCCACCTATAATTAAATATAGTGATGTGAACGAAACTAAAGAGAATAATACTTCTCCGAATGTAACATTTGGAGATACAGCATCTTCCGTTTTCATAACACCGAAAACTACCCAAGGCTGACGTCCCATTTCAGTCATAATCCATCCTACTGTATTACCGATAAACGGTAATGCGATTGCATACACCATTAATTTTAAATACCAAGTTTTTTCAGCTAATCGATCTTTTCTTGATAAGAACCATCCGTACGCTCCTAGAAGAAGCATAAATGTTCCACTCATTACCATCGCTCTAAAACTCCAGAACATAGTGTGTACTGGTGGGATATAGTCTCCAGGCCCATATTTTTCTTCATATTGCTTTTGAATTTGATTCATCCCTTCTACTTGACCGCTAAATTTATCAAATGATAATAGACTTAGCATATAAGGGATTTGAATTTCAAACGAGTTTTCTTGCTTCTCAGCATCAATTTTCGCAAATACTGTAAATGGCGCTGGATCTTCACTCGTATTCCATAACGCTTCAGCTGCTGCCATTTTCATTGGATGTGTCTTAATTAATTGTTGCGCTTGCGCATGACCGAAGAATAATACTAGCGCAGTTGTAAGTGTTCCAACAATGATAGAAATGCGGAACGATTTTTTAAACACTTCAGTTTCTTGAGCTTTCGTTATTTTCCATGCACTCACACCTGCAATAAAGAATGCACCAGTTGCAATCGCCGCTGTAATTGTATGCGGGAATTGTACCCATAATTGTGGGTTTTGAATGATCGCTAAGAAATCATTCATTTGTGCACGTCCATCTGCTGCCATTTCATACCCTACCGGTGATTGCATAAATGCACTTGCAGTTAAAATCCAAAATGCTGATAACATTGTTCCAATTGAAAGGAGCCAAATACATAAAAGGTGAATGCGCTTCGGTAATTTATCCTCACCGAATACCCATAAACCTAAAAATGTAGACTCAATGAAAAACGCTAATAAACCTTCAATCGCAAGTGATGGACCAAACACATCACCTACAAAGCGTGAATAGGTTGACCAGTTCATACCAAACTGGAATTCTTGTAAAATACCAGTTACTACACCTACCGCAAAGTTAACAAGGAATATTTGTGTCCAAAACTTCGTCATCTTCTTATAAATTTCTTGTCCCTTTACTACATATAACGTTTGCATTAAAGCAATGATAAAAGCTAAACCAATAGACAGCGGAACAAAAAAGTAATGGAAAATCGTTGTTGATGCGAATTGTATTCGTGCCAATTCGAGCGTTTCCATACTACAATCACTTCCTTCATAATTTTTTATATCGTAATTTCAATTGAGTTGTATGAATAAAACAACTCAAATCTTAGAAATATAGAAAGATAAATTTGTTTATGTACTTTTAGAAAATATAAATTTTCAGTTTTCAAGATAATTACAAAAGAACTTTCTCATAAAATTTACCTTTTCACTATTTCAGTAGTGTTTTATCCGTTAATCGAATTGTATAATATACCTGCATAGTAAATTCAGCTGATTTTTGACGTATTATTGACATCATTTTGTCTGAAATATGTCTTTTGTCATTTTCTTGAATTAGATTTTTCTCATTAATAAAATGTGCTTTTTTAATATAAGACTTACTTTCATATCAATAAAATAATCATTTCCCTCTTCATACACTTGACTTTCACGCGAAAAAATGTCCTCTGAACCAACGGAGAAATCAGTGAGTTTTTTGTCAAGAGGAAAATGTATTTTTAAAATTCAAACACAAAATAATATTATTCAAAAATAGAAAGTCTACTCCCACTTTCTAGACTAAAAATTCATTTTATTGTCATTTTTTCAAACTAAATTCATACATAAAAAATACCGAGAATCGATTAGACTCTCGGTATTTTTTAAATTATTTTGCTGTATGTTTTCTAATAGCCGGTAAAATCTCAGTAGCAATTAGTTCGATATTTTTCTCAATTTTATTAAGTGGTACACCACCAAAATCAATTTGTGCCATAAAACGTTGTTGTCCAAATAATTCATATTGATAAAGCATTTTTTCAATAATTTGTTGCGGGCTACCAACCATTAATGCATCACGATAATCTACTGCATTTGTAAACTGTTGTTTTGGATATCCACCACCGCGTAGTGTAAGCATACCAGCATTAATATGAGGATAGTATTCATTAAATGCATCTTGTGAATTTTTTGCTGTATAAAATAAACTCGTCGTTGCAACTGGTAAGCTTGCTGGATTAAATCCACTTTGCTCAGCAGCCTCACGATAAGCATCTACTGATCCTTTAAAGTTAATAGCTGGACCACCTAGTGTTGTTATCATCATTGGCACACCCGCACGTCCTGCTTTAATCGCACTAGCTGGTGGGCCACCAACTGCACGCCAAATTGGTAAGTTATTATTTTTTGCTCTTGGAATAACCGATGCATGTGCAAGCGGTGCTCTGAACTGTCCGTTCCAAGTTACATGTTCCTCTTTATTAATTTTCAATAAAAGTTCCATCTTCTCTTCAAATAATTCTTCATAATCATTCACGTCATAACCAAGTAAACTATATCCCCCAATACGAGATCCACGACCAGCCACGATTTCTGCACGTCCATTAGAAATCAAGTCAATTGTAGCAAAATCCTCATATACTCGTACCGGATCAGATGTACTTATTATCGTTGCTGAACTTGCAATTTTTATATTTTTCGTAGCTTGTGCAATAGCCCCTAAAATGACTGTATGAGCTTGCGTTGTAAAATGCGTTTGATGACTTTCACCGACAGCAAATACATCAAGTCCAGCTTCATCTGCTAACTTAGCTGTTTCAATTAATTCATGAATTCTTTGTCCCGCACTAATCTTCTCTCCGTTATGTGGATTTAAAACATGATCCCCAATTGAATATAATCCAAACTCCATTCCTTTACTTGTATCCATACGGTATTTTTCCATAGTTGCTCTCTCCTTTAATTAAGTCGTATTAATTTTATTCAACTAACCATCACTTGATTAGTCAATTGATGTTGTAAAAAAAATTACTCTTGCGGTAATTCTTTTTTTTCACTGTGCTTATGCACTTTCGTCATTAGCTCGTATAATATTTTCTGCTCTTCTTCATTTAATACATCATCAAAAAACGAAGATTGAAATGCAAGCTGCTCTGGCAATGCTTTTTCTAAAACTGCTTCTCCTTGCTCTGTAAGACTAATTGTTTTCGTTTTCCAATCTTGTTTTCGTACTATATATCCTTCTTTTTCAAGACGAGTTAACATTCGAGAAATACCACCTTGTGTAACAGTTACCTTTTCAGCTAACTCCATTTGCGTTAGTGGTTGATACGTACGTATTTGTAAAAGCACATCAAATTGAGCAGTCGTTAAATCAAAACGTTTTAAAAACTCATTTGACATCTGATTACTTTGGTTCGTAAATCGTATTAAACGTAACCATATTAATGATCCTATCGTATTATCACGCATGTTTGATCACTTCCTATCGTGAATCTTACTATCACTTTACTACGCAAGTGATAAAAAAGCAAGAGAAAAAGTGAAAAATATCTCATTAGAGTATTGCATAAATAACGATAAGAAAGAATTCATATTTAAATGAATTCTTTCTTATCGTTATTCTTAACTTTCCATTTCATTCATTACTATATTTAAAACTGCTACCGCTTTTGGCCAGCCAACATAAAAAGCCATATGTGTTATTAATGCAATCATTTCATGTTCTGCAATTCCATTTTGTTTGGCCAACTGCAAATGAAATGGTAATTGTTCTGTATTACCAAGACTGATTAATACCGAAACTGTACATAAACTTCTTTCTCTTAATGTTAAAGTGTCATCCCGCCACACTTCCTCAAACAATATCTCTTCACTATAATGAGCAAATGCAGGTGCCTTTTCTCTCATTTTCTCTTGAATACAATATTCAATGGATTCATTCATCGTTTCACTCCCCCTTCACTTTTACCAATTGTGCCATTCCTTGACCAAATGACCAATTTTCTGCAGATGTCTCATTTAGCGTAATAAAAATATCTGTACTTTTTATACTAGAACATTCAGAAACCTTCGAGGATATCGACTGATACAGATCACTTTTCTGTTTTATCGTTCTTCCCGGTCCACATGTAATAGAAACATACATCATATTATTTGTTCTCTTTTCTCCTCTTTCCAACAAATAATATGGATTATATAAAAAGTGATTTTGTTGATAAGGTAAAAACATTTGAAAAAAATCATTTTCAGGGATGTTAAAATGTTCAATTAATGAAAGATGAATACATTCACCTATCTTTTTGACCTCTTCTTTATTTAATTTATTTTCATGATAATAAACGTTCACAAAAGGCATACAGTTTCATTCCTTTTCTTAATTTAACATTCAACAAATTTTCATCGTGAAATGTGCAAAATCTCATATACTGTAACATCTTTATTCGTTACCATATTAGGCTTATCATTATAAAATCTGAATTGGCTATATCCCCATTTATCTGGATTATAAATGATTACATTTCCTAAACTCTTTTCTATGTTTTGTACATTCTCATTCATAGTGTTTAATTGAGTCCCTCTCAGTGAATTACTTTGAGAAATACTCCCTGTATACTCAACAGCATATCTACTTTTTTTAAAATCATCACTTAAATTAACAACTAATGGAACACCTATATTTATTTGTTGCCATCCAAAAGATTGTAAAATATTATCATAATACCCTTCAAAGATAAATTTGTTCATTCCTTCATGGCCATTCCAAACATATAAAGGTGCATAACAGTTATAGAAATTCCCGTCCTTACCTTCCTCATTAATTAAATACGCTTTAAAATTTAGTTCTTGAAAACCATCAGTTTTATGCCCATTATCCTTTACTCTTTTTTTAATAATCTCCATGTCATAATCCTTTGGCAAAATGACTTTATATTGCATTCCAATCATATTTATCACTCACTTTCTAACTTATATACACAATGATAAACCGATGATTGACTACCGTAAAATAGGTATAAATTATGTTTGATATCATTTATAATGATACCGTATAAGGGGCTGTGATACATGGAAATAAATGATCTTATTATATTCAAAACTGTAGTTAGTGAAGGTTCTATTAGTAAAGCTGCTAAGGAGTTAGGATATGTTCAGCCGAACGTAACTGAGCGAATAAAAAAATTAGAACAAGAATTAGAAACTCCTTTACTACATAGAGATAACAAAGGCGTTTCCTTATTACCTTCTGGTGACATTTTATTAAACTATACGAATCAAATATTAACTTTAGTAGAAGAAGCGAAAGATAAAATTAAAACGAGTGGTTCTTCTTATGTAATAGCGACGTCACAATCTATTTTGACCAATTATGTAAGTAAGCGTATTAAAGAAAATTTCAGGAATTATCAAATATATGTAGAAAATAGTAGTCATTTGCATAAATTACTGCAACAACAAAAAGTTGATATGGTCATTACTTATGAGGATGATCCCAATGCTGCTTTTAAAAAAGTATTTACTACTTCCATTTCTGTAGGCTTATTACAAGCGAAAGGAACGCCTATCATTGACTATTCAAAGGAACTCTTCTTCGTTAGTAATGACAAAAAGTGTCCTTTTAGAAATAAGACGATACAATTTCTAACAGAAAATAATTTATCTCAACGTCAACTTCAACAATTAGATTCTTATTCGCTTATGGAAGAGTTCATTCAGGATGGTAAAGGAATAGCCTTTTTACCGATTAAAAATGATAACTTAGTGCCCGTTGAAGTTGTTCCAATTGAGAAATTAGCTATTCATTTTTTTACAAATCAAAACTCTTTAAAACAAATACCTAATGAATTATTTGAGTAGGATAATATCTTTAAACTAACTAATTACATACAACAATAAAAATCCCTCCTTTACGAATCTAAAAGAGGGATTTTTATATTTTATACAATTGATTTTTCACACATTTTGCTCCACTTTTGCACTTTTTTCCTTCTTATTCCGTTTCATATCCTTCAAACTTTTTACCGTTCCAACTAATCCTTTCGGGAAAACTAGCAATACGATAATGTATAATAACCCAAGAATAATCGTCCATCTTTCAAAAATTGGATACACTGTAGCTAATTCTGATAAATAGTATTTCAGTGATTCAATAATTCCTGCTCCAGCAATTGCTCCAATTAACGTTCCAACGCCTCCAATCATCGTCATCAATAATGCATTTAATGTCATTTCAATTGAAAATACAGTCGTATTTACAAAGCGTAGTGTGACAACAAATAAACCACCACTAATCGCAGCTACTACTCCTGCCACAATACTAGCAATAATTTTATAATGAAGAACTTTATATCCTAATGCTTCAACACGTTGTTCATTTTGTGAAATTGCCTTTAATACTTTTCCGATAGAAGATTTAGTAAAAAGACGTAACAGAATAAAAATAACGATTAAACATATAAGTGTTACATAATAAAAGGTAAAACGATCACGGAATAAGTCTGGTACACCAAATGTAAAACCATCCCCTCCGTGAGTAAGCCCACGCCATTTTTCAGCAAGTACGAAAAACAACTGTGAAATAGCAAGTGTTAACATTGCATAAAAATGGCTTTTCAGCCGTAAAGAAAGCAAACCAATTATATAACTAACAATTGCTGAAATGATAATTGCAGCTACTAGCCCTATTAAAAAGTTCGTTATAGATACTCCTTGCCGATCAAATAAAAGCGCTACGCCATATGCTCCTATTCCAAAGAACATACAATGACCGAACGATACAATTCCTGTATATCCAAGCAATACATCAAAACTCATTGCAAAAATAGCAAAGATGAAGATTTGAGTGAACAAAATTAACAAGCTCCGTGAGTCATTTACGAATGGAAATACACTTAAACAAATGAGCATACATACTCCGAAGTATACTTTAATTCGATTTGATGTGCTGTTCACCATTTCACCCCTTTTCACCAACAAGTCCATTTGGCTTCACGATTAAGAAAAATAGTAACATTAACATATTGATTGCAAGTGATAAATCTGGTATAAAATACGCTGTAAAAGCACCAGCTAATCCGACAATTAATGAAGCGATTGCTGAACCTTGTACGCTTCCTAACCCTCCAATGATTACTACTATGAAAGCTAAAATTGCATATTGCATACCCATTTCAGCGAAAATAACTCCTGAATACGGTGCTAATAAGAATCCTCCCAACGCTGCCATCCCTGCTCCTAATAAAAAGACGAAAGAAAATATCGCTTTTACGTTAATACCTAGCGCTTGAACCATCTCTTTATCCATTACACCTGCACGTATCATAAGACCTATCTTTGTTTTTTTGAGCAATAATAGTAAAGCAATGTAAATGATGATCCCAATTAAAATAACGAATAAACGATATTTAATTAATATAACGCCTCCAAATGTAAAACTTCCTTGTAGCCATAACGGTAATTTTGCACCAATTGGATTAGGTCCCCAAAATACTTTAATACATTCACTAAGTACAAGCATCCCTCCAAGCGTCACAAGAAGCTGGCGAACATGATTTCCATATACCGGTCTAATAAGGAATCTTTCTAAAATGAATCCAAGGAACATCCCCATAGCTATTGCCCCAATTAAAGCTAATACATAACTACCTGTCATATTAAATAGCCATACACCTGTAAACGCTCCCCACGCAAATAATCCACCATGTGCAAAGTTTAGAACGCTCATTAAACCGAAAATAAGTGAAAGACCTGACGCTAATAAAAAAATGAGCATCCCTGTTGAAATCCCATTTACAAATAAATTAATTAACACATCCATCCTTCTCACCTCGGATTCATGTTAAGAGATTCCTAAATATTTATGACACATTTCCTTATCCTCTTTTAATTCATGCATAAAACCGTTATGAACAATTTTTCCGTTATCCATAATATAAAAGTAATCACCAATTTGGCTAGCCATCATAAAGTTTTGTTCAACGAGTAAAACTGTTGTTTTCTCCTTCATTTTCAAAATGGCTATCATTAACTTTTCTATCATAATAGGGGACAACCCTTTACTCGGTTCATCAATAAGTAATAAACCATCACTATTAATAAATGCTCTTGAAATTGCTAGCATTTGCTTTTGTCCTCCACTTAAGAGCCCACTTTTTTTGTGCCAAAACTGCTTTAGATCCGGAAATAATTCAAGCATCCATTCGACTTTCTCTTCCGCTTCTTCTCCCTTCTCTCTAGCAAGAGCGAATGTTTCTTCTACTGTCAGATCGTGAAAAATACCTTGATTTTCTGGTACATACCCTATTCCTTTTCTAGAAATTAAATGTGTAGATAGTCCATTTACTTGTGTATGATCATAATAAATTTCGCCATGTGCGATATGGTGAAATCCCATAACCGAACGTAATGTCGTAGTCTTTCCTGCACCATTTCTCCCAAACAGTACAGTAATCGTCCCTTTCTCAACAGCAAAAGATACCCCTTGTAAAATATGAAACTGATCTAAATACGTCTCTATATTATTCACTTGTAATAGTGCCACTATATAATCCCCCTAAATAAGCACTTTGTACACGCTCATCTTTCATTATTTCTTCAGGCAAACCTTCAGCCAATAGCTCTCCATGAAATAAAACGATAAGATGGTCTGACAAATCTAGTACCATATCCATTTTGTGTTCAATCAGTACAATTGTACTCTCTGGATGTTTTTTTATATTTTCAATCACTTGCAAAATAGCCGGTACCTCTTCAACTGATATACCTGCCGTTGGCTCATCAAGTAGCAACACATCTGTTTTTAAAGCTAATAACATCGCAAGCTCTAATTTTCGTTTTTCCCCATGTGCTAAATCTTTCGCTAATACATGTTCTTTCTCCTGAAGTAATACTGTTTTTAAGAAACGTCTCGCCTCTCCAACTTGTTGCTTAAATTTTGCTGAACTCGGAAAAAAACTATAGTAATCTTGCACGAATGATTGAACACTTAATCGAACATTTTCAAGTACCGTTAACTCTGGGAATATATTTGTAAGTTGAAAAGAACGACCAATTCCTAATCGAGTTCGATCCGCAATTGATAACTTTGTAATCTCTTGTCCTTTAAAATATACTTCACCCTTTGTTGGAGAAATTTGCCCACTTAGTAAATTAAATAACGTTGTCTTTCCTGCACCGTTTGGTCCAATAATGGAAATGAGCTTCCCTTTTTGTACTGTTACATTCACATCCTTAATAACATGATGTTCACCAAAAGATACGCTTAGATTTTTCGTTTCAAGCAAATGTGTCACGAAATCCCTCCCTTTAAAGCTTTAAGTATGAAAGAAATACGTATAAAGAGGGTTTCCCCTCTTTATACAAAAACAACAGAAAATTCAGTCTATTTATTTTGAACTGGTGGTTCTGTCTCTTTCATCGTTAATTCACGCTCTAATACTGGCACCGGATAGTCTACACCATCTTGCTTTTTCAATGTGATAGAATACAATGTCTGCATCGCTTGATGATCCTTTTCTCTAAAATTCATCTTTCCTTTCGGTGTATCAAATTCCATTCCTTCCATTTTCTTAATTAATGTATCTACATCTGTATCACCTTTTGTTTTCTTTAAAGCTTCTACAATTGAAATTGCCGCTGACATTCCTCCTGCTGTAAATAAATCTGGCACCGCACCATTAAATCGTTTTTTATGTTCTTCCACTAACCAATCATTCACCTTATTTTTCGGGAGTGTATGATAATAAACAGAAAAACCTTGCATTCCTACTAACGCATCCATCGTTTTTAATGCCGGTATATCTGGTGCACCGGTAGAAATTTTAATACCTTGTGCTTCCACATTCATATCTTTTAACTGTTTCCAAGGTGAGTTTGCCCCTGCCCAAACGATAAATAAATAATCTGGTTTTGAGCTAATGATATTTTGAATATTTGCAGTGAAGTCAGTCGAATTTGTATCTGCGTATTGCTCGTTTACAATATTTGCCCCTAATTTCTTCGCTCCAGCTTTAAATGCCGCAATTCCTTCACGGCCAAATGCATTATCCGGGGCAAACGTCGCAATCTTTACATCTTTTTTTGCAATTGCAGCTGCTCCTGCAATCGCATCTTGCGAAGAGCTTCTTCCTGTTCTAAAAACATACTTATTCCAATTCTTTCCGGTAATACTATCAGCAACTGCCGGTTCTACGACCATTATTTTTTCATATTCTTCAGCTAATGGTAAAACTGCTAATGTATCACTTGAACTAGACGATCCGACTAAAAAATCGACTTTCTCTTCTTCTAATAACTTCGTAGCTTTTTTAACCGCTACCTCTGCTTTCGTTTCCGTATCTTCTACAACAAACTTAATCTTCTTCCCTTCCACTTTCCCAGTGCCGCCCGTGGCATAGTCTAACCCTAATTCAAATCCGTTCACTGTTTGTTTTCCATATGATTCTAATGGACCTGTTAATGAAGCAAGAACTCCTACCTTAATCGTCTTTTCATCCTCTGTACTTGTTTTCTTTCCTGAACAAGCTGCCGTTATTAATAACGAGCCTAAAACACAGCCAGTAGCCATCATTCTTAGCCATTTACGTTTTTTCATCGACATTGTGATCCTCCCCATACTTTTCTTTCTGATAGAATCAAACACGCCAAAGTCCCCTGCCCGTAATCATGACTAACTATAAGGTAGGTAATGGAAAACTCTTGTAGTATCCTCTACATTCGGCACAAATCTATAATCACCTTCCTATTTAATGGAAACGGACATACAATCAATATATATTCTACTTTCTAATTTAAAATACTGTTTCGTTGTAGTATTAATCATGAAAAAACTACAATAATTAACTTAGGTTATTAAGTCAATTATTGTAGCCTATGTAAAAAACACTTAATTATTTTCTACTTTCTCTAACCCTTCAGCCAATTGTTTCTTATCTAGCCCTTCCCCTATTACTACTAAGTTCGTCGGGAAACCGAAGTCTTGTTCCAGTAAAGTTGGTACCCCAAATGAATATTGGAATAGGTGTGGGTATTTATCTCCATGGAATTTCACAAATCCTTTTACACGATAAATACTGTCTGGTAAATTTGAAAGCCATTCATATAAATTGTCTTGATCAATCGATTTCGTAAATTGATACGTCATCGTTTGTATATGTAAATGCTGTTTTACATGTAGTTTCTCATGTTCCACGTCATTCGTAAATTCAGCTTCTTCTATGTCTTCTAAAGATATATTACAATATTTTGTTTCAAACAATTTCGCATGATTATTTATCACTTTCACTTCTTCAATTACTTTGTTCTTATCCTCATCTGTTAGTAAATCTGATTTATTAATTAAAATGTGGCTACCAAACTTCAGTTGCTCATGCAATAATTGCTGAACGTTTGCACTTAATACACTTCGGTTTAACCACCTTACTGCATCTAATACAACGACAATTGATTTCACTTCTAAGAAAGGTGCTAAAATTGGTGATACACATGCATCTAGCACTTCAATTGGATGTGCAACACCTGTCGTTTCAATATAAATGACATCTGGTCTTTCTTGCTGATATAACGAATGCAGCTGTATTTCAAGCTCTTCTTTTAGCGTACAACAAATACATCCTTTCAGAAGTTCTCTTAAAACATTCTCTTTTCCAATAATATCTGTATCTACCGAGTATTCACCAATTTCATTCATTAATACTGCAACTTTTCTATTCTTCTTTTTCTCCGCTAACAATAAATTTTGTAATAATGTTGATTTTCCACTACCTAAAAAGCCACCTAATATATGAATTTCTACTTTATTCATGTGATCGACCATCCATTTCTTTATTTCAAACGTATTCAAAGCGTAATAATTACGATTTATATTTATTATTTTATTAAAAGAATAGTCATTTGTAAATATATCTTCACCGTTCGTTTACTTCATACGCAACTCTAATTCCAGACTCTATTGCTCCTTGCATCCACCCATGTGTTAATGTCGTATGCTCTCCTGCAAAGTGTACTTTTCCAGACGGTGGTGTAATATATGGAAATAACTCGAGCTCTTGACCTGGTTCAAAAGCTGTAAATGCGCCGCAAGAATACGGATTTTTACTCCAGCTAAAAGATGTTCCAGTAACAAACTCACTATAGACGATGTCACCATATATTTCCGCTAAATTTTTTAATGCGTAACGAATACGATCTCTTTGCGAGAGACTATCCCATGTTAATGCCTCATCTGCCCACGTATAACTCGCTAAAACAATGGCTGCACCTGGTGTATGAATGCCATAACTCGGATAATATGTAAATCGTATAGGTAAATCTGTAATCGATTTACCTCCACATTGTCCCGCTTTCTCCCAAAATCTACTTTTAAACTCTATCGCAATTTTAGTTGCAGCAATATAATTTAACTCACGAATTGCTCGTCTTTTAAAATAAGAGAATAAATGATATGGCTGAATTTCTACAAATCGTAACGTTGAAAACGGAATTGTAATAATAGCACTATCACTTGTTATTGTAAATTGTTCTAACGTTTGCTCATGATTTCCTTGTAGCATTACTTTATTATCTTCTTGTATGATTTTCTCTACTTTATACGACATAAAAAGATTATCTTTTAACTCCGGTAAAAATGAATTTGGTAATGCATCCATCCCGCCCGTTATCTCGTAATATTTTGTCGTTGAGGTAAAAAAGATCATTTCACGTAGTACTTCAATTAAAGACATTCCCATATATGCTTCCATATCAAGAAGTACACCCATCATATCGATTGCTCCGTCTGAATAATACTCAATTAAAAATGAGCCGAGCGAATATGCTTTATACTTTTTTTCAACGATAATCCAGTTTTTATGAGGATCTTTTTTTATAAAGTTTAGTATTGGTTCTAATACTAGTAACATTAACTCTTCTGCCGTTTTTCCTTTTTCGTTCTCTAAAATGGGATATCCAAGTATAGTTGGATTATTTTCGAATATGCTCAATCTCGTTTTAATATTATTCGTATAAATAATATCTGAAGTGGTTTTATTTATAAACAGATTTAACGGTAATTTAAATTTACGAATGTAAGCTAAAGTTAACTCGTGTGTTCCAGGAATTCGCATCGGCCCTGCATTAAAATATAAACCTCTGCTAAACGGTTCACGCATCGTATATATTCTTCCGCCTATTCGGCTATTCGCTTCTAAAATTGTTATGTTATGACCTGCTTCTTTCAATAACGATGCTGCAACTAATCCCGAAATCCCTGCACCAGCAATAACAACCTGCTTTGGGTTATTCGTTTTAACGAGCCCCACATTAATAATATGAAGCATTCTTTCCATCGTTAATGGCTGCATCATGCCTTTTTCCCCTTCAATAAAGGATTTTATTGCATTATATTCAGTTAACTTACTTCCTATGTTTCATGCAAAGAATTGCACGGATACATTTTCAATTACTTGAATATCTTTTATAAAATGTAATAAACTAGATATGACTCTATAGAAGTAAGACGTATTATCTTACATAATAAAATCAATGAAATTGCGAGGAATTTTGAAATGAAAAAAGGTATTAACCGAGTTGTATTAGTAGGAACAGGAGCGGTTGGATGTAGTTATGCTTACTGCATGATTAACCAAGCTGTAGCTGAAGAGTTTGTTTTAGTTGATGTAAACGAGGCAAAAGCTGAAGGAGAAGCGATGGATTTAAGTCATGCTGTTCCTTTTGCACCAGCTCCAACTAGAGTATGGAAAGGTAGCTACGAAGATTGTAAAGATGCGGATCTTGTAGTCATTACGGCTGGATTACCACAAAAGCCAGGTGAAACACGTTTAGATTTAGTTGAGAAAAACGCAAAAATCTTTAAACAAATCGTTCGCAGTATTATGGATAGCGGGTTTGATGGCATCTTCTTAATCGCAACTAACCCTGTCGATATTTTAACTTACGTAACTTGGAAAGAATCTGGTTTACCGAAAGAACGTGTAATCGGTTCTGGTACAACACTTGATTCTGCTCGTTTCCGCTATATGTTAGGTGAGTACTTCAATATTGGTCCACACAACATTCATGCTTATATTATCGGAGAACATGGTGATACAGAACTTCCTGTTTGGAGTCACGTATCAGTCGGTATTCAAAAACTACAAACGCTTCTTGATAAAGACAACACATACACACAAGAAGATTTAGACAAAATCTTCATAAACGTTCGTGATGCAGCTTACCATATTATTGAGCGAAAAGGTGCAACTTACTACGGTATCGGTATGTCACTTCTACGTGTTACTAAGGCCATTTTAAACGATGAAAATAGTGTATTAACTGTTTCGGCATATCTAGAAGGTCAATACGGTCAAAAAGATGTTTATATCGGTGTCCCTGCTGTTTTAAATCGCGGCGGTGTTCGTGAAATTTTAGAAGTAGAATTAAGTGAAGAAGAAGAATTAAAATTCGATCACTCTGTTCAAGTATTGAAAGAAACAATGGCCCCAGTTCTTTAATATGTATAATAAAAAAGCAATCCAATTTATTTTGGATTGCTTTTTTTATTTATTTTCTATTTTTTAATCGTTTCCTCATTATTTACATTCAGTACATCTAGTAAGAAGATGAAGATTGGTATCCCGATTATAAGCCCCCATATTCCAAGGAAATGCTCTGAAAAGATGAGAATCATAAATGTATAAAAGATTGGTAAATTCGTTTTCGCAGACATAAACTTCGGGTTTAAAAAATAACTTTCAAGAGCATGGATTACTGTAATGAACACAAGTATGTATACGACGTATATAACTCCGCCTACGTTATAAGCAATAATACAAAGCGGGAACAAGGAAATGATTACACCTGCAACAGGAATCAATCCTAGTAAGAAAATCATGACAGCCAATACGAGTAGCTGTGGAAATCCTAAAACCATTAATGCAATGACAGTAAGAATACAATTGACAACTGCAATTAAAAACTGTGCTTCAATTACTTTACCGAACGATCTTGCAAACCTTTCGCCAAAATATGCAATCTCCTCATAAAAAACCTTCAGACTACTATCTTTAAATTTTGAAGTAAATGATATTATGCGTTCTTTTTCTAACAAGAAAAATAAACTTAAAATAAGAGAGAGTAGTATTTGCAAACTGACTTTTCCTATATTTGCAATGGATTGATAGATGACATCTACACCTTGTTCTATATATTTTGATACTTCCATCCCATTAATTGTTGAAAGCGCATATTTAATGATCTCATTATCCGGTGGATTTTGAAAAAATAACCTAAACTGATAAATCAATTGGGAAATTTGTATCGTTAGCACAGGTAAGTATTTATATAATGTTGTGCCGATAAAAGTAACTAATATGATATACAAACATGCGATAACAATTTTCCGATTCACTTTCAATTTCTTTGAAATAAAACGTTGAAACCGATCCATTAAAAATGTCAGTATGAACGTAATTAATATTAAATTGATCATACTTTTTAAGCCATATAATACAAGCGCTACTATTATTAAAACGAGAAAACGTTGGAACCCTCTACTTCGAAAGAAATTTTTCACTTCATTCATTAAGATTTAACCTCCTCCTTCAATGGATGGAAATTGAATATATTACATTTTATGAACTTCTATAGACAATCTTTCTTACTAATTAAGAAGAATCCTTTTTTTCTTTTTATATTGTTAGATTCTTTTTGTATTAGCCCATTAACAAATCAATACCTCCCGCAATAGACAACGTTACCTTTACCCACTTCTTCATGTTGTTTCCTCCACTCTAAAAGTTGCTCAATTGTATTGAAAAAGAGAGTTATCCTTATAACTCTCTTTAATTAAAATGCTAAATGAAAAAAGGAAAAATTTCATTACTTCTTTTTTTGCATTTGCTTCACTAATAATTCCTTCACTTGATTATACGTTAATCCTGAATCCTTATTTAAACGTTTTACTTCCTCAACGTCAGTACCTACTACTGTATATTTTTTCTCATCATTCATTTTTCCACTTCCTTTTCTATTGCATTATTTCTAATATTTTTTCCCTAAACCCTTATAAATTAATACAAATGAGGAAACTGTCCGAAATTCGACACCAAAGGGCAATTACGTAAGAGGAAACGATAAAAAAATGTCGAATGTATATACTTGTTGAATATAAAGGCTTGGAGGGTATATTTTGAAAACATATGATTTTAAACATAACAGTCCAACATTAGAAGAGTACAAATATTTGTGTGATTCTGTTGGATGGACTGATTATATGAATTTTGAGGTAGCAAATCTTTCACTGAAGAATTCTATTCACTGCATCACAGTGAAAGATAATGAACAAATAATCGGCATGGGGAGAATTGTTGGTGATGGATCTATCTATTTCTATATTCAAGATATAGTAGTTCATCCAAACTACCAGAAACATGGTATTGGAAAAGAAATCATGCATCATTTAGTTTCATACTTACATGAGAATGCCCCTGATAAGGCGTTTGTCGGTTTGTTTGCATCAGAAGGTAAAGAATCGTTCTATGAGAAATTTGATTTTAAGGATTACTCACCAAACATGACGGGGATGTTTACTGTCATTTCAAAATAATAAACATAATAGATTTTTAATTGTAAGGGAAGAATTATATTTATATGAATGTAATCGCTCTTGCAGTAAGCGTTTATTACATACGAAAGGAGAGTACATATATGGCTGTACTCTCCTTTTATTTCACTCTTTATATATTAAATTTCTTAATAAAATTTCACTACATCTTCAGTAGGTAAAAATGTTCTTTCTCCTGGTTGTTCATTTGGCTCACCAAATGGCATTTGTCCTACTAAGTTCCACTCTGCTGGAATGTTCCAAGTTTCTTTCACTTCAGCATCTACGATTGGATTGTAGTGTTGCAGAGATGCGCCAATTCCTTCAGCTGATAATAACATCCATACTGTATGTTGTAACATTGCATTTCCTTGATGAGACCAGAATGGGAACTGATCTTTATATAATGGTGCATTTTCTTGCATTTTTTCTACTGTTGCTTGATCTTCAAAGAATAACACAGTCCCAACACCTGCATGGAAACCTTTTAATCTTTCTACAGTCGCTTCAAAGTTTTCTGCTGGTACGCGGGCTCTTAATGTTTCTTTAACAATATTCCAAAACTTTTCATGCTCTCCATCCATTAATACAACCATTCGGCCACTTTGCATATTGAAAGATGTTGGTGCGTGTAAAGCTGTTTTTAAAACTTCTTCAATTCTTTCTTTCGTAATTGCATCGTTTTTTGTTACTTTACGAATGGAACGACGGTTCACGATTGCTTCTTTTAAGTTTGTTGTAGTTGCTGACATGTTAATTCCTCCAAATATTTGTTTTATAATTTATTTTGTTATTTCATAACAAGTGAATTAGCAATATCCATCTGTATTACATTGCATGCCTTCAAATGAATTTGTTTTATCCTTTTCAATTTCTTTATCAATTACTCTTTGTAGCGTTTCTTTACTAGCAAGTCCTTGAATGACTTCATCTCCAATCATGACAGTTGGAACAGCCATAATATTCGCTTCATCATATGCGTGCTGAATTGCTTCTTGATGCTTTTCTTTATATTTACGAGTTACTAAAGCTTCTTTAAATTCAGCTTCAGGAAGGCCTACTTCTACCGCTAATTTTGTTAAAACATCAATATCTTCAATGTTTTGCTCTTCTTGGAAAAATGCTGTGAATACGCGGTGATGATACTCATTTCCAAGTCCACGTTCTTTCGCAAATTGACATCCTTCGAAAGCTAAATGTGTATATGGATGTGGAGAAACACGCGGCAAACGCATATCAATTCCTAACTTCTTCGCAGTTGGAAGAATGAAAGCATCCCATGAGCCTAATTTTTCCGGCTCATTCCATGGATCTATTTTTGAATATGGGCTTGGACGTAATTCAAATGGCATCCATTCAATCTCCACATCATTCTCTTTCGCTACTTCATCTAATGGACCTTTTGCTAAAAAACAAAATGGACATATAAAATCTGAGTATACTTTCATTTTTACAGTCATAACTTTTACACCTTACCTTTATCGTTGTAATCATTTAAGTTACATTAATAATAAAAAAATATAAATATGATTTAAGCATTCATTTTTTCTTGCAAAGTTTCAAACAACTGCCCCATCGTAATATTTCTCAAAACTTCTTCCATCGCAGATTGTGCTTGTATTAATATAACTTCTAATACAGCTTGAATATTTGCTCCAATTGGACAATCTGGATTCGGTTGCTCGTGAATATGAAATAGCTTGTCTTCTTCCACTACATTCACTGCATGATACACATCTAACAATGTGATTTCATGTAAATTCTTTAATAACCCCGCACCACCTGGACCGCGATTTACATATACAAAACCCGCTTGTTTCAAGTGCGACATGATTTTGCGAATGACTACTGGATTTGTGTTTACACTTTCAGCCATATAGTCTGAAGTACAAAGTGAAGATGGATTGTTTTTCAAAATAGATAAAATATGAACAGCTATAGAAAAGCGGCTACTAATTTTCATCGTGATCATCACCTCGATGTAATCATTATAGTTACAACAAATGGATAAGTCAATCCTTTTCATAGATTTTTTATAAGCAAATTAAAAAGTGTCCCATTAATATACATGAGACACCTCTTTTTACTCTGCAAATAGCGATTGAAATTCCTCTATAAATAGCTGCACAGCGATTGAAGAATCCTTTAATGAAGGAACAGCTAAAGCAATTTCTCTCCATACTTGTGGTTCCAATTCTCTCGTTTGCACATTCTGTGGTAAATTCGTTAAAGATAATTCAGCTAATATTGCAATACCTAGCCCTTCTTGAATCATGTTTAAAGCTGTAGTAACGGTTGATATTACATACTCAGCCCGAAGTGGTACGTTGGCTTGTTTAAACATATCAATAATGGGTGGCTCATATCCGCCCTTACATAGTATGATCGGTTCATTCTCTAAATCACTAATTGTAATAGCGTCCTTCTTACAAAGAGGATGATCATCTCTTAAGATAGCAACCATTTTCCCTTTCGTTAACGGAACAATCTCCATCTCTTTATTAGGCAAAATAACAATTCCTATATCAACAACCCTCGATACTAACCAATCTTCAACTTCTTGAATCGTTCCTTCACAAAGAACGACCTCTAAGTTCGGATACTTCTCCTTAAAATGGTTTATCATTTTCGGTAAGAAATGTGCAGAAGCACTCGGAAAACTCCCAATTCGAATCGTCCCCACTTCGTGCCCTTTCTCCATCGCAACTTCTTGTTCAATCTTCTCTACACCGTTCAAAATCTCTCTAATATGTACAAGAATTCTGTTTCCTACATCCGTAACGATTAGCCCTTTTCGTTTATCACGTATAAGAATAGTAACTCCTAACTCAGACTCAATACTTGAAATGGCATGACTGACTGCTGGCTGCGTCATATTTAACACCCGAGCCGCCTTCGTAAAACTACTTAACTCAACAGTTTTTATTAATACTTGCAGTTGTGTAATGGTCATAACTAATCACTTATACTCCTTATAAAAAAGATTCATTTTATTTATTACAGTCGATATCATATCATAGTGAAATGAATAACAACAAGGAGGTCTTACCGTGACACAGCTTTCTCGAACTAAGACGGCCATCATCCTTACCTTTCTCGTTTTCATGTGGGGAATCAATTGGCCTTTATCTAAGTTTGCCCTGCATTATACACCACCCGTTTTATTTGCAGGTGTTCGAACTTTAATTGGAGGATTCATTTTACTCCTGTTCGCATTACCGAAATACAAAGAGTTACACTTAAAAGAAACTTGGCATTTATACGTTATTTCTTCTTTACTTAACATCATTATATTTTACGGATTACAAACTGTAGGTCTTCAATATATGCCTGCTGGGTTATTTTCCGCCATCGTATTTCTACAACCTGTTTTACTCGGCATTTTCTCATGGATTTGGCTTGAAGAATCTATGTACGGGTTAAAAATTTTCGGGCTTGTTCTCGGATTTATTGGCGTAGGTGTTATTAGCTCTAGTAGTTTAACGGGACATATTTCTATTATCGGAATCCTTCTCGCATTAGGATGCGCGATTGGCTGGGCACTTGGCACAGTATTTATTAAGAAAACTGGGCACCGTGTTAATGCTATTTGGATGGTAACACTGCAGCTTATTATTGGCGGATTCTGCTTAATTGGATTTGGATCAGAGTTTGAAAGCTGGTCTAGTATCGCTTGGAGTATACCATTTGTTAGCGTACTACTCTTTATTTCATTCTTTGTTATTGCAATGGGATGGCTTGCATACTTTACTCTTGTTGGAGCTGGTGAAGCAAGTAAAGTTGGGGCTTATACATTTCTTATTCCACTAATCGCTATTATTGTAAGCTCAATTTTCTTACATGAAGCCATTACGATTAGCTTATTCATCGGACTATTATTTATTGTGGTGAGTATTTGTTTCGTAAATATAAAGCCGAAAACACTTGCTGTAAGGCAACAGGTTGAAGTGAAATAAATATGGGAAAGAGCCTACTGTTTGTAGGCTCTTTCCCATATTTTACTTTTTACGGCGCACTACAAAAACACACGCCCCTACCGACGATACAATCGCCAAAATAGATAGGGCAATTGCAATCAATTGCATATTACTAGTACCTTCATTCTTTTCTACATTAGACACTTCACCATGTTCTCCTGTTACTGACGTACCTTTTGCAATTGTAGTAAGTGAATGTGGTTTTTCAGCTTTTTCATCGCCTGTCCATTCAACAATTTCTCCGTCTTTATATTGTTGATATGCATCCCAAGCTATTTTTTGTTCTTTATCCGGGTTTTTAGCGACGAAAGTAAATCGCTGGAACTGACCAGGTAAAATCCCTTCTCCCGTTGCTTCCCATAATACAGTTTTCACTTTTCCAGTGTTATCTTTTTGCTCTTCCACTTTCCATCCTGGCACTGGTTCATACTGTTGGAACTCCACTCCAGACGGTATTTTCAGTGTAACCTTTGTCGTTGCTATATTCTTTTCAACTGGTACTTTTATCGTGTAAGTCTCCCAAGAACCAACGTCAGAAGTTGCTGGCTTTACAGTAACGTGCGCACTAACAGGTAACGAAAAAATTCCCATTGCAATAATTATTGCGATTATTGTTGTGCCAATTTTTTTTATACGTTTCATTTTCTATTAGCTCCTTTTTATTTATACCTTCTCTTTATCTGCCGCCTACTATAAATTTATAATCCGTATCAAAGCTATCAAGAGATTTGGTTAATCCGTGCACTTGTATATTCCAGTTTCCTATCATGTTAATATACATACCTTCCGCTTCATATTCTCCTGGTGAAACAGCGGAAACTTTAAATGAACCTTTTCCCATATTCATATCTAATGATTGGGTAGTTAAAATAATTTGCTCCATATCGGTAACAGGTTGTCCGTTCTCATCCTTTAAAGTAATATGGAATGTATTTTGTCCTACTTTATTAGGACTTACATGTAAAGTAAGTTCATATCCATTATCTAATTGTTTACTCTCTGTAAAAGGTCCAGTTGGAGGCATCGGCGGTGTTTGTACGTTTGTCATAAAAGCTACGATTATGAAAATGATGATTCCAATGATAAACTCTATTTTCACTGTAGCACCTAATCCTTGCTGCGCTCTCATTTTCCCTTTTACATAATGAACAATTCCCAATATCCCCATGAAAATGAATAAAAGTATCTTTGCTAATAAAGCTAATCCATACTTCGTATCAAATAACGAGTGGATTGTTGGAATAAAGAATGTACTGTTAAAAAGACCAGTTATTAAAATCACAATAACAGCACCTGTTGCCCACGGTGAAAAACGCTTAATCATATCCCAATACTTACTCCACTTGTCATCCTCTTTACGTAAAAGAAGAATAATGGATGATATACCACCAATCCATAATGAAGCTGCGAATAAATGCAGAAAATCCATAACGACAGCAATGTCTTTAAACTTTAAACCATATGCATGACTATTAAATGCTTTCATAACAAGTATCCCAATAAATAATACTATCGGAATGCTCCATACTTTAAACGACGACAACTTCTCACACTTCATCGCAAAATACGTAACAATTATAAGCAAACTAATAAGAACCATTTGAGTAATCCATACATATCCAAAAACAGAAAGCTGTAACGTTTCTTTTAATAGTAACGGATCGAATGCTTCTAGCCATGAAACATCTGCATTTATTTTCGCTTGCAATGGTAGATTGAATAGTAAACTAATGAATATACCAATTAATGAGATCCATATTATTTTTTTACTTCTTGATTGAACCGAGATTGCATTCCCTTTATACATAATAAGATTAAAGAACAGTACTCCTATAAATAGTGAGAAACTTGTATATAGAACTCCACGTTCCATAATCATGTCTATTTGCGGGACATACCCCATCTCTTCTACTTGTATATCGTCTGCTCCCGCTTCTGCTTCCCCAATTCGGAACGGAATAACCCCTTGAATAGGATGCCCATCAGCAGAAATCACTTTCCACTGAATAGAGTAGAGTCCGTCTTTCAAATTTTCTTTTAATCCTGCTTCTAATAACTTTTTCTTTTTCTTATCGATATGAGCATCTTTTAAATCTACTCTTGTACCTGATGTATCTCTTACAAACAATGTATTAAAATGTGAAACTTGTATATCCTCATCGAATTCAATTTTCACAACAGATGGTGCTTTCTTCAGTGTTTCATTTTCAGCAGGGTTTGATTTCACAATGTACGCATGAGCAGATGCACTTTTTGGTATCAATATAATAAGCACACATGCAATTAATAGCCATGCCCCTAACCTTCTCATTACTTTCACTCTCATTTCACTTCTTTCTTCTAAATCACTATATTCATTCCTTTAACTTTCCCAAGTTCAAATTCCAGGCTAAATATTAACCTGATTAAATATAAATTTCTATACAATATAACTCTTTATTTCTCCCTCACCTCTAAACTTCCAATACAATAGTAACTACTTTCACAGATACAACTTACATTTTTAAAGCCGATTGTTATTATATCATAAAATATATTTATGTAAGTTTCTGAAGAAGAAAAGTTATCGTGAATCATTTGTGAAGAAAGTGTGAAATACATAAATAAAAAAGGTATTACGTTATTACGCAATACCCTTCTTACATCATAAAATTTCTTTATTTCTCTTCCGGATAATCACAATACTCAATGATTGTTCCCTCTGTATCCGCTGGATTAAGATAAATTAATCTTCTACCGTGCTTATTAATTCGAAGTGTATGCTCTAACGTTCGAATACCTTGTTCTTTTAACTCTTCTAGGGCTACATCTAAATCATCGACACGATATGCAACGTGATGAACACCTTTACCTTTTTGTTTAATAAAGCGTGCTATTGGAGATGTCGTATTATTCGTAGGCGCCAGTAATTCAATTCTATCTCCATCCACTTCAAGAATGGCTACTTCACTTTCAACACCAGGAGCTTCACTTACGTAACGATCTATTAAAGTTCCTAACAACACCTTTTCATAAAAACGTATCGTACTATCTATATCTCGAACTGCGATGCCGATATGATCAATTGTTTTTTTCATTTTATTTCCCCTACTACTTTATTTTCTTTCATTATTAATAGTAACAAAAAAAGTTATAGAAACAAGTTCTATAACTTTTTTATTTAACCTATTTTCTTATTCGCACTAGCTGGTTGAACTTGATTTTTTGCTTTTAAAACGCTAATGCCATATCCAATAAATCCACCGATAATCGCCGGGAAGATCCATCCTAATCCTACTTCTTGCATCGGAAGGAATTTAGTGAACACTCGGCTTACTACTTCAATGTTAACTCCAGCTGCACTTAATCCATCGAATAAGCTGATGATAAATGTTACGATTAAGCTCACTTGATAAACTTCAGCTCTTCCTTTGAATAATGAATGGAAGAATGTTAAGAAAATCAATACGATTGCTAGTGGATAAATTGCTGTTAATACTGGAACAGAAACTGCGATTAATTGTGTTAATCCTACGTTTGCAACAATTGCACTAAATACACATAGTGTGATGGCAATCGCTTTGTAAGGGACATTTGGGAATAACTTATGGAAGAATGAAGAACATGCTGATACAAGTCCCACACTAGTTGTTAAACATGCTACTGTAATCATTAATCCTAATAATACTCCACCATATGATCCAAAATAGTAGTTAGAAACTTTCGCTAATACTTCTCCACCATTCTCTAAATGTCCAAGCTTTGCAACACTTGAAGCACCCATATAAGAAAGAGCTGTATAGATAATTGCTAAAATAGATGCTGCAATGATTGTCGCTTTTGCACAAACAATCATAATCTGTGTTTTCGTTTTCGCACCTTTTTCTTTAATTGCATTAATGATAATGATTCCAAATACGAATGATGCAAGCGTGTCCATTGTTAAGTATCCTTCTTGGAACCCTTTAAAGAATGCATGTGATGTATAAGCTTCCACTGGTGCTTGCATATCTCCAATCGGATTTATAAAAGCAACGATTACTAAAATACCAATGAAAGTTAACTTAATTGGCGTTAAGATTTTCCCAACAATATCGACAATTTTCGCAGGATTTAGCGAAAAAAAACAAGTGATGCTAAAGAATACAATTGTGAAAAGAATTAAAGGTGTAGAACCTAATCCTTCTGGCATAAACGGTTTAAGACCAATTTCATAAGAAACATTTCCTGTTCTTGGTATTGCAAATAACGGGCCAATCGCTAAGTATAAAACTGTTGTAAACACAATCCCGAACACTGGGTGAGCACGACTTGCTAATGACTGTAAATCATCTTTACCCGAAAAACCAAATGCTAGTACACCTAGTAATGGTAATCCGACACCCGTTACTAAAAATCCAGCATTAGCAATCCATACATTCTCTCCTGCCGATTGACCGAGCATTGCCGGGAATATTAAATTTCCTGCTCCAAAAAATAGTGCAAATAACATTAATCCAATAACTACTATGAACGAAAACGGTACTTTATTCGCCATAATATAACCCCCATTCAAATTTCCTTATCTCATTTTCCATTTTTAACTAATTGAATTTTCTGAATTTTTAATTCAACTATTAACTATTCTTGAACTCATTATAGTTTGCTATATAATATTTTGCAATACTATTTTCAAACTTTTCATTTATTTTATAAATATACATTTTTTAACATGGAAATAGACTAAAAAACCAACATAGTCATCCATGTTGGTTTTTTACATTTATTATCAATTAAAATTTCGCCGCTACTTTTTTAACGTTCTCTAAACCTTCTTCAACAATTTGTTGTGAACGATCTGGATATTGATTGTGCCCCTCAATTACAACAGTCTCTGGATTTGTAATTCCCCAGAACCCAAGTACATTCGTTACATAATTAACGGCCATTTCCATAGGAGCCATTTGTTCTGAGGAGTAATCTGAACCACGCGCACCTAATACAACAACTTTCTTATCGCCAGCTAAACCTTCTGGACCATTTGCTGTATATTTAAATGTTTTTCCAGCTTGAGATAAGTATGAAATATATGTGATTAATGGAGCTGGTACTGTGAAGTTCCATAGTGGGAACGCAAATACAACTTTATCAGCTTCTAAAAACTGGTTTAAATATTGATCTACCGTTGCTACAGCCTTCTCTTCTTCTCCTGTTAACTCCATTCCTTGGCTACGTTTATATCCACCTGAAATAGCGATATTTCCGTAATACGGAAGATCTAATGCGAATAAATCTAACTCCGTAATTTCTGTATTTGGGTTCGCTTCTTTATAAGCACTTACAAATGTTTCATACATTCTTGAACTAACTGCTTGCTCCGCTGGACGATCGTTTGCTTTTACAAATAATACTTTTGACATTGTTTTATTCCCCTCTAATTTTGTATTTTCTTCTTTTTTACCAAATAATGAGCTAAATAACCCCATTTTCTTCACCTAGACTTTCTTATCATATTCATTATTCATCATCATAAAAATTCTTATTCTAGTAAAAAGTTCCAATAGATACCTTAAGTACAAACACAAAAAACTTTTTGTTATTTAATTACCTTATGTAAGTGATTGTAATACAGTAACTTACTTTAGTCAAGTAACTTTAAATAAAAAATAATATCTCGAATCAAAAACAAAAAAAGCCCAATACAATTAAAATACCCATTGTAACTTTATTGTTTGTATAATGGATGTAGAGAGGCAATTCATATTTAGAAAGGATTTACTCATGAGCACTTTAGAAAAGATTCAAACTTTTATTATTCTTTTTGCTGTTACATGCGGCATCGTACTCGGACAATTTCATTTGATACATATGTATGCAGAGCAATTTATTGTCCCCTTCTTATTTTTCATGCTGTATGGATTATTCCTCAGCATCCCATTGAAAGAAATAAAAAATGGGTTCCGCAATTTAAAATTTGCAGGAACGAGCCTTACTATTAATTTTGTATGGACACCTTTACTCGCTTGGGGGTTAGGAGCACTATTTCTTTCTGATCATCCAGCACTTTGGGTTGGATTTATTATGTTAATGGTTACCCCTTGCACAGATTGGTACTTAATCTTTACTGAAATAGCAAAAGGAAATGTAGCACTTTCTACTGCAATTTTGCCTGTAAATTTAATATTGCAAGTACTACTCCTTCCCATTTATTTATTTTTATTTGCTGGTGTCATGAAGACTGTAGCGCTTTCTGTTTTAGTTGAAAGTATTGTTATCGTAATCGTTTTACCATTTGTACTTGCACACGCTACAAAATTCATTATGCATAAAATGAAAAAAGCTGAAACACTCGAAAATAAACTCATTCCTTTTTTCAGCTCTGCGCAAATTGTATTTTTAAGCTTAGCAATCGTAGCGATGTTTGCATCACAAGGTAAATATTTACTACAAAATATGAATGTCGTTTTCCTATTACTCATTCCTGTTATATTGTTCTTCATCATAAATTTTGCACTCGGACAATTTATCGGACGCATGATGAGTTTATCTTATAAAGATACAGTAAGTCTAAACTTAACAACTTTAGCAAGAAACTCGCCTGTTGCACTCGCTATTGCTGTAACAGCTTTTCCTGACGAACCTCTTATTGCACTTGCACTCGTTATTGGACCGTTGATTGAACTACCAGTACTTGCTTGTGTTTCACAGGTGTTGTTGTTTATTAAGAGAAAACAGCAGTATACATAATAAAAAACGTCCTAATTTGGGACGTTTTTTATTTTCGAGAAATTATAGAAGTAACGATAATTATCGGCTCTAAGGATTTTATGCGCTATAGAAAATTAACTTGTCGTTACATTAACAAAGTCTTTCTAATTAAACATTATAGGAAAAGTAAATATTACAAATGCTGCCCAAAGTCCGTATATTGGCAAATACTTCGTAACGGCATCTTGGATAGCTGTCGGTCCTGATTTGTTTTGTAGGAAACGCATATAGGAAAACATAATCCAAATGAGATTTGCCCAGATCAGTATGTTTACACCTAAAACAGCAAGTCTATTAGGTGTAATCCCGTAAGAAGAAAGTCTGAATACGATGGCTGACAATGCGACAGTGTCAATAATAAGTGCGAGAACAATTAAGGAAAAATTTATATAATCTGAAATGCTCTTTTTCTCGTCTGAATCACTCTCAACGATAGAAAATATAGTAACAGCCAATACACCAAGGAGTATTCCGTTGAAGGCCATTAGGAAATTACGGTCCAAGAATGGATTTTTCGCGACCCAAATTACCGTTATAAGGTAGATAAACAATGTGATCAGGACAAGCGGACTAAAAATTTTAGATATGTATGGTGTAATATTTTTAGCAAGTTTAAGATTCAATGATACTAAGTATGCAGCCACTACAGCGAGAGAGGCAGCTCCAAATAAAACAACATTACTAAAATAGAACTCTCCTATATCTAAGTCAACAAAGCTAAATAATCGCATGGTGAATACTGCTAGTACCATTCCGCTCACTGCCATGCTCGCGTAGAGAAGACCATATTCTAAATTAAATTTAATATACGCTAATCTTGTACTACCTTTTGAATATTCATTTCCCGTAAACGCAAGTCCCAATAAGACCCATAACAATATAGGAAGATGTAAATATGCAAGGATACTGCTGTCTTTATAATTTAATGGCAACATATTAAGATACAACCCAGCAATTAGGAACAACGCTGCAAGGAAATAAATAATACTTTTTTTCGGAGTATTATTGTAAATAAAATAAGCAGCGATAAAGGGAATTACACCAAAAGCCAAGTTAATTGGAGCAATTGCTTCCTGTTCGACAAAGTGGAAAATTATTCTTGTGCTTAGGCCAGCTAGAATTGCTAACATGCCCATGAATAAGAAACCTTTTTGAAACAACGATACTTTTTCTTTCTTTGCCGCCTCCTTGAAATGCAATCTTTCATACCAAGCAGCTAGAACCTGAGAATCAGGTTTTTCATCCCATGCTTGTGAGAATGACTTTTTAAAAGCTTTCGGGTCTTTTCTATACATTCTCTCCAACTCATGAGGGTTATCCATATTTTCAATAATCAAATTGTGATTGTTCATAGTTTTACCTCCTCTAATAAAAAACAGCGGTGTTATCTTTCTATAAAAAGCACCTCACTGATTTATTATGATATTGATTTTAATACACATTTTATTGTTTTACAATAAATAATTATCAATTATAAAGATTTTTTTATTGTATATTTTATTTTAAATAAAAATATATAGTACTACTTATTCAAAAAAATATCCTATAGAATAGACTTTTTTTAAGTGTCTATTCTATAGGATACAGTTTAATTATCATATTTTTTATTTGCTGAAACAACTTAATTCTCAAACACAAAATTAATCTTATTATCTTTCCACTCTAACTTCGCATCAAATGTTTTCTCGCCTTTTTTAAAGCCTTTAATTAAATCGGTCTTTTCACCTTTTAAGAGCTTTGTCATATTCTTTTGCGAAATTGTTTTACTTAAAATCTTCTTCGAGATAGTAAAATCACATTGCGTTGTATTGTAGTTAGAACAACCGTAAAACGTTGACTTATCAATCACATCGCCATCGCATTTTTTACAACTACCAACCTTTTTACCAGTTGTAAATTTCGATCCTTTTCGCTCAATCGATTCAACATGTAATCCAGTGAAATCCCATTTCTCTGACATTTCCACTGCATCTTCAATAATTTTAGCTGATAACTTTTTCGTTTGTTCCATAAATGTAGCTGGTGATGCTGTGCCTTCGCCGATTTCCGCAAGACGCTGCTCCCATTTCGCTGTCATTTCTGGTGAAGCTAATATTTTGTCTCCGATTGCGGTAATTAATACTTTCCCTTTATCGGTTGCATACACTTGGTTCTTCTTCACATCTATATATTTACGGTCTTTTAGCATCGTAATAATTCCAGCGCGCGTTGCCTCAGTACCTAAACCTTCTGTTTTCTTTAATACTTTCTCCAGCTCTTCATTCTCTAAATACTTACCAGCTGTTTTCATTAACGTAATAAGCTGTCCTTCTGTATAACGCTTCGGTGGTTGTGTTTTTCCTTCTTTCACTTTCACCTTTACAACTTTTCCTACTTCACCTTCAGCTACAATTGGAAGAATGGTTTCGTCATCTTTATCGTCTTGGAAAATAACTTTACGCCATCCTTCTTGAATTTGCTGTTTTCCTTTTGAAATGAATTCAGCACGTTCATCTACAAGCGTTACAATCGTTGTATAGTCAAAGATTGCAACTTCATAGTGAGCTGCAATGAGTCTTCTTACGACCATATCGTAAATTTTCTTTTCATCACCTGATAATCTGCTTGGATTTGTAACTTGCTCTGTCGGAATAATGGCGTAGTGATCTGTTACTTTCTTTTCATTCACATAACGCTTATTGTTCATAATCGATTCAACCGGAGCTGGTAATAAACCTTTATATTCATCAAATTGACTTAACTTCTGTAAAATATCAGGGAATGTCGCTGCTTCACCTTGTGTCACATAGTTGGAATCTGAACGAGGATAAGAAACAATCCCTTTTTGGTACAATGCTTGCGTTATATCCAGCGTCTTTTTCGGTGAAAATTTGAGTGCTTTATTTGCCGTTGCTTGTAGTGATGATAAGTTAAATAAAAGCGGCGGCTGAAACTCTTTACGCTCCGTTTTCATCTCTTTTACTACAGCCGGTTTCCCTTGACAAAATGCCGCAATTTTATTCGCCATATCAGGGTCTTTTAAACGGGATTCATTATCCTTTTCCCATTTCCCGTCATATTTCTTTCCTTCTATATTAAAGGTTGCGAACACTTCCCAAAAAGGTTCTGACTTAAAGTTTTCAATTTCTTTCTCTCGCTTTACGATCAATGCGAGTGTCGGTGTTTGTACACGACCGGCTGAAAATACATCGTTCATTCCTTTTTTCTTTAGCAAAATACTAAAGACACGCGATGCATTCATACCAACGACCCAATCGGCGCAAGATCTTGTATATGCTTCGTAATACGTATTGATTGTATCTGATTCATCTAGTAAATTTTTAAAACCTTGATAAATAGCTTGCTTCGTTAAAGATGAAATCCAAAGACGTTTCATCGGCTTCTGTACGTTACAAAGGTTAATTATATTCCGTACAATCAATTCCCCTTCACGCCCAGCATCGCCCGCGTGAATAATTTCTGTTACCTGTGGATTATGTAACAGCTGTTTCACAACGTTAAATTGCTTATACTTTGATTTTGTTACTTCAAATTGAAAACGCTCTGGAATCATAGGTAACGTATCAAGTGACCATTTTTTCCACTCTGCGTGATAATGTTCTGGATTACATAACTGCGTCAAATGACCAATTGCCCATGTACAGTACGCTCCATTTGGAAATAACTCATTCGCTTCTACTTCTAAATATCCATCTTTCCGGCGATATTTAAATTGTGAAACAAGAGCCAAACCTTGATCTGGTTTCTCGGCAATAATTAATTTCATTGTATAACTCCCTATCTGTATTCCAGTGTTACTTTCATTGTCTATCTGTTTAGAGGCGATGATAAAACAACAATCTTATTTATCATTCGCGGGTTACTCCCCATAATGGGATAACTATAATATTATACGCTTATTCTTTATGGCTTCACAATAGAAACTCTTCATTTAACTCTTACATTCACATGCTCATAATTAAAAAGCCGTCCCCCAAAAAATCACAAGCCTTCTTGCTTACCTTTATGGAAATTGTGCAGATAATATGCAGATATAAATAAGCATAAGTACTCTCCATATGAACATATGATGAAATGAATGATAAGACAAGGAGGTATCATAATGTTCACTTACACATTAACCGCCTTAACACTTTGTTGTATCTCGATTCTTATTACATCATATATGTCTAAACGTAAGGGTACCCTAATGGAGTATATGGTATTTATTATGTCTTTTAGTATGAGTATCGGTTTAAGTATCGGGTTTTATTTAGGTATTCTTTTTAAAGGTGAATTACTATATTCTACTTTGCTTGCTATTTTGATTAGTGGTTGTATCGGTTTTTTAGTCGGTCTACGGTTTCACCTATTTACTGCTTTAGAAGGAATGTTCTCTGGATTAATGGCCAGTATGATGGGAGCAATGATTACAGAAATGTTAAACGCTCAACAAGCTCATAGTATACTGTTTATTAGCCTTTTACTTACGATAACAATAACTATGTCATGTATAATTCAACTTTTATCAGAAACTTTTTCTGCTTTTATCCAAAGGCGTTTTTTATTATTACTTTCAATTAGTGTAGTAATTATCGTTGCCGTATTCGTGACATTCCCAGATCATACTCCTCCACCTTCAATCGGGCATGATCAACATATACATTGATACTTGCACCGAAATTGAATAAGCAGCTATCCATAGGATAACTGCTTCATCTTATTCTGGCTTATTAGGAATGTTTGGATTTGGAATATAGTCAGATTTATAGTCTGTATATTTCACCTCTGTTACCATCCCCGCTGAAGCATGGTGTAAATCATGACAGTGGAACATCCAATCACCCGGATTGTCTGCTACAAAGGCTACTTCATATTCTTCTCCTGGTTTTAAGTTCAATGTATCTTTCACAATTGGCGAACCTTCTATCGGTTTTCCATCTTTACTCAACACCTGGAAGAAGTGACCGTGTAAATGCATCGGATGATCGTCCATTTTAGAACGATTTACCAATTTCACTTTAACTAAATCACCCTTTTTCACTGGAATTGGATCAATATCTGGAAATACCTTTCCGTTAATTGTATATACCATTTCATTTCCATTCATTTGCGTATTTAAGTCCATATTATATGTGGTCGTATACTGCTGATTTAACGTGAAACCACCTAGTTTTTTAGCACCATATGTCGTCATATCTAATTTCGATAATTTTTCTTTTTCATCTGCTTTATCTTTCATCTCTTTGCTGCCATCATATTCAATTACAGCTTTCATTTCTTTTGCACCTTTATTTGCTGAATGGTCTTCAACATACCATTTCCCAGGATTATTAGCAGTAAATTCAATATCATAACGTTCACCAGGTGCGATTGAAATGACTTGATCCCTTATAACTTTTGGATCGTTTATTGGTTGACCATCTGTCGCAATTACTTTTATATCATGACCGTGAACATGTATATTATGTGATAAATAACCAGCATTAACGAGTCGCAGACGAACTTTATCCCCCTTATTCACTTTTAACGGTTCTACTAAATCCCCGCTTTTACCATTAATTGTGAATAAATCATACATACTCATATCATGACCTTCCATCTTCATATTTCCATGGTCCATTCCTGCCATATTGCCAGAGTCTTTTTTACCACTGCCCATGTCCATACTAGAATGATCCATAGCGTTCTTATTATCATTCTTTTTCGTATTTTCATTATCCTTAGATTTATTACCTATTTGCCCTTTTGTCATTTCTTTTAACTGATTATTAATTTCTTCTTTATCTGTTACCCATTCATCTAACATTAATGTGTAATCTTTATCATACTTTTCATTTGTAGCTTCTACAATAAGCGCTCCATACAAACCTCTGTCTAATTGATTTACAGAATCTTGATGTGAGTGATACCAATACGTTCCTGGGACGTTCGCTTCAAACTCGTAGGTGAAACTTTTTCCAGGTTCAACTGCATCTTGCGTCACACCTGGAATTCCATCCATATTATTTGGGACAGGATACCCATGCCAATGAATAGACACTGGTGCAGATAGTTCATTTTTTAATGTCACTTTCACCTTTTCGCCTTTTTTCACCCGAATTTCCGGACCAGGAGATGAACCATTAAATGTCCAGACCGGAACAATAACACCATTACTTAATTTTTGCTTTTCTTCTTTCGCTATTAAAGTAACTTCTGGTCCTTTTTCAACTTTCAATGGTTTTGTAGCTGTTTCAGTCTGGGTTATTTTTTTATCATTCATATTTTTAGGATCGTTTGTTGTATTTGTGGTCGCAGAACATGCAGAAATTAAAGATATGACAGAGACTGTAACTGCTGTTAATACAAATCGCTTCATGGAAAGCCCCTCCTTTTTCTTTTTCATAATCATTATAAAAAATGACTTTCAAGAAAATATGGAGATATGCAATGAACCAAATAAAAAGACGCCCAAAATTGAGCGCCTCTACTTTTGATTATTTCGTAACTACTTCATCTTCTTTTACATTCACATTATTTTCTCTCATAAACGCTTCAATCTCTTCAACTTCTCTAATGATATCTTTTGACAAGTTTTCATGTCCGTCTTTCGTTACAAGAATATCATCTTCAATACGAATTCCAATTGATTCTTCTTCAATATAAAGACCAGGTTCAATTGTTATAACCATCCCTTCTTCTAGCACTCTATCTTTATATGTTCCTACATCATGCGTGTCTAAACCAAGGAAATGGCTGACACCGTGATAATAGTATTTTGATAACTCTTCGTCTTCTTGAATTAAACCAATTGCTTTACACTCTTCTGCTAGTACCTTTTTTGTATGCTCATTTAATGCAGCAAACTTTACTCCTGGCTTAATGAGCTCTGTTGTTTCTTTCAATGCTTTTAATACAATATTATACATTTGTTTTTGGCGACTAGAGAATGTTCCATTTGCCGGGAATGTATAACTAATATCGGCATTATAGTAATCTTTTTGAGCGCCTAAATCTAGCAGTACTAAATCACCATTTTGAATTTGTGCATCATTATCTTCATAATGAAGAACTGTAGCATTTTTCCCACTTGCCAAAATTGTATTGAACGCATGATGTTTAATGCCAGATGACTTCAGTGTGAAATCAAACTGAGCTTCTAATTCATACTCCATCATGTCAGCTTTTGCATGCTTAAGTACGTTGTAAATACCCTCTTTTGTTACAGCAATCGCTTCTTTAATGATTTCAATTTCTTCTTCTGTTTTAAACACCCGTAATTCACAAATATTCGGATATACATTACCAATTAAAACGTGTGGATACTGTTCTCTTACATGTTTAGCAAATGCTAGCGTTTTTGTCTCCGTACCATTCCACTCACGACGCTCTAAATCTAAATAAAGATGCTTCACATTTTCAGTGAAAAGTATATTTGACATCGTCTTTTCAAAGCTATCTAAATATACAACTTTCTTTATACCTGAAGTTTTCTCTGCTTCCTCGTTAGAAACTGTTTTACCGACCCATTTTTCCATTACTGGATCTGACTTTTCAATGAAAAGTGTTTCTTCTACACTACCTCCAACCTTCTTCAACATGAAAATAACATTTGGTTCATCGATCCCTGTAACATAGTAAAAGTTTCGATTCGGCACAAATTTATAATGTGCATCCGCTGACATATGAGGTGCTTGTCCAGCAAATAAAATAGTAATAGATTCATCTGGTAATGTGTTTACTAATCGTTCTCTATTTTGAGCAAAAAATGTTGATTTCATAATAATCCCCCTAGCGTTCTATGTATGATTAAAAAACTAATGATCTAATCAATTCATTTTATTATTGTTACAATTTTTCGTCAATTAATAGTACTCATAGAAAAAGGAAAATCACCCTTACTAGTGCCCCTCTAATCTACATTATGCATACCACTCCACAATTTCTTGACATTTATTCCATATACTTAAAATCTCATATATAGGAAAGGAGCCACAACTTTGAAACATTATGTAGCAACAGGGTTAGCAATTACTTCCTTATTCATAATTACTGGATGTTCTAGCAACACCGAAACAGCACCCGTGAAGAAAGAAACGGTGCAATCTGAGTCAAAAAATATAGAAACAGCAAATACGAGTCCGCAAGACTTCTATAAAGAAATTACATCTGGAAAAATCGAGCACATTCACGGAATTGGCTATGCAGGAAATATGTCTGGGGTTTCTATCGCCACTCATAGCGGAATAAAAGTTTATCAAAATGGAAAATGGCTTGAAACTAAGACTGGATTACATGATTATATGGGGTTTCAGGCAACGAAGAACGGGTTCTTTGCCAGCGGCCATCCTGAACCAGGTGCAAATTTAAAAAATCCTTTAGGATTAATGAAAAGTTCTGATGGTGGTAATACCCTTGAAAAGCTAGCTTTTTACGGAGAATCTGATTTTCATAACCTTGCTGTCGGATATAATACAGAAGCAATTTATTTATACAATGAGCGTCCTAATTCTAAATTGCAACAAGGTTTTTATTTCAGTACGAACAACGGACAAGATTGGAAAAATAGTAAGTTAAAAGGTCTTTCAAGTACAATTCATTCCTTTTCCGTACACCCTGATCAATTTAGTGTAGTCGCGGTAAGTGCTAAAAACGGTGTTTACTTATCTACAGATTACGGAAATACATTTGAACCATTCTCTACATCACTTGAATCGACAGCAGTTACATTAAGTAATGAAGATGTTTTTTACGCCCCTATCAATAAGCAAATGATAACGAAGAAATCAATTGCTACAAATGAAGAGACAAACATACAAATTCCACCTTTAGATTCTAAAGATGCAATTATGTACATTTCACAAAACCCTCAAAATTCAGCTGAAATAGTATTTGCTACAATGAAAGCAAATGTGTTCCTTTCTACAGATGAGGGGGAAAATTGGAAGCAGATTACGAAAGAAGGAGCATTTCAATTTAATTAGAAAGGTGAATATAACGTGTTTTCAACAATTAGCGAGTGGAGTTATCAACTCATGTCTCCTTTAATGGATGTCGCGAATGCTACGAAATCAATTCCTCTTTTATTTGCATTTTTATTAGGCATTGTAGGTACCCTTGCTCCTTGCCAATTAACAGGAAACATTAGCGCTATTACACTTTACGGGAATCAATCTTTACAAAAGGGACATGCATGGAAACATATATTGTTATTCATTTTAGGAAAAATAATAGCTTTTACGACACTTGGACTATTAGTATGGTTTTTAGGAAAAGAGATTCAGCAAATATTAACTTTGTATTTCCCATGGTTACGAAAAATAATTGGACCTTTATTAATTTTAATGGGGCTAATGTTGGCAGGTATTATAAAAGGGAGAAGTTTCTTCTCAATCAAATTTATACGAAAACAAAATGAGATTGGCTCATTTTTACTTGGATTCTTCTTTTCCTTAGCTTTCTGTCCGACTATGTTCGTTCTATTTTTCGGAACGTTAATCCCTTTATCTTTCTCATATAATTATGGTTACTTGTTTCCGACATTCTTTTCGATAGGAACTGCTCTCCCTATCGTTATATTAATGTTCATCATCTCCTATCTTGGATTAAATGGAGCACTACTTAAAAAGAGCCGAAAAATAGGAAAACACATTCAACTTATAGCAGGGATACTACTCATTTTAGTTGGAATTTATGATATATCCTTATATTGGGTATAAATATAAAAGGTAAGTTCAAGTGATTTGAACTTACCTTTTTTACAAATTATATTTCACTCTTCTGCATGCCCTTTTGCTTCATCTCCCACTTCTTATACAATAGTACTGCACCAAATAAAAATACCCCTGCAATGAATGAACCTACTGGTAACATTTTTATCATTTCATCAGGAAATACGAGCGGTAATAATGGAAATGCATACGCTGCTGGAATACGTACTCCAACAATTTTTAATAAAATAAGCATTACTATCATATTGAATAAAGTAACTACAATCCATGAATCAATCGCAAAGTACAATAACGTTCCAACAGTTGCCGATATAGTTAATACCACGATCTGCTTAAACGCCATTTTCTCATTGTACATCGGTTTTTGAAGTGATTCATACACAACGACTAGAATTGGCGGAATAACCGCTAATTGTTCATAACCAGTTATCCAACATAAACTGATCCATACAAAATTTAAAAATAAAAATACAACCATATATTTATATTGGATTTTAACTTTTCTCTCAATACCATTATTCAATTTAAAAATAAGAACACCAATCATTAAAATAAATGTCAAAACGAAGACTGCGATAACAAATGACCATTCCGTCGCATTTGTTACTAATGGTAATAAGCCAGTCGCAATAGATGGTGCTAAATTAGATTGAATTACACGTAAAAATAGCATCATCAGTACAAGTGTTATGCTTACTTTCCCTAAATAGGCTATTTCCATTTGATTCACCATAAAACCAATTACAGCTGTTATTGACGGTGCAATAAAGATTTTTTCTGGTTGTCTTAACCAACCTGGCTCACGATACACCCATAAAGCAATTGCCATTGCTGCTATTTCCGGCAAAATGACTTCCGGGTCATTTAATAAAACACCTGCTGTTACCATTGCTAAAATAAATAAAATAGCAATCGTATATGAGATGATTGTTTCTCTCTTTGAAATTGCTGCATTCATTCATACATACTCCTTTTTGCTTGTTACTTTCATAATAAAAAATAACACTTTTATATACCCTACTAAGGTATTGTATATTAGCATCTTTTCTATTTCAAGTATTTGTAGTTTTTTTCATTTTTTATCCCCACATACACTTACAAAACAAGACATGTTTATAAGCATTGACACTTATAAAAAGATACGTTACAATAACTATACATTAGTAAGTAACTAATGTAATTAATTAAAACTAGAGGTGAAACAAATGAAAAACATTTTATTCCGTATTAACGAATTATCAAAAAAAGAGAAAACATCTGGATTAACAGTTGATGAAAAACAAGAACAACAAATGTTGCGTCAAAACTATACAAAAACATTTCGTGGAAGCTTAGATTCCATTTTATTAAACACAAAAATTGTGGATCAAAATGGTCATAACGTTACACCAGCCGCATTACAAGATGCTCAAATACGTTTAAAATTAAGCAAATGAGTTCCGAGCTAAAGAATTTCAATAAAACATAAACAGAGCTGGATTTCCTATATAGAAATTCCAGCTCTGTTTATTGTCTTTTCTAATTTAGTAAACGAGCGATACATCGCAACTCTCCACGACACAATCATCGCAAATGCGAGTAAGAAAAACATTCCGCTTAACTCTGCCAAATCAATTGATTGGCTTAAATATGATTTTAACGCCACTCGTACAGCTAATAATCCGACTAAAATAAATATGAATGCTTTTGACGGTTTCATATATATATGTTCATTTCTCATTTCAAACTTCGTTGTTTTAATAAGAAATATAGAGAAAATAAGTCCTATGCCAATCGCCTCTATCATTTCTAACGACGTTAATCGAAACTCTGGTAAGAAGTACATCATTGCGCCAGTACTCATAAAAATTGGCGGTAATATAATTTTCTTTTTCGTTACCGGTTTCTTCGCTGCTTTAAAGCGAAGAAACATTACCCCAACAGCCATACAAACTGCTACAATACTTGATAAAAGTGCTATCATCCTCTCCACTCCTATCTATTTAACAGACTTTTTGAGTAAAATCATAAACCAAACGAGCCCGATACTTATAATAACGTGACCTAATCCAGCCATGTGGCTTAAACCGTTAAAGTCAGTTCCATTTACTTGTAGAAGTCCTCTCCATAGCATTGTAGCAATAGTAAAAATTAATCCTACATTATAAACTACAAACCATGCACGAAAGCTCTTTGTTTCTTGTACATGAAATACTTTAAATAGACCCAAAGCGATTAAAAAGAAGACGAAACCAAGTATTAACACATGTGTATGCACCAATTGCAACATTGTGGACCCTTTAATTCCTTGTGCTTTCGAATACTCTCTGGCAAATACTCCTGATAATAAACCGATAATTAAGTAGCTGAATGCTGCGTTATATAATTTCTTCATTTTATTCCTCCTGTTGTAAACTTTCCATATTCGCTGCAATCATTTTACGGAAAGTTTATGAACGGAATATGAACAAAATATTACATTCAACTTTCGAAAATAAAAAAACCATTCCACAATTCATATTTGTGGAATGGCTTTTCAACTTATTTTAAATCTTCTATTGAGAAAGCACCTGGAAGTAATTGCTCAACCGTCACTTCTTTTTCATCGCCTTTTACATTCGTTAGTAAAACTGGCATTTTCGGTTCACAGAATTCAGCAATTACTTGTCTACAAGCACCACATGGTGAAATCGGTCCGTCCGTTTCGCCTGTAATAACTAAATAACTAAAATCGCGCTCACCTTCTGATACTGCTTTAAAGATCGCCGTTCTTTCTGCGCAGTTACATAAACCATAAGAAGCATTTTCTATATTACAACCAGTATAGATTTTACCTTCTTTCGTAACTAACGCTGCACCAACAGGAAATTTTGAATACGGAATATACGCTTTTAATAACATCTTATTTGCTTCTTCGATATATTTTTTCTTATCCATATTATTTCCTCCTCAAAGTAAGTATAATTATGATTAGTCAGTAATCACTGTATGAACTAATTTAGGTGCTACTGCTGTTTCAGCGATAGAAATGTTCTCATAGATTTTTGCTTTTACATCTTCTACATTTTCACGGTTTGCATAGATTGTTACGAATGGCTCGCCTTCTTTTACTGCATCGCCAACTTTTTTACGTAACATTAATCCTACCGCTAAATCAATTTCATCTTCTTTTGTCGCACGGCCAGCACCAAGTAACATAGCTGCGATACCGATTTCATCTGCAACAATGTTAGAAATAACACCTGAAGTTTTAGCAGGTACATCAATTACATACTTCGCCTGTGGCATTTTTTCTGGATTGTCTACAATTGAGCTATCTCCGCCTTGATTGCTTAAGAACTCTTTAAACTTCTCAGTTGCTTTTCCGTTTTTCATCACTTCAATTAGCATTTCACGAGCTTCTTCTAACGTATTTGCTTTTTTCGCAAGTACGACCATTTGACTTCCTAATACAAGTACTAATTCTGTTAAATCTTCTGGACCTTCACCTTTTAACGTATCGATCGCTTCTTTCACTTCTAGAGCGTTACCAATCGCAAATCCAAGCGGTTGTGACATATCTGAAATAACAGCCATAGTTTGACGTCCTACATTATTTCCGATACGTACCATTGCATGTGCTAATTCTTTTGCATCTTCTTCTGTTTTCATAAATGCGCCAGCACCTGTTTTTACATCAAGTACGATTGCATCTGCACCAGCTGCAATTTTTTTACTCATAATTGAACTTGCGATTAAAGGAATTGAGTTTACTGTTCCTGTTACATCGCGTAATGCATAAATCTTTTTATCGGCAGGTGTTAAGTTTCCTGTTTGTCCAATAACTGCTACTTTGTCACGGTTTACAATATCAATGAACTGCTCTTTCGTAATTTCAACGTGGAATCCTTCTACCGCTTCTAATTTATCAATTGTTCCGCCTGTATGTCCTAAACCACGACCAGACATTTTTGCTACTGGTACATCTAAAGCAGCTACTAATGGTCCTAATACTAATGTTGTTGTATCACCAACACCACCAGTTGAATGTTTGTCTACTTTAATTCCTTCAATTGCTGATAAATCGATCGTTTCTCCAGACTCTACCATTGCCATCGTTAAATCTGCACGTTCGCGATCTGTCATATCTTTAAAGAATATTGCCATTGCAAGTGCACTCACTTGATAATCAGGAATACTTCCGTCTGTATATCCATTAATAAAGAATTTAATTTCTTCAGTCGTTAATTCTTTGCCATCACGTTTTTTTGCAATAATATCTACCATTCTCATTACAATCACCATTCCTTTTTATATGATATAAATCTATTAAAATAATAAGCCAACGATTGTTGCTGATAAGAAACTTACTAATGTTGCACCGAACAGTAATTTCAAACCAAATCTTGCGACTACATTCCCTTGTTTTTCATTTAAGCTCTTAACTGCCCCTGCAATAATTCCAATTGAAGAGAAGTTTGCAAATGAAACTAAGAATACAGATATAATCGCTGTCGTTCTATCTGAGAAATTAAAGTTTCCTTGTGCTAAATCTGTCATAGCGACAAATTCATTTGATACTAATTTTGTTGCCATAATATTTCCGGCATTAACTGCTTCATGCCAAGGTACACCCATAATAAATGCAAATGGTGCAAATACATAACCAAGTATTTCTTGGAATGAGATACCAATTACACCTTTAAATACTGCATTAATGAATGCGATAAGAGCAACGAAACCGACTAACATAGCTGCTACTGTGATCGCAACTTTAAATCCGTCTATAATGTATTCACCTAATACTTCAAAGAAAGTCTTTTTCTCTTCTTCTTGCACTTCTAACATATCTTCTTCTTCAGTAACTTCATACGGGTTAATGATAGAAGCGATAATAAAACCACCGAATAAGTTAAGAACTAAAGCGGTTACAACATATTGCGGTTTTAATAACACCATATATGATCCAACGATAGACATTGAAACGGTAGACATTGCAGATGCACATAATGTATACATTCGTTTCTCTGGCAATAATCCTAGTTGTTTCTTAACTGAAATAAACACTTCAGATTGTCCTAAAATCGCAGAAGCAACAGCATTATATGATTCTAGTTTCCCCATTCCATTTACTTTACTTAATGCTAGACCGATAGATTTCACAATAATAGGTAATACTTTAATGTGTTGCAATATACCTATTAGTGCTGAGATAAATACGATTGGCATTAATACACTTAAAAAGAACGAAAACTCTTTTTGATTTACTAATCCACCAAATACAAAATTCACACCGTCAGCAGCATATTTTAATAACTCTCCAAAACCATCTGCTATTCCGCTAATTAATATATTCCCTACACTTGTATTTAATAATAAAAACCCCAAAATGAATTGTAAAATAACCATCGTTATGATTGGGCGATATTTGACTTTCTTTCTATTATTACTAGCAAGCCAAGCGATACCTAAAATCAATACGAGGCCAAAAGTACCAATTAAGTATTTCATAAGCCTTCCCCTCCCATTCGTATCCGCTTACATCTTTTTCAATTGTTAAAGCAATAGATACACTTTACTTTGTGTATCTATTGCTCTTCACTCCATTAATGATTAGTAGTTATCTGTAGCACCTTTTGCATCATTTAATACGATTGCAACACTAGCACTTGCTCCAACGCGAGAAGCTCCAGCAGCTACCATTTTGTCTGCATCTTCACGTGTACGAACGCCACCAGATGCTTTTACACCAACGTTTGGTCCTACTGTTTTACGCATTAATGCGATGTCTTCAGCAGTTGCTCCGCCAGTTGAGAATCCAGTTGAAGTTTTTACGAAGTCAGCACCAGCTTTTACTGATAATTCACAAGCACGTACTTTCTCTTCATCTGTTAATAGGCAAGTTTCAATGATTACTTTTACAAGAGCTTTTCCTTTTGCTGCTTGTACTACTTCATAAATGTCTTTTTCAACAAGTTCGTTGTCGCCATCTTTTAAAGCACCTACGTTGATTACCATATCAACTTCAGTTGCTCCTTTTGCGATCGCATCTTTTGTTTCAAATGCTTTTGTTTCAGTCGTGCTTGCTCCTAATGGGAAACCGATTACAGTACAAACATCTACATCATGTCCAGCTAATTCTTCAGCAGCTAGCTTCACCCATGTAGGATTAATACAAACAGAAGCGAATTTATATTCCTTTGCTTCTTCGATTACTTTCATAACATCTTCTTTAGTAGTATTAGCTTTTAAAATTGTATGGTCAATTAACTTTGCAATGTTCATTATCTTCACTCCTCATATCTTTTAACAACTTCATTCTAACCCTTAGTTGAACAAATGTAAATACACTTTTGAAATTTTGTTCATTCTTTTTTAGAAGGGAATCTCTTGTAGTAAATAAAGCTCATTCTAACTAAGAAACACTTCCTATTTTAAAATCAAAACTTTTATATTAACAATGGTAGTATGTATCTCAATATCCATAATTATTTTAAAAAAGGCAATTTGTATTCAAAAAGCACCCCATAATTCATACTTAATAAAATAAAAGGCTTTCTCAAAATTAATATCTTGAGAAAGCCTTTTATTTCTAATCTTTTTGATAATGTAACAATTCCTTTGCTGTATGCTGATCGATAATTAATACATTTGCATACCCGCCACGTAACGCACCATCAATTGCTTTTATTTTTCTATTACCACCTGCAACTAAAATAGAACGTTTCTTTAATTTCAGTTCTTCTAACTCAATTCCAATGGTCCGCTTATTAATTTCTTCACTACTAATATTTCCGTCCCCATCAAAGAAACGTGAACAAATGTCACCGACCGATTGTTTTTTGAGTAAACTCGTTTCATCCTTATCGAAATAACCTAATCGGAATAATAGCGCTTCATCTCGCACTGTCCCTACAGTGAAAATTGCAATATTCGCTTGTTTCCCCATTTCAATAATGTGATGAATATGTCGATCCTGCTCTACTAATTCCTTTGTCACTGCGTTATCAAATATAACTGGAAGGGGTAGATTTCTTGGCGTCGTTTGAAAAGCATCTGCAAATAAAGCGATTGTTTCATTCGCATATGTATTTACACTCGAATGACTAATACCACCTTTTAACTGAACAACTTCTACACCTTTTACATGTTGCGGTACGATTTTTCTAGCGATTTCATACATCGTCATTCCCCAGCTTACACCAACGATATCCCCGTTTTTAACCGTTTTTTCCATATACTCTGCTGCATATTTACTAATATACTCTGTAATCGTTGCATATTCTGGCACTGGTGAAAATACGACATGCGCCTCTAACAAGTTGTACTTTTCTTTCAGTAAATTGCCAACGTTATCTAAATCAGCAAATGGATCGGCTATGCTAATTTGAACAAATCCTTTTTCTTTTGCGTACTTTAATAATCTAGAGATAGTCGGTCTTGAAATATTTAATTTATTAGCAATTTCTTGCTGACTATAATCTGATTGATAATATAATCTTGCAACTTCAACGCTTAATTGTTGTTTATCTTTATCCATAGTAACTCGCTACATATCCTTTCCTGTATTTCCTTTTCGTTACAAGCATTATACAGCTTTATGCAAAAAAATTCGACTACCCAATTTTATCTAACTGAACTTCTACTACACTTATTATATACAATGAAAACTTATTGTGTAGATTTACAAACTCAATATAGATACGCTTGAAACATGTAAATCGATTATCATTTCATTCACGCATTTTCTGCAATAACGATAACAAATCCGTTCAAAAACGTACGGTAGAATCAAGTTATTTAACATAGAAAAGTTGTATATGAGGCCTAGGATATCAAAGACTGTTTTTCTCATACTTATGGAATTCCCGTTCGTTTTTCTGTAAGAGATTGAACTAATGAAGCAATAATTTTATTATATAAAATACAAAACTTCTACTGAACAAAGAATATACATTATGTATCCATGGAAATGCAATCCCACTCTTCATTTTTATAATTGATTAGCCAAAACAAGCCCCTTCTTCTTTCAATAACAATACTTTCCTGCATACCTGTAGTTGCTTCTCTTACATTAATTCTATCATGCACACAAGCCCAATGAAGCCGATACACGAGGTCAGCCTCGTCCAAAATCTCTTCTGCATTTCGCAATTTTGTTTTTTGATAAAATTCATTAAAAGAACTACAATCAGAAACAAGTTTAATTGCATAATGACAGTCACAGATTTCTTTTGGAAATTTCAGTTTATTCACGAGACCTATTGACCAAAGCAAAACCCATTGGGCTTCATACTGCCATGCAATCTGTATCGCTTCTTTCTCGTCAGGTTGCTCTGAATTTAGAAAATTCCTTTCCTGCATCGTTAATGATTCAACCACATCAAATTGGTTCAGCAGCTCCATGACGAACTCTTTGGAAGTTTTCAAATCACTTTCTTGAGCAACATCACAAGCATATTGTATAACAATCAGCAAAGCTACTGCTCTCTTCGTGATCTCTTCTCGACTTCTTAACTGAATACTTGTCAAAGGAGGCAATTGAGGCAATCCTTCGATATACGGAATCCCTTTATCTTGCAGATAGCTTATCGATTTCTGTTTTCTTTTCTCCCCATCCGTAGAAGTACTATTCTGTCCCCTTATTTTGTTCGTACATGCTTGAGGAGTAAATTCTGAGGGCCCAGAGGACCCATCCGGAAATACGATTACTTTTCCATCCTTCCCGACGAGAGTTCGATCAGGGATAAAACCAATACCGTTCACCTCATTAAGTAATTTAAGAAACAGCTCCACGTATTCATCACTATAATCCTTCTTCGTCTCTATAGCGATTATGGTATTAATTACAGAAATCTGTGCCAAAACCATCCTCTTAAGATGTTCTTCTTGAAATTCGATTTGATCGTACATGTGCATCATTCCAGGAATATTATTGGCAAAATAATTAGGAGATGATTCTTCAGAATCCACCCGGATAATAATTTTATTTTTGCCAAATAGCCTTTTCGATTGAATCGTATATTCATTTTTATTGCGTTCAACCTTGAACCCATTTTGAAAAACTTGAGTAATGAAGCCTTCTACATCACTTGTATCATTTCTTGATGCAAATATCGTAAAAAATCTCAATCTTCCCCCTCCTCTAATTCTTATATTCTTCTTTACTATTAAATTTAAAAAACAAAAGAACATAAACTATTTAATATATTAAACAGCCTTTTATTATGTCTTATTCTTCAACTAAGATACGTTTGATTGTCTTAGTTGTTAATATAAATGATTATACTATTCAGTTAGGAGCGCCGCCATATGCCCATCTATTTAACGATTTTATAATACCCAAAACGAAAAAATGTTTTTTATTACAACTATTATAATTATGAAGAAGCTCACTTAAAGTTACGGGGGCGTCAGTAAAATAACAAATAACAAAACAATCAAACTTTTTTATAAAATCTTTACACCACTTTTCAAGAAAGAACTCCATTTTAATCACTCCTTTTTCAAAATAGAGTCTTTGTGTTTGTCATAAAATCAAGATACATACAATATTCCGAATCAAAATTAAAGTCAAATAGTTAACTTTTTTTCCTGCATAACAGTATCTTTATTCACTATTTTCAAATAGAAATGCGATACTGTTGTAATGTAGTATGGATAGATCCAAAGAAACGGGATACCAAATGTGAAAAATCCGATGATAACACCTAAAATAAACCATCCGATAAAACTTAACGATAGTAGGAATAAATCTAATTTATGTCCTTTCATCAGTACTTGACTCTTTTTAATTGCTTCACTCGCCGTATATTCTGGATGATCTAACAAAATATAGTAAGCCATAGAATAAGAGATAAACTTTATAATACCCGGCACAATTAATAATACACTCCATAAAAGTGTATATACAGTCATTAAAGTAGTCACCTTTATAGATCTAAACACATTACTTTTTTGAAATCCTTCAAATAACTCACCAATTGTAGTAGATTCTTGTTTTGCTAAATGCAATGTAACTTTAAGATACCCATAATTCATAATGCCTTGTACACTTACTAAACAGATAAATAGAACAACAAAAACAAGTAAATAAGAAAAAGCACCTGCTGCATTTAACTTCTCGTCTCCTGTAATGGAATAACTAGCATTCATTATTTCACTTAATATGATACCAAGAAACAAAAGGGGAAATCCTATAATTAGCATACAAACTCTAGAAATAATATGATAAAGAAACGATGACAATACCGCCAATCCCCATTTGTCTTTCAATGAAGATACGGCCGCTTTTTTTAAGCAACTAATCATTTTGATCCTACCTTCCATTTTTTCTTTTACATGAACTACTTTTACATAAGGAATAATAGCATATTTTAACAAAATTCACATTATATATAATTCCATTAACATCCAAATGAATGGTGAAACTGTTCCAAAAGTGTTATTTTTAAGTAAGTATCAAATTCAGTACTTCTAATGCTTTTCTAACACTACTTGACTAATTTTTGTATGTTTATTTTTAATCCATTAATCATGTAATTTATTTAAAAACACAATGAATATACTCGCTACATAAAATCCATTACCAAACTGAAATGATTCTATAATAGCTTAAATTAAGTTCGAAATAATCAAAAACACTCTGAATTAGCCATTTTAGTTTTTATTCTTGTTCAATATGGTATAGAAAAAGATTAATTATTTACAAGACAAGAAGCTAGGAGATGTTACATATGAAATATTTTGTAATAGAAAATGATGAATTATCAAGCTGTGGTGAAGAGACAATATATGTTTTTGAACATAGCAAAGAAAAAAACAGTTACTACACGATTAAAACCTTGGAAGATTTTGCAGCAACATGCCAATTCATTGAACGAAGAAATACGCATTGGTTTTGGTATAAAGGAAAACACGTTGAAGATATGCCTATTTGGGAATTTGAAAAAAAATTTAGAGCTGAACAAGAAGAACTGAAAACAATATCCCAAGAAGAATTCACAGAATTGAGAAACAGATATGCCCCACTTATTAAACCTATCGAGTTCCCTATGGGAGGAATCCGAATTGCTTATGCTTATGAACCAGAATGGAATGATGAATTTTTTGTTATGGAAACGGAAGAAAGTTATTTTTCCGTATATTGGTTTACAACGGCTTAATAATCGTTTTTATAACAAACCAACAGATTTCTTATCCGAAAGGACTTTCGATAAAGTGAAACTTTAATCAGTGGGGGTTTTGTTCATTCCCCACTGATTATTAGTTGAACCAATCGGACTTTTATGGGCAGTTGATTCTCCACCTAAATTCTTTGCTTTCGCTGAATTTTGAGGTGGAGGTCTTACTGCCCATTAAAGCGGGATAAATACGAATTAGGTGTTTAGAAAGTTTCTTCAAAGTCAGGGTGTCTATGCTTGGGTATTCCTATTACTTGTTCTCCACTGCTAATATGATGAATAAAGCGAAACTGTAATGAGTGGGGATTCTTCATTCCCCACTCATTATTAGTTGAAACATTCGGGCTTTTACGGACAGGTCCTCTCCTACTTACCTTCCTAGCACTTCTCTAAATCTTGAGGCGGGAATTTTATTGCCCGTTAATACGGCTTCCCATTCAATCACATCTTTATAAATGTAGCATTTCAGCCTTTACAACTCGAATATATTCCTGCAACTTGCAAAACGCTTCCGTTAATTCCCCAGTTTCTTCTTTATGAAGAAAGCGAGCCTTGTTTCGTTCTTCCTCTATGACAAGTAGTTGCGCAGCTGCATAAGAAAGACCGTACTTTTCGCATTTTCGTTTTATATCTTGAAAAAAAGAAGGAGGTACCGTCCCTGCTCCTGAGACAAGCATCTCATCTAGAGCTTGTTCCAATTCATTGATTATGTGCACTAACTCTATCATAAAATGTTTCCCCTTCATTAAGTGTAATATTTATAATTTCTCCTACTTCTGTATATAAAATAATAGGTGTAACTACGAGCTTTGTTCCTTCCTGATAAGGATGAACTAGCATTCTCTTTACATGTAATGAGTCCAAATATATTTTTACAAGTCGAATCGTCCACTCATTTTCTGGTTGTTTCATCATTTGCAGTTGTAATATTTCCCCCTTTTTATCAATAAGAGGTATAATCCATTTTTGCTCTTTCTTTTGAAACTTCCATTCTTCCATTTCAGTAAATTCAATACAAAAGACTCCTTGTTTAGATGTCTCTAACCTGTTTGCTTTTACTTTTTTTAGTAGTTCTTCCCATGAGGTTATAAAGAGCGATTGCCACTCTGTTACATTTGTTTTCCCTCCTGCTTCTCCTACTGTTTGTGAGCTAGATGACAATTGAAAATCGACGTTAAGCTTTGCATGTTTCAACCATAGACATGAACGAGACAGCTCGTTTCCCTTCCCTGCAATCCCCCATGGAACTTGCTTTTCATGGAGATCTTCAGAAGTTATGTTGCTCCCTTCATAAAACATGGGGCGTGACTTTGTGTATGTGATCCACTTTTCCTGTTCTCGATTATAGAAATAATAGGTCACACCAACATAACCAGATTTCGTTTGCCAGCCGGCTGCGCCAAAGGCATGCAAAGTAAGGGGTGGTACTTCATAATATTCCGAACGATACGGACTCTCTTGCAGACGATGCTTTTCTAACAACACAATGTATTCATAAATCGCGGACAGCGTTTGCCGATAGGATGCCATTTGAAAAGAGGCATGTTTCATTCGGTATAGTCTAATATCAGTCCCGAGCTTGCGAAATAAATTTTCTAACTTTGCTAGTTTCAAAGAGCGCGCTTTTACAGAAAGTTGTTCTATTTCATAGATTGTTTTTTCTGTAAGACGTGTTAAGCCCAAGTGAACAATTTGCTCAATCATCTCTTTGAAAATAGATAGCTTATCCGACTCAATAATAAGACACTGCACTTGTTTCGTTTCATGCGAAATTCCTCTTTCTTTTTGATACCAATATATCGCTTCCGCCTTATGCCGGCATATTCCCTCTGTTTTACATGTACAAATCGCATCAGCTACCGACTCAGCTGTCAGAAAACGAACCGTTATAGACTCTTCTGGAAAAGAGGCAATTAAAGCACCCTCCTCTTCCAAAACAATTTTTTGATGAAATGTTTCGCGAAACATCATTTCATCCCACATTTTTTCGGAGACACTATTGCGAACATCCACATTCAAAAGGGCAGAGAGATCAACTTTTATGTTTTCTTCACCTTCGTACATCTTCTTCGCTTCTAATAAAGCCATCATGACATGCTTACAAATCGAGCGCGCTTCACAAGTGCAGGAGTAACTGCGTATATCTCCCGTAAACGTTACAGTAGTTTCATCATCAAGATGTATTTGCGCTATATCCTCTTCTAAATCTATTTTGATATTTTTTACAACTGCCAAATCCTTTATTGCTCTTTTATATGTTCCTTTGTTGGACATGGCAATTAAATATGTTTCATCGATAGAGGAAAGAACATTTAAGAAATGATTGTTGCGATCCATTGCGCCAACCTCCCTGGTGTTAATGCTGCTACATGAGCACCAAGCACCGCCATTTTTTTTGCTGCCTGTTTATCATAAAAAGGCTGTGCAGTCGGATCAAGAGAAGTAAGCACAATCAGCTTCGCCCCTGATTCTACAATCTTCATCGCTTCTCGGTACATTTCATTGTAACTACCGCCTTCATATAAATCCGTTACAAGTACGACAATTGTTTTATGAGGTACCTCAATTTTATTCGTTGCGTAACGCAGCGCCTGAGCAATATAGGTTCCTCCACCAAGCTGTACACTCATAAGCGTTTCCACCGGATCGTCAATACGATCCGTTAAATCAACAACAGCTGTATCAAAGATGAACAGATCTGTCTTAATCGTCGGTAAGCTTGCAAAAATACCTGCCATAACTGCGCTATGGATAACAGAATCAATCATACTTCCACTCTCGTCTACTGCGAGGATTACCCGCCATGTGCTAACATGCTTCGTGGCAGCGTAAAAGTATGTTTTTTCAATATGAATGGTATTTGTTTCTTTGTCAAAATGCTTTAAGTTTTTTCGAATCGTTTTCTTAAAATCAAAATTGCGCATCGTGCGTACGCGGCTAGAATGATTTCGATCCGGTCTACCGCTTAATGCGTGCTTCACTTCTTGCTCTAAATTACGACGCAACTCTTCAGTGACTTTCGCTACAATACGTTTAGCTGTGTCTAATACATCCGGTTTTACATAATCTTTAAATTGTAAAATGCATTTTAATAAATTTATATTCGGCTCCATTTTTTCAAGTGTTTGCTTATCGTGCAATAGAGCGGTTAATTCATATTTTTCTAACGCATGATTTTCCATAATTTCAATGGTTTCCTTCGGAAATAACTCTCGCACTTTCGAAATCCAAGTCGGCACGGTTAGCTGAGATGGGTCTAAGGATCCACCGCGCTCTTCTCCGCGTTCTCTCTCGTACAAAAAGTCCAGCATCTCGTCCATTTCTCTGTATGCAGGCTCTTCTTCCTGAAATGTGATTTGGTCATCTGCATGTTTCCCGAGAACAAGACGCCAGCGATTTAAAGAAATGTTATTCTCCATCTTCTAGCCCCCGTCTCATTAAAATCCCCTTTGCTTTCCGGTCTAACTGCATTACATACAACAGCATCTCTTCGGAAATTGGGTCTTCTTTTATCGCTTCTTCTGTAGCACCATATAACTTGGAAATATGCTTAGCAATCGTATCCACTTCAACCGGCGTGAATTGACTGAATAAAAGGCGCAAATGTGGCAACACTTGTAGAAATATCTCTTCATCAAGTTCTTCTAGAACATGAGACATTCCGCTAAGCAACGATTCGTTATATAAAAAGATATCTTTGGCGCCAGCAAACAAACCATTCAAAAATATCGGAGCTTGCTTTTGCATATCACCACTTCCATAAAAATATCCTTCTGTCACTTGCATTACTTCATCGATTTCCCGCTTCCCTAAAGAAGTTAACAGCCCAAATACCGCTCCCTCTACTTGACTTTCTCTCTTTTCCTTTTGTAAATAAAGCTCTAATGCGTCAATAAATTGCTGATCTGTATGCTTCATTGTATACAAATCGATAAGTTTTTCTGCAATAATTGCTGGTTCGCCCCCATCTAAAACTGAAAATAACGAAAGTGCTTTATTCCTAGCGTACTCCGCTTGCTGATTTGCTTTTTCTATTTGTGATAAATAATAAGCACAATCTGCCATAGAAGCAAAATCTCCATCCTTTTGCACAACTTCATCTATAAATTGGGTGTACATGGAAAAGTCGGAAAACAAACCACTTAAATAGGCTTCTAGCAATAAAAGGGCCACCTCTCCAGCCCGTCCCTTTTCCTTGTTCAGCTTTGCTCTTAACATTTCCTGCGCCGCTTCTCTCACCGTTCCGCCATACACAGATAAATCAATTAGAGAACTTTCTACTTGTGCTGAAAAACGATATTTCCAAGTTTCACGCATAAGATTAATATGCTGTTTTCTAGCTATGTTTGGACCGCGTAGTCTCTCGCAAAATGGAACTCCTAAAAAAGCAAGGCAATGAAAAAATTGACTTAAGCGCAAGTGCTTTTCTTTCTTGTATATGTCCAGAATCGTCTCCTGCGGTACAGTTGAACGTACTGGTAGACGAAACGACCGAACAGAAGCACGAAAATCATGCACGAGCGGCGGCAAATCGGCTTCTTTTGACAATTCCCCGCGCTTTACCCCTTGCAAACTCTTCTGAAGTAATGTGAAAGGCTTATTTGCTGAGAATATCTCACCTTTCACAAATGTACTGCGCACTGCGTCCATCAATTCATACAATCCGGATTGCATCTTTCCACGAAGCAGTGCAAGTTCACGTATCATTCGTGCAGCCTCAATCTCATCTGCCATTGATATTCCTTCTACCTTTAGCTGTCTAGCAATTCGTATCATAAATTGCTCAGCTATCGATTCATCCCTGTTTTCCCAAATATGTTGGTAAAAAGCAGGTGCAGGCATTCCGCTCTCATAGCCACGCATCTGATCGCTTTCTAAAAAAGAATACGGCATAAGATAGTTTTTAGCATTCGATTTAGATAACGGGCTTTTCGACAGCTTTTTCTTTTTTCCTTCCAATTCAAGGAGCCCTTTCACATGAAAGCCTCCAGTAATAACGAGCACCTTGTCATACACTTTACGCGCTTTTTCAATTTCTTTTGCCATATGTATCTCCCTGGCTTCACAACCGTCTTCTGTCAGCATCCCCTGCGTATAGTCCGCGCGTGTATAATAGCAGTAATGGAATAACTGACGAACAAATTCCTCGCTTGTCATATGAAAACCTTGCAACTCAAAGTATTTCTCCCAAAACTCATGGAAACTTCGGCACCCCGTTTTTTCCGAAAGCATACGAACATATTGACTATGCTGGAAATATCGCTCGTCATTTTCCTCATTCTCTTCCTCATTTTTCGCTAGAAACAAATATTCTTTATAAGGAAGATCAATAAATGAAACAGGAATGTTCTGCGCAGCTCCTTCTCGCAGTGCGACAAGTTCCGGTGAATAGTCGAGAAATGGATAGTACGCACGGTACTTTCCACTTTCTCCTCTTTCAAGCACATTCGTTTTATCATCATAACTGCAATATATACAAATTGGAGCTTTACTATCTGCACTCACAATATGCGGAATAAGTGGGTTGCAGTCTATCGGGCCTTCTATAAGAATTACATTTGGTTTATAGCATTTAACAATCTTCTGTATATGAAAAGAGCACGCTGGACTATGATGGCGAATCGGCACGTATACGACGTTTCGATCTAAATTGTAAGCTCTTTGAAACAATGCATTTACTTCAGCTGATTGCGAGCTTCGAAAAACGACTTCCATACCTCTCCTCCTATTTGACCTCGCGCCTTAACGATGCTTGTAAAATAACTGCGTAATTTTTCTAAATCATCCTTGTTTTCTTTCGCAATCGTCCCTGACAAATATCGAACAAGCGCATCCATTTTCACTTCTCCACTTCCATAATAGTACGTATCCATTGCACTTTGATAATATACAGATACAGCTTCTGCAGTACTCATAACAGAAGATGGCTGATCAATTCGTTTTCCTTCAGCAGTTATCCCTTCCCGTAGTTCATGAAAAACAGTCGCTAACAGTTGAACAACCGTTTTATCCACTTTTGGTGCGATGCCTGATGCCCCTAATAACCGCGTTACTTGTGACTCTATTATTTTTGCTTCAAGCTTTACATCTTGAATTGGATGTACCGTTTCAAAATTAAAACGACGTTTCAATGCACTACTCATCTCATTCACACCGCGATCTCGTGTGTTAGCCGTTGCAATAATATTGAAGCCAGGCTTTGCTGTCAGAATTCCTTGTTCTCCAAACTCCGGAATAGTGAGCACCTTATCGCTCAGAACGCTGATCAATGAATCTTGCACTTCCTGTGGGCAGCGCGTTAACTCTTCAAATCTAGTTAATATCCCTTGCTCCATTCCAACAAAGAGAGGCCCTGGCACAAGTGCTTCCCTTACAGGTCCTTTCGCAAGAAGAAGTGCATAGTTCCACGAATACTTAATTGTATCTTCCATCGTAGCAGCGGTTCCTTGTACCGTATTACGGCTATTTCTGCATATTGCGGCAGAAAGTAGCTCACTCAGCATCGTCTTTGCAGTCCCAGGCTCTCCAATTAACATAAGTCCGCGATTCCCTGCTAATGTAACAATCGCTCGTTCCACAAGTGCATCATTCCCATAAAACTTACGGCTAATTTCCACTTCTTTTCCTTCCGAAAGAAGCGCTTCTTCTTGTCCGATAATAAACGTACGAACAGCACGTGGTGACAATCGCCAATTCGGTGGTTTTGGAAACGAATCATTCGCTTCTAACGCATTCAGTTCTATTTCATACAATTCTTCCATTAATGGTTTAATAGATTGCATATGTCATTTCCTTTCTTATCGCTTACTACGCCAGTTTTCATCATGGCCAAGATTCGATTCTGTTGTCCGTTTTATATCATATAAAATTTCGCTAAAAAATCGTTCAGGTACTTGCTTTGGTACAATGCGTCTCGCATCATCAACTTCATCATAGGAGTATGAGCCGCGGCTCACTGTGCCTGCTTTATAAAATTGAATTTCAAATAGGCATACATCGTCCTCTTCTTCATATCCAACAGGTGCACCCTCAAACGCAAGCTCCGCCCCTAATCCTGCGCGAGTGTCTTCTTTATAGAAAGAATAATACACACCAGCATCTTCAACTGATCCGCGATTCCAGCCATACTTCGTTAGCTTACCAAACAGCGAACGACCATTGATTTGAATACCTCCAAATCTTTCCACAGTTACTTTCTCATCTTCCTCCGCCAAAAATACTTCTCGAACAATCTGCGGGAATGGTTGGATAACCTCATAATCTTCTAGCTGTTCCTTCCATAATTCCCTTTCCTCTTCGGACAATTCTAGCGGATGAATCAGACCGATAACAGTGTCTGGCGTAAGCTCATGCTCTTCTTCGTCAATCGTATTAAATGTTCCGTCCTCCATATAACGGAACATCGCAACCAACGTTCCTTCCTTATACTCGCCCCAAATCAGTGAGATAGCAAATTGCTGCATAATTGGATTTGCTACAAACAGAGATTTCCATGTATGTTGCGACCAATAGCGATTAAGAGAAAGTGCTGTTTCGAGACGTTGCGTTTGCATACTAATGATGCTTCGAAGCTGTTTCTTGATAGACGATAACTCCCCCTTAGCCTCTTCTGCTTTTTCCACATGATCTTTTGCATTTGGCTTCGGAAGCGACTTTATTCGTTTTCCCTCTTCTGTTTTCAACTCGATTTTCAGGTTGGACGTTAAATAGGCAGTAAATGCCCTGCTTCCGTAATCAATTGTCTTTTCACCGTGTTTATTAAAACCAAGGTCTGGAACAAGCTGATCCTCTAGCTCTTCTTCTGTTATACCGCGTGTTTTAGCAGCGAGACTCAACGCTTCTTTCGCAGCACTACGTACCTGCTTGTGTTTATATTTAAATGCCATAGTATTAATCGTCATAAGTGCAAGATATGATGAAGATAACGCCAACGCCTGAACAGCTGCGGCAGCAATAGCTCCACGCATGCCAACAGCCCACTCATCAATCTGCTTTTTGAGTAGCAGCGCCATTTCATCATCACTATAAATGCCGTACATCGAAAGAATACCGCGTTTTTTCGCCCCCGCCCCTTGAGAAACCCACAACTGATAGATTGCTTGTATATTTTCTTTCAAATCTTGTTCATTCAAAGCCGCAGCTATCATTTCCGCCGCTTCCTTTTTCAAAATTACAGACTCTGATACATACTGCTGAAAATAAGCTAGTGGAAGCGTTGTATCGGCAATCGTATCAGAGTCACGAAGACGAATTTGTGGTTCAAATCCGATCCATTGTACGAGTGCATTTCTTTTTTGCGGTGTTAAGATACGTGTACAAAAAGCTTCGATACTTCCTGATACTCCTTCTATGTCTTCATCGCCAATCAGCGGAGCAAACTTCTCCATCAAGGAAGCATTTTTCTTTTCTTTCAAAGCTTCTTGCACAAGCTGTGTATATTTTTCAGATTTATAGTATAAAAGTGTTTGCATTACATTTTCGCGTACGACTTTCTTTCTACTATTCAATTCCTTCGCTACATCATCTGCAGCTTCAACATCTTTTGTAAGAAACTCGACTGCGGCAGTACGTACTTTTTTAGAGGAATCTCCAAGACTTTGAATAAGAAGAGCACGCGTTTTAACCGCATCATACTTTGCTAGCTCATCCAAAATGAAAATCCGTTCATCTACAGAATAATCAGTAAATACTCCTGTCACATATGCCTGTTCTTTTACAAATAAACGAACGAGTGCTTCTTTTGCCTTACTTTCCTCCTTACTGTGCCGAGCAGCTTGTTTAACTGAATAATAAACAAGTTTCTCCTTCGATAAACCGTAGGATAGAAGATCTTCCAACATTCGTTCAAGCGAACCTTCCTTATGAGAATACTGTTGCAGAAGTTCATATAATTTATAATTATAGTCATTTCCAAATTGAAGTTTGAGCGCTGCTTCCCTCTTTACCGCTTCCTCTATATCCCAAAGGAGTGCAATTGCTAAAACAGACATTCCCCGGTAATTATTTTGCTGCTTTGAACTCTCAAGCACTTGCTTCATATCTTCAAATGATAATCTCCCAACTAAATAGTCACGATATGTATCACGTATGTCAGATGATTCGGACTCAAGGGCAATCATTAAAAATTCTTCACGTAATCTGTTTCGATTAAATTCGTATCCTTTTTCCGCCAAAAGCATCACCACGAAAAGATAATAACTTTGACTTAAATATTGCAGCGTACGCTGAACAAATTCTGGCTGCTCTTCCACCATACGAAGCAATAATTGATATTCATATACTTTGTCGGAGTTAAAGACGCCTAAATGACGCCATGTAAGACGGTATGCGAAAAACCTTTCCTCTGAAACACCGAATTGTTCGCACAAGTTTAGACTGGTTTCATACGCTTGTTTATCAAAACTCCTTGTTCTTACATGATTTCCAAACTGATCAAGAACATGACACACATGATCCGTTGCATAATCCATAAAATTTTTAACAGAACGTTTCGCTAACAAGTCAATATATCGTCTTGCCACATTTGAATGCTGATAAATACGAAATAATAGGTGCCAGGTTACATCAGGTAAAGATGAACCAACAGTAACTTCACTATCAGATTCACCTCGAACGTATCTTTTCGCCAATTCTATCTTCTCTCGATCCCCATCCAGTTTTAATATAAACTCCGCATGCTCTTGCAGCTCTTCCTCCAATAAAGAACTGTACGTAAGAAATCTCTCATAATCTGCATCTAGCATATGCAGAAGCAAAACCATCTTTGGTCGACCTGTTATAACTTGCAACTTCTCTTCTATGTACTTTGGATTCTCCCTTATTAATTCCCTAAGAAAAACATCCGCTTCATTTACAGAACGGGAAAGATTCGTTAAATACTTACACGCCAATTCTACAAGACTATCAAATGCAAGACCGCTTTTTTCAAAATAAACTTTTATATCTGGAAAGCTCATATGTGAAAAGCGTACGAGAAGAACGTTCAACAGTTGATCTTCCAGCAAGTAATAAAATAAACGAAAAAAACCTGCGTCTTGCTTATACGTTTCCCTAAAATCACTCATAAACTGCCAAGCAAAATCACTACGTTTATTGTCACGAATCGTCGTTTGTTCTATATGTTTTAAGACTTCTTCATCTCTCGTCTGTAAGTAACGTAACGCTAATTCCCCTTGTTCTCCTGTTATATTAAGATGTTGAAACAGCTGATATGTACTGACTGCCATCTTCTCTGCCTCCCTAGTTCTTTTATAAATTCATCGTTATATCATTTACCTATCATAATAACTACCATCTCACATGTCTGAAATTTCAGATACAGAAATACGGAATATATTTACATTATTAGTATATCACATCACCCGAAAAAGAACATACGTTTCCTTTTGGAATTTCATATTTATTTAAAACAACCAATGAAGATTTGGTTTAGAGGTAAACACAAGTAATCAAAATTTTTATCAAAAGTGAGATAAAGTGGACCTTTCAGAATTACCTTTATACACTGAAACTGAGTATATCTTTTATCCAGTTCTATTCTTCTTTCATTATATTTATTGTGTACGTTCATATAGTGTATATCGTTCTAATGCAAAGAAACATATATATATATATTTCTATAAGGGTCTATTTTAGGTCTCACGACATCACAGTCACACTAAGAAAAGCCAATACCCCGAGATAAGAAGATTGGTATACTCAGCAAAAAATGCACATTTTTTGTTCTGAGGTGCTATCAAATTACAAGTCCACCTCTCACAAAAAACAGGATAAAAAATAAACAGCGGAACTAGTCCACTGTTTACTGCGCCACGCCTTCATGTAATTTTTCTGTATAATCTTTTACATCTTTCCAGCTATCTTTTGCTGTATGTAAATCTTCTTTTATGAAGGTAAATTCTTCAGGGCTGATTCCTTTTACGTTTTGTAGTAAATTATTATATTTTGCCCCTACTGTATACCATTGATTTGATATATTTTGCAATGCTGTAATTGCTGCATCAATCGTTTCAGTCATATTTGTTGTTTTATTTTTTACATCTGTCAATATCACCACTTCTGCTTGTGCACCAGAAATTCTATCCTTTAAACTAGCGATTTCTCGTTCTGCATTTGCGATATCTTTTTTCGCAATGGCAATCATCGGTCCGCCAGCAAGACATGTAATTAATGCTACGCAAAGTACGCCACCAGCAATGACCATATCATTACTCTTTTTGATCGAATCGTTATATGTATTGATTTGTTGCTCTAGAGCGGGGATACCAGCATTCGTACTTGCCAAAATCGAGGTTAGTTGATTTGTATCCTCTTTAAAGCTATTTGTATCTTTCGCCATTCTATCACGAAAGGCTTTCAAATCTCCTAATAATACATCTACCTCATTTTGATTCTTTACAATATCCGCATACAATTTTTCTAAATCCGCTTTCAACTTTACGCTATCTTTTTGATCAATCGCAATTAGCATGCTATTATAATACGTTTGAAAAGTATTATTGTAATTAATAATATTTTGATCTGTTTTCATAATTTGTGGCTTCATATGATCTAACCAATACGCCGCGTTAATTTTTGCATCTCTTTGGTGCTGAATCATATTTCCTTTAAACTCACTATTAATGGAACTTATTTTACTCAAATCAGTCTCTTGTTGATTTTGAATTAATTTTGCATATGAATCCATTGCAAATATGCTCGATGTCGTTTGTGCCATAACATCTTGGAATCCAGCTGGTCCGAGAGAATAATGTTTCACACTTTCTTGCAATGTTTTTACGTTTTGTTCTGCTGCAAAAGGATGTAAAGGAAATACATTACTCGTTGCCACCCCAGCAATCATTAACGTTAAAAGACATTTTTTATAAAATCGTTTCTGCATACTTTTCACCTATTTTCTTTATAAGGGTATAAAGTGAAACTTTAATCAGTGGGGGTTTTCTTCATCCCCCACTGATTATCAGCCCTCACCAATCGGACTTTTATGGGCAGCCCGACCCCCACCTAACTTCTTTGCTTTCGCTGCATTTTGAGGTGGGGGTCTTACTGCCCATTAAAGTGGGATAAAAAGCTCCTGCTCACAACTGAACAGGAGCTTCAAATCTTTCATCAATACGTAACGCTCTAACGATCCGTATTTGATTAAGCTTTTTTCGTATCTACTACTTTAATATCTTCAGCATAAATCTTTTCTGCATAGTCTTTAATGTTTTTCCAGCTATCTTTCGCAATGTTTAAATCTTCTTTAATGAAAACAAGGTCATTCGGACTAATTGAATCTACATTTTGAAGTAAAGAATTGTATTTTGATCCCATTGTGTACCATTGGTTTGAAATGTTTTGCAACGCTGTAATTGCAGTATCAATTGTATTTGTTAAATACTCCGTTTGTGTTTTAATGTTCGTTAACCCAGCTACTTCTAATTGAGCAGTTGTAACTTGTCCTGTTATTTTTTGAATTTCAGCTTGTGCATTATCAAGTTCTTTCTTCGCTAATACGATACCAGCTGTACCACCGCCTACAGCTGCTGCACCACCTGCAATTAACGCGACTCCTAGCGGCGTTCCTGCACCTGTAGCAATCACTACTGCACCACCGATAATTGCAATTGGTCCTAAAGCTGTTGCAACAGATGAACCGATAATAATTGCATTATATTTACTAATTGCTTCATTGTACGTTGTAATTTGATTTTGCAGAAGCGGAATTCCAGCATCTTGACTAGCTAATATAGATGTAATTTGATTTGCATCACCTTTGAAGTTTTGCGTATCGGACGTCATTTTGTTTCGGAATTTTTTTAAGTCTTCTACTAATTGATCTACTTGCGCTTTATTTTCATTAATACTACTTGATAATCTAGTTAACCCTTTCGTAAGAGTCGCTTTATCCTTCGCATCCACCGCAGCAACTAAAGTATCGTAATAGTTTTGGAATTTCGTATTGTAGTTAATGATATTTTGATTCGTTGAAATAAGCTGTGGCTTTAATACATCTAACCATTGCTTCGCATTTCCTCTAGCTGTATCTTGGTGCTGAATTACTTTCCCTTTTAAAGTCGCATCAACAGACGATACATTACCAAAGTTAACATTACCTTGTTTAATAATTGTTAAAGCGTACAGATCCATTACTAAAGCGTTTGAACCTGTTCTTTCCATTGCATCTTTTAGGCCTTCTGGTCCTAATGAGTATTCTTCATAGTCATTATAAGCTTTTGCTACCGCATGAACTGGAGCTTGTTTCACTGTACTTTCAGCTGCATACGTATGAGCTGGTATAATGTTTCCTGCTGCAAATACTGCCATAAGTGCTGATAGAGCCATTACTTTATAAGGTTTTTTTATCATTTTTCTTCTCTCCCTATACCGTTACTTATTTTTAATGTACTTCAACGTTTGTAACGTAATCTTCAAATTGATTCGTTTGTTTATTCATTTCATCACTTACTTTTTTAATTTGGTTGAAATGTTTTTGTAGTAAACTACTATCTGTATATGTGCCTTCTTCAACATTCTTTTGAATTTGGATCATATTATTGTTTAGAACTTTCCAATCTGTTAATAACGTTTCTAAAGTTGTAATTTGACGATCGATTAGTTCTGTAAAGCTACTTACTTGATCTTCAACGAATGTAATTTGTGTCGCCTCTGCTTCAGTTTGTGATAATTTTTGAATAAGTGGTAGTAGCTCTTTTTGCTTTTGCTGAATGCGGAGAGCTGCTTCCCTCGTTTGACTATCGGCAGCATTTACAATTTCATTACTTAAAGTACCGATAGAAACGAAATCAATTGTTTTCGTTTGTGCAGTTTGATTTGTAATTGTAAATACTTGTTTGCCGATATTAATAGAACCTTTAATAATTTCTTGAGGTCTATTCAATATAGTAGTTAGTTCAGCTTGAATTTCCCCTTGAATTCTTTTAATATCTTCTCTTAACTTCACAATATCTCCACTTGATCCTTGTAGTGTCTTTATTGCTTCATCAGCCTTTATCGATAAGTTATTACTATCTTTGTCTAATACTGTTTTAAATCGATTTAGCTCTAATAAATCTTGCTCCATACTCTCTTGGATGCTTTGTACTTGCAATTGTAATTTTCCATATGCATTTGTAAAATCTGCTTTTGCCTGCTCATCTTCATTTACGTTTCCTGCTAATTCATAGAGCTTACTATAGTAACTATTAAATCGAGTACTATATCTCATCATCTCTTGATTTAAGTCGATTAGCTTTGGATTATATTCATCAATCCACTCTCTTACATTTGCCTTCGCAAACTTTTGATGATTCGTCAAACTACTCATCGCATTCACTTTAATGTCTGGCTGTTGTAAGATAACTAATCCGTATGCTTGTATAAGTGGTGACTGTGATCCTAACATTCTAATTGAATTAGATAATGTATTTGGAGCAATTACATTTTGTACATATACTGTTTTCACTTCTGATTGCCCCTTCTCAGCGTAAGCGCTTACAGGAATGAAGCAACTCGTAGATACTGCCGTAACCAATAACCCTGTAATTAAAGTCTTTTTCACTTTAACTCCTCCTATGTATTAGCAACTATTACTATCGCATTTTACTATTCTATTTTCTTGCATAAAATTTGAGATGGTTAAAATAGAGAACGTTCTTACCGCGATCCATATACGAACCATCACTCCCAACCTTTATTGCTACAGCACTTACTTATTGTTATAAAACTTTTCACATGTGCTTAGTATGAATAATATTGCATAAATTTTCTATTCCAACTCATTTCTCACATTCATACAGTGAATATATTACACAAAAATACTATTCATTTTAGACTAATCCACGTAGAAAAATATGAAATTTCGTTTTGTTTCCATATAAGTTTTGTACTGTAAGGTCATTTAAACACAGCTATTTATATAACGTAAAGAAGTATTTTCATTCCCTTTATTTTCAAGCTTTATTGTCCTTATTCCAAAATATAATCGTCTTCACTTTTTTAATTGAAATATCCATATATCACAACAAAAACCTCTACTTATTTACAGATACAAAAATTATATCAATATAATTTTTACACTCATATGCAATTATGCATAGTGTATACACAAAAAGGATAGCTTCACTTTCATGAAGCTATCCTTAAAAAATCTTCTTACTTTTTCAAATGATATGGAACTGTCGTAATAACAACATTTCTTTTATAAAGTAAATACGCACGAATGAGTAAACTAGACTGATTATGAAGAATGTTATGCCAACCTTTTTTCGGTATGAACTGCGGTATCACGACCGTAACGCGGTAATTTGATTCACTCGCTTTATATTGCACTGTATCAATAAACTTTGTTAGCGGTTGAATAATACTTCTATAATGAGAATGTAACGTAACAAGTCTTACTTCAGGTTGCCACTTCTTCCATTTCTCTTCAAATTTCTTTTCCTCTTCTCTGTCAAAAGCAACATATACAGCGATAACTTGATCTGCTGAAAGAGACTTTGCATAGTTCAATGAGTTTTCTACCACATGCGTCATACCAGCTACAGGAACGACAATTACATTTCCTTCAATCGGAACAATCCGTTCACAAGTTTTTAAACTTAGTTGGTCTCCTACTGCATCATAATGCTTCTTAATTCGGTGGAACAAGAAGATAATAACAGGTAAGAAAATAAGGATTGACCAAACTTGTGCGAATTTAGTTAAAAAGAACATAATCATTACGATAAAACTAATGACTGCTCCAATTAAATTGACCGTTAATCGAAAAGCCCATCCTTCAGGCTTTTCACGAAGCCATTTTAATACCATCCCCGTTTGAGAAAGTGTAAATGGAATAAATACACCTACTGCATATAGCGGAATTAAATGTTCTGTTTGTCCTTGGAAAGCTACAATTAAAATAATCGAAGCAACTCCAAGTATAATAATACCGTTTGAGTAACCTAGGCGGTCTCCTCTAATCGTAAACATTCTCGGTATAAATTTATCTTTTGCAAGGTTAACCGCTAATAAAGGAAATGCAGAATAGCCTGTATTAGCAGCAAGAATTAATATTAAAGCCGTTGTACCTTGTATGAAATAGTACATGAAATTACGTCCAAAAGTTTGTTCAGCAATTTGTGAAACAACTGTTACTTCTTTACTTGGAGTAATTCCGTAATAATAAGCTAAGAAAACAATTCCTGAAAATAAAACGGCAAGTAATGCACCCATTGCAAGCAATGTTTTCGCAGCATTGTTAGGTGCAGGATCCTTAAAGTTTGGAATTGCGTTAGAGATCGCCTCAACACCTGTTAAAGCCGAACTACCTGATGCAAATGCTCGTAACAGTAAGAACAAGCTAATACCCGCAACCGGAGTTCCAATTGGCGTGTGTAATGTCGGTGAAACTTGACCAGTTATAATATTATATATACCTACACCAATTAATATAAATAGTGCTAGAACAAATAAATAAACAGGATATGCTAAAACGGAAGCTGATTCCGTTACCCCTCTCAAATTTAATATCGTAATAAATATAACAAATATAATCGCAATGATTACATTATGTGCATGTAAACTAGGAAAAGCTGATGTGAGCGCATCTGTACCTGCTGATACACTTACCGCAACAGTTAAAATATAATCGACTAATAAAGATCCTCCAGCTATTAACCCTGGATTCATCCCTAAATTTTCTTTTGATACAACATACGCGCCTCCGCCATGCGGATAAGCAAAAATAATTTGACGATAGGATAAAATAAGGGCTGTCAATAATACTAATACCCCAACGGCGATCGGAATTGAATACCAATAAGCAATCGCCCCAAGACCTGCTAAAGCAATTAAAATTTGCTCTGGTCCGTATGCAACCGATGACAATGCGTCAGAAGATAAAATGGCTAATGCCTTCGTTTTATTGAGCTTTTGTTCTCCAAGCTCAGTTGATTTTAACGGTCTTCCAATTAAAAATCTTTTAATAGATGAAACCAATGCTGTCCACTCTCCAATAATTTTGTACGAACGATGCTGCTTGTTACAGCCAGCAAACTATTTCTTCAGAAAACAAAAAATGTCTACAAGCCATAGCGAAATAGACTTGTAGACATTATTTTTTTTGTCGCACAAGCTCCACCTTCCTTCTCAATATAACGCTTACGAGGTTAGCTGTCGGATTCGGGCCTATGAGTAGCCCTACCTTTTTCAAGGATTCACCCCATTGGATTAAGAACTAATCCATAAGAACGGGTCCCCCGTACCATGCGGTTTCAGCGATTTAGAAAATTGAAACTGTGGATTATAATACTCCTTTATTTTCAAAATGTAAACAAAAATTTTTAAAAAGACAAAATTTAAATGATTGTGCATAATCCGCTGGTAATTATACATAATGAATACTAAAAAATTGATAAAGGAGACTCATATGTCTAAAGAAAAGAAGCCTATTTTTTCCGATTCCTATTTAGATGCATTAGCAAATGAAATTAATCAATTATACGGTAAACGTGAACAGGAAATAGATTTGACAGATAGAACGAAAAGAAATAAATAAGTTGTCATAAAAAAAGAAAGCAATACACTTATATATTGCTTTCTTTTTTATTTTTTCATACATCCAATTCTATCGCTGATTTGTTAAAGGTCATTTCTTCATACACTTTCAAATTTTGATATACTGCGCCTAATAATGGTGCTTCTATAGAAAATTGTTTTGCTACATCTAGTAAGTATCCTTGTAAGTGCTCACCTTCAATGAACGAACCTTTTTCCATATCACGCTGCATCGATGACTTCATATCATATGAAATTTTATCAATTGTTTTCATATGTTCTTGGGCAATACCATCCTTAACTGGAGCTTTCATAGATCTCATGATTTGCACACATTCTTCAAATAAGTTTTGGATAAAAGCGCGTCCACCTTGGCTTTCACGAATCGGTCCTATCGGTGCCCGCAGTAATGTCGTCACACCCGACATTACAGTAATAAATAAATATTTATGCCACATATCTTGCATAATGTTTTCACTTAAAACAAAACTAGATTTCGTACCTGTAAATGCTTTAGCAATATGCTTTATTCTCTCTGTATCTTGAGGCTTCATTTCTCCAAACACAAGTCTATTTGCAGCACTCGTCTGTACAATCTCTCCTTGATCGTTTAACGTCGTCTCTATAAAGCATAAACCGCCAATCACTTTCTCATCACCAAATTCTTTTTGTAATAGTGATACATGTGCGATACCATTTAGTAATGGAATGATGACAGTTTTTTCACCTACAAACGGCTTCAAATCTTGCATTGCCTCGTTTAAGTGATACGCTTTTGTTGAAAATAAAATAACATCAAATGGAGAAGTTCGATCTTCTTTCGTTATTAATTTCGGTTGAAAGGAAAAATCTCCGTTAACACTTCGGATTACAAGTCCCCTTTCCTCCAATTGTTTTTTCCGTTTACTACGAACAAGAAACGTAACATCTTCTCCCTTTTCTACTAAGCGACCTCCAAAAAAGCCTCCAACGCCACCAGCTCCTAATACTAAAATACGCATACAACATCCCCCTTTTCAAAATACAATTTTATAACTTTTCGTATACATAACATTATACATGTCCCCTACTAAATAAGCTGAATTTCCATACTTAATCAAGTGTAAAACAGTGGTTATTTTCAAATAAATTTGGGCATGTTGTTTTTATAGCATATATGGAAAGGAAATAATGTAAATGGAGGCAATACAAACAATCGAGGAAAAGGATGTAACAACAGCTATATTTCAATTTATATTCCCGTGTTCTTTTAAAACTGGATATGAACAAAATATGTTCCCCTTCTTACAGAAAAATGACTTTCACCCTTTTCGACTCGATCATCTTGAAAATGAAAATACATACTATGGAAAGTTTCAGGTTTCACATCAGAATATGGAAGCATATTATCTTTCATTTACAAATAAAATACTCTTTCCTCACTCAGAGCATCAAAAAGGATTGCAGCGCTATTCTAAAGACCTTAACTTAACTGGACATTTAACAACAAATCTTATTTCCGTTCCATTTAAGATTCATTCTATTGACGTAACACTTTGTCCTTATGAGCTTGGCTTCTTAACAATCCGGACAGAAGTAGAAACCGCACCAAACATGACATTATCAGAAGCGATTGAATTCGCCGCCCGCTTCCGTGTACTTGAAACTAAAAATGATACAAACGAGACTATTTGTATTGAATGTAATGGAAAAAAATATTCACAAGTAGAGAAACTTATATTCGGCGATTTATTTCATGGGGTAACCGACTTCTTTGAGAAAAAGAGATTGCGGAGCTCTTACTTTCAAACATTCCCATTCTTTGAAGATCAACGAATGTATGTACAAACTTTATTATCCATAAACAAAGAGTCGGATCTTCATGTAGTTGATGTATACCGAGCTTCCAGTCTTTCCGGATTAACAGACGATGGTAAGCCCTATATTAGTGCAAATAATCTTCCTTATATTCATGATTATTTAAAACAACACGCTTACCAAAGATGGGCTCCAAATCGCTATTTCATAATGGAAGAACATATATTCACATGTGTAACAAATGAAGGAGAACGCGAATTTACTAAACTTGCGAGTCAAATGTATGGGGAGTTTTATTACGCTTTATTATTAAATCTATTTCATAAAGTTGTTTTATTAAAAATGGCAAATGCTTATGCCGAGTTAAATATTGAACAAGATACAAATGAAATAGAGCAATTAATTTATTCAATCAATTCGTTTACAGCGAATTACTTTTCTTTAGAGCTAGTATCCCAGTCACAAAGTGAAGATATTTTCTTTCGCTTAAGAAAGCTTTTTAATATTGAGATACTATACTCAAATGCAAAACAAAATCTTGATAGTTTGTTTAAATATCAAGAAAATGTCGCTTCAAAAAAAGATAGCCTTTTACTATTAATTTTAACGCTCTACTCTGTAGTAGGCCAAATGTTAGGGTTTACTATGATTGATTTGTTAAGAAACACCGATTCAAACAAAATATCGTCGCCACTGGAATTTTTCGCACTTTTAATAGCAATTAGCGGCATCGTCATTTCACTTATTTTAGGTGCACAAAGTTTATACCAATGGGGTATACAACATAAACGAAGAAAAGCGTGGGTAAAACAAACTGTACTTTCTGCTGTGAAAGAGAAAGATGATGAGAAGTAAAGAAGGTTATTTTCAAATCACAAATACGTAGTACACGTTTTAGTAAATGAAATTTTTATCGGCGATATATTTCGATTATATCAGCGCAACTCGAAATATATTGCCGATTTTCAAGATATATTGACTTACCGAAAAAAGCTGACAAAAAAAGTACTCCAAACTAAAATTTGGAGTACTTTTTTATTAAAACTTACTTTCCTGCTTCGATTTTTTCTAATGCAGCAGCTACTTGCTCTTCAGTTAATTCATGTTGTATTACGTAGCGGTTACGTGGGCTTACACGACATTCATGAGAACATGCACGTAAATATTTCGCTTCGTTTTCTTCAGAACATAAAATTTTCTTATTACATTCTGGATTTGAACAGTTTACATAGCGCTCACAAGGTTCACCTGAGAAGTGGTCTTTACCCACGATAACATGTTCTTTTTGGTTTACTGGTACAGCAATACGCTCATCGAATACGTAACATTGTCCATCCCAAAGCTCACCTTGTACTTCTGGGTCTTTACCGTACGTTACAATACCGCCGTGAAGCTGGCTTACATCTTCGTAACCTTCACGAACTAACCAACCAGAGAACTTCTCACAACGAATTCCGCCTGTACAATAAGTTAAAATCTTTTTGCCTTCAAGTACTTCTTTATTTTCGCGAATCCAATCTGGTAATTCACGGAATGATTCGATATCAGGTTTAATCGCGCCTTTGAAGTGACCTAAATCAAATTCATAATCATTTCGTGCATCAATGATAACTGTATCTTCTTGTTTCATTGCTTCATAAAAATCTTTTGGCTCTAAATACTTACCTGTGATTTCGTGTGGGTTAATGTCATCTTCTAGACGAAGTGTAACTAACTCTGGACGAGGGCGCACGTGCATTTTCTTGAATGCATGACCATCAGCTTCATCTATTTTAAATACGATACCATCAAAACGTGGATCGTTGTTCATAGCTTCCATGTATTTCTCTGTTTGTTCTACAGTACCAGAACAAGTTCCATTAATACCTTCTTTTGCTACAAGAATTCTACCTTTTAATTCAAGTGAATTACAAAATGCTAAATGCTCTGCCGCGAATTCTTCTGGGTTTTCAATTGTTGTGTACATGTAATATAGTAATACTCTATATGGTTTTGTAGTTGCCAATGTATTTCTACCACCTATCTAATTTTTAAAATCATGTATAAGTTAACGTTCATATCAAAACATATATAATAAGAAAATGAATCCCATTTTCTTTTCTTTATACTATTTTCTATCAGTTAACAAAAATAAAAAACAAGATTACACACCAAAACACTATGGTTATGTTGCAATCCCAATATATTATATATCATACAAATGCAATTCCATCAATTAATATGCTATATTATCAGCTTTATGTTCACATAAATTTCAAAAATAGCCCTTTAATTTATTATCTTCCCCCTTATCTATAAACCATAAACTTCCAAAAGTTTTTCGCATCGTCACACCATTCATTGCATAAAGGCATATAATTTGCACTAAGGAAACATTTATGTTCAAATAAAAATATCAACAATACATTTAAATGTATTGAAATAATGCATAAGAATAAATACAATAATTTCATCATGTTAACATTTTAAAGGGGAAAACGACTATGAATAAAGATATATCAAAAGATGAACAAGTCCCTTCTCAAAGTACAACTGTTCAATCAGCGCATTTAGCATTAAGCGGACAAACGAAAGGTTTAAAAAGACTATTACCCTTTTTAGGTCCTGCTTTCATCGCTTCAGTCGCTTATATTGATCCTGGCAATTTCGCGACAAATATTGCTGCTGGATCACAATATGGATATTTATTACTCTGGGTAATTCTCGCTTCTAATTTAATGGCTGTATTAATCCAAACTTTATCAGCTAAATTAGGAATCGCGACAGGCAGAAACCTTCCTGAAATAGCTCGCGAGAACTTCCCAAAACCTGTTTCCATCGGCTTATGGATACAAGGTGAACTCGTTATTATGGCTACTGATTTAGCTGAATTTATCGGGGCAGCACTCGGATTGTATTTATTATTTGGAATTCCGATGCTACCTGCCGCTTTAATTACAGCAGTTGGATCATTTATTATTCTTGAGTTTCAACGCAGAGGATTTCGTCCATTAGAAGCTATCATAACAGGAATGATTTTCATCGTTGTTATCGCTTTTGGTGTACAAGTCTTTTATGCAAAACCGGAATTAAGTCCTCTACTTTCAGGGCTCTTCATTCCAAAATTCCAAGGTGTAGACAGTATATTACTTGCAGCCGGAATTTTAGGTGCGACAGTTATGCCGCACGCAATCTATTTACATTCCGCCTTAACACAGCGCCGCGTAGTCGGAACAAATGATGAACAAAAGAAAAAGATTTTCCGCTTCGAGTTTATTGATATTATTATCGCAATGGTTATCGCCGGAGCAATTAATGCAAGTATGTTAATTGTTGCTGCTGCACTATTCTTTAAAAATGGCTTACATGTTGAAGACCTTGATGTTGCTTTTAACCAGTTTAGTACTTTAGTCGGCCCTGTATCAGCTGCTTTATTTGGAATTGGGCTCTTATCAGCTGGACTATCTAGCTCTTCTGTCGGTACAATGTCAGGCGATATAATAATGCAAGGTTTCATTCGAATGCATATTCCGTTATATTTACGACGTTTTATTACAATGATTCCACCATTAGTAATTATCGCTTTAGGTGTAAATCCAACTTACGCTCTAGTCATGAGCCAAGTCGTCTTATCATTCGGTATTGCTTTTGCATTAGTACCACTGATTATGTTTACAAGCAGCAAAAAAATTATGGGTGCACTCGTTAACCACCGCATAACAACTTTTATCGCTTGGATTATTGCTGCACTTGTTATCATTTTAAATATTTTCTTACTGTATCAAACATTTGTAGGTTAATAAGAAAAGGTATTCCAATAATACTGGAATACCTTTTTTCATTACTACTTATGTACGTACCTTTTTCCGGCATTATCACATCTTTCTCAGTTCGAAAGTACAGTGGTAATCCTTCCGAAAGAAAAATGCTCACCCTGGATGGATCCTGCCTTTGATGATGAATGTGCAAATGCGGCTCACTTGAACTTCCGGAGTTACCGACTTGAGCAAGAACCTCTCCTTCATTTACATGTTGGCCTTCCCTCACTTTAATTGATCCTTTCTTTAAATGAGCCAGAACCATAAATGTTCCTGATTCATCTAGTCGTAAATAAATATGATTCCCCGCCATTGACTGAAAATCATCCTCTCCTGGGACTACATCTTTTTCATCGTTATTGATAGATACAACTGTTCCAGAAGCTGGTGCCATTACTTCCGCTCCATATATTCCATAATCCTCTAACTTACTACTTTTCACTTCAGCAGGTGGAATAAGAATATCATATGCCCAACGTTCATTTGGTTTTATAACATGATAGTTCGTTTCTAATCGATCACCGCCCCATCCCACTAATGCTCGTTCATTCAAAGGAAAACGAACTACTGCTTTAGGATTCATAGAATGTACATCTGCTGGGTAAGCAAGTCCTCCTATGTTAGCAAACCACCCTAAAGGCCAAGCTCCCATTATAGAGAAAAGAACGATGAAGAGTAGCGCTCTATCTACTCGCTTTCTGAAAATGCCTTTCCACACAAAAAGTAACGCTGCTCCTATCAAAATAAAGATTGATACTATGCTAAAGGCTTGTATACTCCACCAAAAAATGATTGATATAAAACCTTTAGCTAAATAAACTACACTCCAACTTATAATTAAAAACGCAACTAAAATTATTAATACATATTTCTTCCACATGTTGTATCCCCACTCTCATATCTTTGTTCTACATGATACGAAGTGAAAATTACGACATATAAAAGAAATACTTACGACTTTCTTACAATTCTTTATAATGCGGTAAGACGATAGTGAAAACAGTTTCTTTCTCGTTACTGCATACAGTGATATCCCCTTTATGAAGCTCTGCTATACTTCTTGCAATTGCAAGTCCCATTCCTTTTCCACCCGTATGAGAGCTACGTGATTTTTCACCACGATAAAACTTTTCAAAAACGTAAGGAAGGTTCTCATTCGGAATACATTGTCCAAAATTTTTAATTTCTATTTCAACATTCATGTCACTTTTAGAAATTTGAATCAAAATCTGTTTTCCGTCTTTCCCGTACATAATACTATTACTAATTACATTTCCGAACAGCCTCACCATAAGCGCTACATCCATTTCCACATGTAACTCCTTATCACTATTAATACAAAAGCTCATATCGGCTTCATCTAGTTGTGGCACAAAATCAATCATGATTTGTTCAATGAACGCTTTCATATTTACTACACTTTTATGTAATTCAATCTCCCTATAATTTATTTGACAATATTCTAATAAATCATCTACTTGATTTTTTAATTCATAACTTTTTCGCTTTAATATACTTACATACTGTTCACATTCTTCTCTATTTGAATGAAGCTGATTTCCTAACAGGTCCGCGTAACCGATTAGAGATGTTACAGGTGTTCGTAAGTCATGAGAAATATTGCTAATCATTTCATTTTTCGTTTCCTGCGATTTTTTTTCATTTTCGATAGACTCTTTTAAACTTTTAGCCATTCTATTAACATTCGCTGCTAATTCACCAATCTCGTCATTTTTTGAAATAGGTATATGTATTTCCAAATTACCACTACTTATTTGCTTCACACTCTTGTTAATTTCAGATAATCTTTTCATCATTGTTTTTGTCATGAATGCAAAATATATCGTAGTAAAAGTTAAAAAAGCTATTAAATATAACAATGAATATTTTTCCTCTAATCCGGTAACTTGACTATATATATTTCCAACTACAATTTGAAACGCTATTATACTTACAGTTGCTAACATAATGCTACATATGAATGCGGTAAAAAACTTAGCTCTAATGCCTTGTAATGATTTAATCTTCAATTTTATATCCGACTCCCCAAACATTTTGAATAAACTTCGGTTCTTTTGGATTCTCTTCAATTTTATTTCTTAATCTTGCGATATGAACCATTACTGTATTATTACTTTCATAGGCTCTTTCTTTCCAAACGCTTTCATATATTTCTTCAATAGTAAAAACACGATTCTTTGCAGCTGCCATTAAGTACAAAATATCATATTCAGTTTTCGTAAGATTGATTGTTTCTCCGTATAACATTACTGTTCTAGACACTTCATCTATTTCTAAACCTCTAATGTTTATTTTCTTTTCTATTACTTGGACAGCATTTTGATTGAAATATGTATACCTTCTTAATTGAGCTTTCACTCTCGCTATAAATTCAATTGTACTAAACGGCTTCACAATATAATCATCTGCGCCAGTACTAAATCCAATTACTTTATCTACATCCGATGATTTTGCACTTAAAAACATAATTGGTAAACTATGTTTCTCTCTAATCCTTCTGCACAATTCTATCCCATCCATGTGTGGCATCATAATATCCAAAATAGCAAGTTGAATACTGTTATTATTTATGATTTTTAAAGCCTCTTCTCCGTTATGAGCACTTAAAACTTTAAAACCTTCTTGCATTAAATTCGCATTAACAAATCGAACAATATCTTGATCATCATCTACAATTAAAATTGAGTTTTTCTCCATATACAAACCTCTTTTTGAAATATATTCCACAATCAATTTTATCACAAATCAAAACCATACTTCCCTCTTGAATAATCTTTATTTTCAGACTAGATTATATAATAACAACACATTCTAGTTTCAAAAGAAATGGAGTGAAAGCATGTTTCCTATATTGAAAACCGACCGACTCATTTTAAGAGAACTTACCGAAGAAGATGCACCGAGTATACTACAATGCTTCTCTAATACTGACGTACTGCGCTATTATGGCCAAAAACCATTACAAGATGTTGATCAAGTGAAACAAATTATTCATAACTTTAAACTGAGTTACAATGCAAGAAGCGGTATAAAGTGGGGAATTGAATTAAAAAACAAGAAAGAACTCATTGGTACCATCGGTTTTCACGATTGGTCTTCTGAGCATAAACGGGCCAATTTAAGTTATGCCTTTTTCCCTGAATACTGGGGAAAAGGATATGCGACTGAAGCTGTTTCTGAGGTTATATCATACGGTTTCCATACCATTCACTTAAAGCGTATTGGGGCAATTGTATTTCTTGAAAATGAAGCTTCAAATAAGGTGCTATTAAAATTAGGATTTGAAAAAGAAGGCGTTCTAAAAAATTATATGTATCAAGATGATATCCCCTATGATACGAATTTTTATTCTTTATTAAAATCGGTTTAATAGAAATTATGCGTAAAAACTCGTTTCAGGATAGTGGATCTTTAACGAAAGATGGGAAACCGAGCGTTTTTCATTTCTTAGATCATCATACGACTGATGCGAAGTACAATAAATTATATAATTTTAAAAAGGGGCATGAGCATATTCTTACTCATATCCCTTTTTTACGTTCTTTTTCTGTTTTCGCAATGCTTTTGGAATGTATACACAGAAAAGTTGGCTTTCCATGTAATCTCCCGTTATTGCATATGCTCTAGAACGAGATCCCCAACAAACATATCGAAACTCACAAACTAAACTTTTTAAAAGTTTTTCAACATCATTATCTCTTTTCTAAAACCATAAAGAACGTACTATCCGGTAGCACAACCGCATTCCCAGACTCATCTTTAAACTCGATTTTCTCGCTAAGATGTTGTGTATATCCATCCTGTAAATAGTTCATAGCTTGAACGATGTTTATTTTATCTCCAAAGATCCCCTTTACGAACTCCTTATATTCGTTTGGCGTAAATATTCCAAACTGCTCTTGCACCTCGTGAACGAAGGAATCCTCGCCCCATGTATACGTATATAAGAACTCCATTGCATCGTTAATAGGCATTTTGACTGTATTTTCTGCAAGTACCTCATACTGGATTATGCGCCCCTTAAATTCACGGACATACTGCTCTAAGAACTTCATTCCACCTGCATCTTTAAAATAAATCACACCCATTAACGTTTTATCTTCTGTCATGATGCCATCACGAATGATAATACGACCTCCTGGCTTTAACACTTCGTAAGCACTCTGCAGCCCCTTTTTAATTACTTCATGATTGAATTTCTTACCTTCATACTCGATATAAGAGAACAGCTCATGAAGGATAGAAGAATATACAATCGTATCAACCGATTCTTTTTCAAACGAGCTGCTTAAGTTGATTGCATCCCCTTTAATGACGTCCCAAGAACGCCCCTCGTTCTGCTTCTTCTTTTTCAACGTATCAATTACGTTTTCAGAAATATCGATACCGTAGATTCGTTTGTCCTCGGTCTCTTCTTCGATCATGTCTAACATGACACCGCCACCGGCTCCTACATCTACAATCGTATCTCCCTTTATATAATCAAGAATAATTCGTTTATCATCAGCTGAACTATTCATATGCTCCAGATACACTTCTTCGTTATGGAATCTATCATATGCATCCTTACGTAACCCGAAGAAATCAAAGAGCAATACATTTGCCCGAGCATGCATCATATCTATCTTTTCTGCCTCTACACAGAAGGTAATTAACGCCTCACCTACAGCAGAAAACTGAAACGACACATACGCAGTCTTCATATCTTCATCGACTTTCGCCTTAAAAGAAACATGCGTTGTATTCGGCTTCTCGTTCTCACGATACTCCCGTAGATACTTCTCAATAACCCGCTTACGATACACGTTGTCCTTTTTCTCACCTTTGAAATCATAGTGCAACTGCTGCATCAATTTCTCGAAATGTATATGCTGAACTTTTCTAGTGCCTATCTCGTTCTTTAACATAACAAAAACTGTCCAAATATCCTCAAAGCTAAGAGCATGCATAGACGGTTCTACATACCACAAATCCTTATCAGATAAAAATGTTTGAACGTCTCTCTTCTCGCTCCCCATAATTATATCTTTTTCAAATACTGACTCCTTATGTTTTGGCGTGAGTCTATGTATACGAGAAGTAAATGGCTCCATATAACCATCAAACAGGCCATCAATTGTAATCTTCACATCGTTCTTCACTTCACTCCACAAAGCTTTTGATACGCCTTCAATAATGCATTGGTTAAGATAGTATAGAATCTCCTTTAACCTAACGTCTCCGTATTCTTCTTTATATGTGTTAATTAAATCAACATGAGAGTTCAAACGAGCCTCTCCGCGGATATACTGCCCGATTAATCCATGTGTTCTAATTAAATCTCGAATAAACAAATACTCAGTAGAGTTTAAGTTTGTCTCTACACGTTCAATAAACTGCATATCACTAAAAATATCAGCAGAACCCTCGTTATGTACGAATAGATTAATCCCTTTTTTCTCCCATTGCTCCCGCTGTTTTAAAGATCCTACCTTTGCAAGTTCACTATACGTTAGTACCTTTTCAATAATACGATACGCTTCTTCATCTAAAGGCAGTCCATCTAACACTTGTAGCGTACGGCGCACATAGTACAACACCGCATCCGTTTTTAATGTTCCAAGTACTTGTACATTCTCATAGTTTTGATGTATCTCCTCTGCCTCAATTAAATACTTTAACCACGTAGGGAGAGTATCGGAAACCCCTTCAATGTATTTATTTAGAATCTCAATGTTTTTCAACTTATTTACCCCCATATATAATCAATATCTGTAGTAAAGTCTGGAACGCCTTCTCTAAAAAATCATCACCCTATGTCCCCCTTTACCATCTAGTACTCTTTCAAATACAAACGCATCAAACCCAGTCTTTTTATCTTGTAAAAAATAGTTATCAAGTTTGTAACACATTCTTTTGTTCATCTCTTATTTTAACTTCATCAGGAATTTCGGCGGAATAAACAGTAGGACTCAGCGGATCACTTCTTACATTGATAAACATATGTTGTGATAGAATCAACCGAAAATGGAAACGGCAAGCGGGTGCACTCCACTTGCCGTTTTTTCATAGCTTAGTATGTATTTGAATTTCTTTTGCTTTATCTTTTTCACCCTTCACGCGTACAATTAAATCATATGATCCGGATTTTGGCGCTTCAAAAGAAAGCAGACCTTCTTTTTGAGAAGTAACTTCTTCTTCATAAATAACCTTATCATCTTTTGTAACTTGCAATAAAATCGTACCTTCCTCAACGGCTGCTTCATAAGGAATTTCCACATTTCCTTTTTCAGCTTTAACCGTTTGCACATCGTAATACCCTTGCAACGAACCAATTTTCAAAGTCGTTTCGCCATTTTTTTGAACCTTTGTGACTTGTGTTGCTGTATTGCATGCGCTTAACAATACAACAAGAGTAAGAATCATAAATAAACGTAGTAATTTCATAAAAATTCCCCTTCTTTATAATACTCAAATAATTCCACACAAACATCTCTATCAATTCATCTTAATACCTCAATTACCTTTTAAGTATATCAATGACAAAATAAATAATCTAATATTTTTTATAATTAAAAACAAACATAGTTACAACAAGAAAATGTTTGTATGCTGATCTGTACTGCATTCCCTTACTCCATGTACTCTTTAAAAAAACCTTACTTTTAAAAAGTAAGGTTTTTTTACATTTATTAATTAGTAATATAAGCATTCTTATACGTATAAACACCACCAAATTGATGCTTTTCAATTCCTTTTACATAATCCTTTTGTACGTAAGCTGAGCCCATTTGATAAAGCGGTGCGACCGCAGCATCACCTAATAAAATACGCTCGGTTTCTTGCAATGCTTCCCATCTTTTCTTCTGATCTAGTACTAAATCGCTTTTTGCTTTCTTTATTAATTCATCATACTGACGGTTAGAATAATTCATTTTGTTATTCGGATTACTCGTCGTAAAGAGTTCTAAATAACTAATTGGGTCTTTATAGTCAGGTCCCCAATTTGCCATAGATATATCGTAATCTCCTGTTTGTTCTAACTGTAATTTTTGCTTAAATGGCTGTTGTTTAATTTGGATCGCGAGTCCCTGCAAATGCTTTTCTAAGTCACCTTTTATATATTCTGCCATACGTTTTGCATTATCTTGTTCAAATGTTAAAAACTCGAGATTTACTTGTTCTACTCCAAGCTCTTTTTTCGCTTCTTCCCAAATCTTTTTCGCATTTCGCAAATCATATGGAGAAAGATCTCCGTTTTCTTTTCTAAAATCTTTACCAGTCTCTTCATTTACATGACCAACTGGTACAAGTCCACTTGCAGGTTTTGCTCCGTTATTAATAAAATGAGCAACGAAATCTTCTTTATTTAACGCGAATGAAATAGCCTGACGCACTTTCTTATTTGCTAACGCACTATTTTTTTCATTAAAACGTAGCATAGCAATTCCAGGTTCGCTCGACATATGTAATTCCTTATTCCCTTTATACTTGTCTACAAATTGAGAATTAATAGACACTCGATCCAAATCACCAGCTTCGTATAAATTAACAGCCGTCATTGTATCCTTTACAATTTGAAAGTTTATCTCTTCTAATTTCACTTTCTTTTCATCCCAATATGTAGCATTCTTCTTTAATTGAAACTCTTGTTCATGCTTCCACTTCTCTAATACAAATGGCCCGTTATATATGAGATTACTAGGTTCCAATGCATAATTCTTTCCTTGTTCTTTCAAAAATGACTCATGCTGCGGCAAGTAAATCGGCAGTGCTAACAGCTGTAAAAAATACGGAATTGGCTGTTCGAGTTCCACTTCTAACTTATAATCATTTATAACTTTGACCCCAAGTTCATCAAGAGGCATTGTTCCCTTATTTATCTCTTTCGCATTTTTCACGTAAAAGAGCATGTACGCATATTGAGACGCTGTTTCACTGTTAATTGCACGTTGCCATGCAAACATAAAATCATTTGCTGTCACACTGTCTCCATTTGACCATTTTGCATCTTTACGCAAATCAAATGTATATTTTTTACCATCTTCACTTCTTTTAAACGATTTCGCTACTGCTGGAATAGGCTGATCTTGATCATCTAATACATACAAACCTTCAAATATGTTTTGCATAACGTGTGCTGATGTACCATCCATCGTTTTCGCAGTATCAAGAGAAGGGATCTCTTCTGATACCGTTACATTTAATACTTGTTCTTTTGCCTCTGTGTCACTTTTATTCGCTTTATTATTACAAGCTGTTAATAATAAAGATGTAACAAGTGCCATTACCATTAAATGGCTCTTCTTTCGCTTCATGAGTTGTTCTCCTTAAAAATATAATATTATAAAACGTTATATATTATAGCAGAAATAATAACAGAAAGATGCGACATTCTTTTGAATATTTATTCGTTCGAGAAAAAAGCGATCCTTTTTAAAAAGGATCGCTTTTTCAAATACCTATCTTTGTAAACCTCGTTTAAAACGACTTGCTTCAAATATAATACGCTCTTCATCTAACGTTTTACATTCGCCATTCCAAACGACACGTTTTCCGTTAATAATTACATCGCTTATATCTTTTCCACTAGCAGCATATACAAGGTGCGATAACACTTCATCTGCTGGTTGTAAATGCGGCTTATTAGATGGATCAATCGTAATAAAATCAGCACACTTCCCAACCTCAAGTGATCCTGTTTGTTTCATCCCGATTACTTCAGCAGCCCCTTTAGTCGCAAGTGTAAGAGCCGTTTCAACTGGTAACGCTGTTGCATCTTGATGAATACCTTTTTGTAATAATGTTGCGATACGCATTTCTTCAAACATATCTAAATTGTTGTTAGATGCCACACTATCTGTTGCAATTCCTACTTTTATTCCTGCTTCTATCATCGCTTTTACATTTGCTATACCAGAACCTAGTTTTAAATTACTATTCGGGTTATGAGCTACTCGAACATCATGTTCTGCTAAAAATGCACGCTCATTTTCATTTAATACTACACCGTGTGCAATAACCGTTGGACGTTTAAACAACCCGCAACTTGCTGCATATTCTACTGGACGTTTTCCGTACTGTGCTTCAATATCACGTACTTCACGCTCTGTTTCTGAAAGGTGAATATGAACCATCGTTTGATTTTCTACTGCAATACGTGCGCATTCTTCTAATAGTTCTGTGGAACATGTATATGGACTATGCGGTGCAACCATCGTAGTTAACATACCACTTTCATTATAGTAACGCTTCACATATTTTTCAGCTTCTTCAATTGCTTTCTTTTCATCGTCTTTCGTTCCAAAACTAAATAAAGTTCTTGAAACAGCAGCTCGCATTCCGCTTCTTGATACCGTTTCCATAATTGCATCTTGATCTACTCCAATTGGATTAAACATATCAGAGAATGATGTTGTACCGCTTTTCACCATTTCAAGTAATCCTAATTCCGTACTAGCGACCGCAAGCTCTGGAGTAAATTGACTTTCAAGTGGCCAAATTCTCGTCTCAAGCCATGGTTGTAATAACATATCATCACCAATACCTCTTAAGAGACTCATTACAACGTGTGTATGTGTATTAACAAGCCCTGGTAGAATCCACTTTCCTTTCATGTCAATTACTTCATCTACTTCAAAATCATTAATGAATTCTCCGCTCTTTACATCTATAATTTGATCATTTTCTACAATGATATATCCATTTTCTATCACTTCATTTTGTTCATTCATCGTTACGATTGTAGCGTTTACATAAGTTGTTTTCAAAAGTATTTCCCCTTTCAACTCTATGAAGTTCCCTTTAATAAGTTACCACCATTATAGTAACTTATTAAAGATTAAGAGTCAAAAGATAATTTGAATTCTTTCGTTATCTTTTTCTTCAAAATGCTATATTGTTTTTCATTTGTATCTGCAAATGCTTCTTCTCGATTTGATTCCGCATCCAAATAATTCAATCTTCCATTGAACTGAGTCTCTGTAAAATCAAACCTCTGCCCATCTATAAAGTTATAAAAGTGCCACACCTCTCTTACTTTTGTCTTTTTAATCTCTCCTCCGTATATATCTTGAACGACTAAAGCTGTAACACCACATTGTCCCTTTGCTGGATTTTCAATTGTCCACTTTGAACTTGTTTCAATCGACCACGATCTTATTAATGCTTCATATATTTGCTTTCTCTGTACATGATCCATTCTCATCTTCTCCTACTATTAATTGTTTTACACATCATATTTCAAAAGAGGCAGTAAACGATCCTCAAAAACAGTGGATGGTGTCTCTCCGATTAACTTTGCTCCCATTTTTAAATAATACCCTTTTGCATTCGGATCACTATCAATCGTAAAGCTTTTTATTCCTAGTTCCTTTGCTTGCTCTATTACAAATTTCCACATTATTTTCCCATATCCCTTTCCTTTGTAACGAGGGTGAATGTATAAGAAATCGAGAGCTTTCTCATTACGTAAAAATGAGAAAAACCCAATCTTCGTATTATCGTTTTCTAAAACATATACAAAATTATTTTTTATGTACTCTTCAGTAATTGTTAAATCTTCCTTACAAGCAAGTATGAATTCTTCACTATAATCCCACGTTGCTTTTGACTGTAGTGCGAGTTCACTTAATTCATTTCCTTCACTTAATAACGCTTCTCTTATCTTCATGATTCTTTCTCCTCACCTTCGATATATAAACTCTTAAAATGATTCGAAAAGCAATTTAAAAAACCTCTTATTTCCGGAAATAAGAGCTTACTTTTATAATTCTTCATAATAGGTAACAATTTTTCAAAAGAAAAAAACGCCATTCCTGAAAATTGGCGTTCTTTTTCTTTTAACCTTTATGGCATATTATATTAAAAATCATTTTTACACTTCTAAACAGTTTCTACTACTTCTTCAAGCATTGTTCCATTTTTAGCATAATTCGTATGCCAAGAAAAAGCTTTTTCTAAAACATGAGGGGTTTGTCCACCTCTTGTTTGTGCTTCTTCGTAATAAGCTCTTAGTTGATCACGATACATTGGATGTGCGCAATTCTCAATAATTAGTTCCACTCTTTCTCTTGGCGCTAGTCCTCTTAAATCCGCATAACCTTGTTCAGTAACGATAACATCTACATCGTGTTCCGTATGGTCTACATGAGATACGAAAGGAACAATACTTGAAATGTTACCACCTTTTGCAATCGATTTCGTAACAAAGATAGCTAGACGTGCATTTCTCGCAAAATCACCAGAACCACCTATACCATTCATCATTTTTGTGCCTAAAACGTGAGTAGAGTTAACATTTCCGTATATATCTAATTCTAAAGCCGTATTAATTGAGATTAACCCAAGGCGGCGAATGATTTCAGGGTGATTAGAAATCTCTTGCGGGCGCATCATTAATTTGTCACGATATTTTTCAAAGTTAGAAAATACTTGTTGCATTTTCTCTTCAGAAAGCGTGATCGAGCAGCAAGAAGCAAAATTAACTTTCCCAGCGTCCATTAGATCAAAGACCGCATCTTGTAAAACTTCAGAATACACTTCTAAATCTTCAAACTCAGAATCTAGCATGCCGTGCAATACTGCATTAGCAACTGAACCAATTCCCGATTGTAGCGGCGCTAAACGATTTGTTAATCGGCCTACTTTAACTTCTTCTCGAAGGAACTCTATTAAATGTTGTGCCATAATAACAGTTTCTTCATCTGGAGGAACAATTGTCGATGGTGAATCCAGTTGATTCGTAAACACAATCCCCTTCACTTTTTCAGCATCAATTGGGATACCAATCGTTCCAATTCGATCATCCGTTTTTACGAGCGGAATTGGAAGTCTTTCCCCTTGTTTACCTGGTTCATATAAATCATGCAGCCCCTCTAGTTGCGCGGATTGGGCCATATTCATTTCAATAATAATGGACTTAGCATTCAAGGAAAATGCTAATGAATTACCAATTGAAGTCGTTGGAATAATCATTCCGTCTTCAGTAATCGCAACCGCTTCCAAAATAGCGACATCTATATCCATAACATCAGCACGAAGTAATTCTGCTGTATGAGATAAGTGCTGATCTACAAATAAAAAGTCGCCGTTATTAATTCCTTTTCGCATAGTCGCATCGGCTTGGAAAGGCAATCTTTTCCCTAAAATTCCTGCCTCAGCAAATAATTTATCTACATCGGAACCTAAGGACGCCCCTGTATAAACATTCACTTTAAAAGATTTATCATTTTTAACTCGGTTTACAAGTGCAAATGGAACTGCTTTTACATCCCCAGCACGTGTAAATCCACTTAAACCTAAAGTCATCCCACTTTCAATCCATGAAGCTGCTTCTTCAGGTGTAACTACTCGATCTTTTAATCGTTGATCCCTAATTCTATCTAAATTATTCTCCATATGTACTCCCTCTCCCAATGAATATTCATAATTATTTTACACATTAACACTATCAAAATAGGGATTTTTGTATACAATGCCGAAAATTCAGATAAAACAGCAAATCTAGGTTCTAAAGCAGAACATTTTAGAATCCTAGAAGCTTACGAAAATAGCTAGCATATGATTGACTCACTGGTACCCTCTCTCCGTTATCCATTGAAAGTACAAAAGTAGAATGCGTATCAGGATAAATCGCTTTAATATGATTCACATTTACTATAAAGGAACGATGGCATCTAATAAACGAATCTTTCGGAAGCAAGTATTCGAATTCTTGTAGCGAGCACTTATGTGTTCCAGTTAACTCTTCTGAATTCACATACGTCTTTTTATCTTTAGCTTCTAAATACATGACCTTTGAGAAAGGAACCGGAACCCATCCGTCTATTGTTTTTAAAGTAACGACTGACTTCCCATCCGTTAAAGCGGGATAAATTGCCGTCACGCAACCTTCAATCTTTCCATTATTTGAAAATGGTACCGCCATTCCATGATAAGGAATACCGAAAACATCTCGGTTAATAAACTCAGAGGCTTTTTGCTTCGTTACTATTGCTTTATGAGCAATCGTCCCTTCCTTAATAGGATCCCCAGCGCTAATCTTTAAATCAATTCGTTTACTTGGCCGATAATAAATATATTCTTCCGTATTCGAAACGGCGATTGATATTTCATCTGAAAATAATTCCCCAACAACATCTAGTAGTATACCTAATGTTTTATCTTCCATAGTATTAACACCTCATTTACTATTATACTACTATTATGATTTGAAAAAACGTTCAGCATTTTGAACGGTTTTTCAAACAATTTAGTTCACCTTAGCTCCATAACATCTTGCTACTGCAACTGCCTGCGCTATATCTAATTTCACATTTTTTAAATCAAAACTTGTAAAGTCAATTCTATCGACTATCGCTCCTTTTAAATCTGCACCGGTAAGTTTCGCCTTACCTAATTGTGCACCGGTTAAATCCGCTTCACGTAAATCTGCTTTTTCTAAATTACATTCATATAGGTCAGCTTCAATTAAACGTATACCCTTCAACATTTGTTTACTTAAGTTCGCGAACCTTAAATTCGTATATGACCAATCGCCCGATATGATAGTTATTCCGTCTAAATTCGCTTCTTCAAAATCAGAGCCAGTCATTTTACATTCTTCAAACTTTGATACGAATAAATTTGCACCCACAAACTTACAATTTGCAAATGTAGTTCCTTGATGAATAGAAGCGTTAAAAAGAGCACCGGTAAAATCACATTCTATGAAATTACAATTTTCAGTAGAAACTTCCGATGCATCTATCCCTCTAAAACGGCATTTTATGAACGTACAATTTTTCAATTCCTCTTCTTTAATCAAAACATCTTGAAAATCTATTTCTACATATTCTTTATTTACAAATTCACTCATAACTACTCCTCCATATCCTTAAAGAAACCTCACTTCAAAAAGTGAGGTTTCTGCTCATACAATATGTCCATCTAACCAAGAAATCAAATCTTGAAATACTTCATCTCGATTTACTTCATGGAACATTTCATGTCTTCCATTTTCATATAAACGCAGTGTTACATCTTTCACGCCACATTTTTTATAATTCTCATATACTTCCTTTACACCTTTCCCCATATCCCCAACAGGATCACGATCTCCTGAAAAAATATGTATTGGAAGGTTTTTCGGTGTTTTTTTGAACTCTTCTAGTTTATTAACTTCTAATACACCAGAAAACAATTCGCGATAAAAACTCGTCGTACAAATGAATCCACATAACGGATCAGCAATATATTTATCTACTTGATTATTATCTGAAGATAACCAATCAAATTTTGTACGATTTGGTTTAAAGTGTGAATTGAAGTTTCCGAAAGATAAAAAGTTTAGCATCGGACTTTTCGTTTTTTCCCCGCGTAATTTCATCTCAATTGTTGCTACTTTATGACCGATACTTCCTAAAAGTCCTGGATTTCCACCAGTTCCTGAAATAAGAAATCCATCATACAATTCACCCTTCAGTTGTACAGCACGCCTTGATAAAAAAGAACCCATACTATGTCCAAGTAAAAATAACGGGCATGTCTGCTCTTTTCTTATCGTTTCAGATACAAAAATCACATCAGACACAGCCTCATTCCAACCTACATTTGGTTTAAAATAACCATAATCTTCTTCTCTTTTCACCGTTTTCCCATGACCTTTATGATCATGCGCATAAACACCATAGCCCGCTTCTAATAACGCATCAATAAAGTCTGTATAAACACCTGCATGTTCTGTCATACCATGTGCAATTTGAATAATCCCTTTCGGTTCACCTTCTGGTAACCACTTACGCAAATAAATTTCTGATCCATCCAATGCCGTAACGAAACTTTCCTGTACGTTCATTTCGTCAGCTCCCAACTCTATTATGTATCTTTAAAAATGAATATCCATTCATTATTCTTACTATGTATTATATGCAATTGCCTTCATTATGACAAATGACTCACTTTTCTAATTAGCTCTTAAATTAATATGTTGACGAACCATCCATAAAAATTATATAGTTACTTACATAAAGTAATTATTATATTTTTGGGAGGTTTCTATTATGATGCCATCATTATTTTTAGCACACGGATCACCAATGCTTGCTATTCAAGATACAGACTATACAAGGTTTTTAAAAATACTTGGAGAAACATATAAACCAAAAGGAATTGTTATTTTCACTGCTCACTGGGAAAGCGAAGTACTAACAATTTCTTCATCAGATAACGAATATGAAACAATTTATGATTTTGGAGGTTTTCCTCCTGAGTTATACGAAATCAAATATCGTGCGAAAGGCTCTTCTAACATTGCATCCATGTTAGAAACAAAATTTAAAAACAAAGGTATTCCGGTCCATCATAATATGACGAGAGGTTTAGACCACGGCTCATGGACACTCTTGCACCGTATGTATCCAGAAGCAAATATTCCTGTCGTACAAATATCAGTCAATCCATTCCTTCCTGCAAAAGAGCAATTTAAGATTGGAGAAGCATTAAAAGGACTTGGACAAGAAGATATTTTAGTAATCGGAAGCGGTGTTACCGTTCATAACTTACGAGCACTGAAATGGAATCAAAGTACACCCGAACAATGGGCAATTGAATTTGATGATTGGATTATAAAACATATGCAGACTACTGATAAAGATGCATTATTTCATTGGGAGACAAATGCCCCTCATGCTCAATTAGCTGTACCAAGAGCAGAACATTTTGTTCCTTTATTTATCGCTATGGGAAGTGGTGAAAATAGTGGTGAAGTCATTCACCGCAGTTACGAGCTTGGTACGTTAAGCTATCTTTGTCTCAAATTTTAAAGAAAAAGGATGAAGCAACCACTGCTTCATCCTTTTCATTTTCATTCACTTAGTTAACTAACTTCCAAATGTCGTTTCTCTGATACTTCTTCGTTCTTATTATGAAAATAAACCCAAATGCACGCAATAAATAATAGTGATGATGTAGAGAAGAAAACATATTGGAAGCCTGCATGTGCTGCAATTTGTCCACCAAGTACTGGTCCAATCATATTTCCTAAAAACTGAAACGATTGATTATACCCAAATATTCTTCCCGTTACATGGGTTGGTGTATGTTGTTTTAGTAGAGTTTGTACGGAAGGTAATAATCCTGCTTGTGCGATACCTAATAAAAATCGAAGAATTAATAGTTGCCAAGCTGAAGTTACAAATGCTTGCGGGATAAAAATAATTCCTGCAGCAAACAACGCTACAACTAACGTTTTTTGAGGACCAATTTGATCTGATAATCGTCCGAGTCTTGGTGCTGCCAAAATAACTGCTAACCCTGTCGCTGACATAACTGCACCCGCAATTGTTTCAATATGTGCAGTATGAGGACCTACTAAATTTTTTACGTACAATGTAACAATTGGTTGAACAGACATATTAGCAAGTTGAATAATAAATGTTGTTACAAACAAACTAATAATTAAATGCTTCGCTGGAACCATCGTCCATACTTTTTTCGTTTGTACTTTTTTTGCTTGAGCGGAGTGATTCTCTTCATGTAGGAAGAAAAAAACGATGAGAAAAGAAAGGAATAAAAAAGCTCCTGTAACAAGAAAAACATGACGCATTCCAATTAACTCTGACAAATAACCACCAAGTAATGGACCGAGTAAAGAACCGCTCACTCCACCAGTTGAAATTGTAGAAATTGCCCAACCTGAATGCTCTTTCGGAGTTTCTGCTGCAATAAATGTCATCGCTGTTGAAAGGAAACCAGATACTGCTCCCATCAAAAATCTTAGTGCGACTAGTTGATACACATCCGTTACAAACCCCATAAGCGTCATAATAATCGCCATACCAAGGCTCGCACGAATCAGCATCAATTTCCGTCCATGTATATCACCAAGTTTTCCCCATATTGGTGATACGATCGCACCCATTAAAAATGTTATACCAAATGCAAGTCCCGACCACTGTGCAATACTAGAAGTGCCAGTTACTCCCAATTCCTCAATATAAAAAGATAAAAAAGGAATTACTAAACTCATACCGGCTGCAGTGGTAAAACAACCTAGCCAACAAATCATCAAATTTCGTTTCCAGCTGGCCATTTTCACACCTTCTTTCTTTAGATACCCATTCTACACCCTTTCTTGTAAAAAGTTTAGTAATTTGCTTTATTTGTAAGATTTACTACAAAACCCGCTATTTTCTAGTAAGAATCACTACTTCCCTACATTATTTTCATAAAAAAACCAACTCCCCTATATGGAGTTGGTCACTTATTCTCTAACGGTATTAAACGCGCATCACAATTTCTTTCATAAAACTCAATCGGACCTGCTTGTCCAATTATTGCGTATTCATATCCATCTTGCTTCATACTATGTAAACAACGATGTAACAATTCCTTACCTACACCTTTCACACGATTTTGCTTTGCTGTTCCCATTGGACCAAACAATCCTTTCTTCCCTCTCACTACATCATAACAAGCGAAACCTACTATCACTTCTTCTTGTTCTGCTATATAAATAGGTAAATTTTCTTTATATGTACGAAATCCATATTCTAGTGAACGTAACCAACGTTCACCAAATTCCTCATTAACAAAACTTGCTAATTGCTCAAAATCAGAAGGGTTAGCCTTTCTAACCGTACAAATTAAATGATTATAAGTAGGACCAAAACATTTTAAATCGACCGCTAAATCTCTTGGCTCAGCTAGAATACGTAATATATCTTTTTGTATTTGTAGATTTTCAATAAACGTATCCGCTCGAAATAGTGCATCTATAACATGTCCTTCATTCATTATTACTTGTTGAAAACGTTCCATACGTTTCTTCGCTATTTGTAAAATTTCTAACACCTTATAAGATAACTTATATTGTCCTATTTTTTCATACTCTTGATCCGTTAAATCGTCTTGTTTTCGTAATGAAAGTTTTTCTAAAAAATCCGTACCCACGTTACGAAACAAATACATATACAACTCACTGCATACTCCAGTACCTTCTTTACACATGCCAATAAACAAATGAACTGGTTGAATAATATTACTTTCCGCCTCTTCTGCTGCAATCTTCAATATGCTATGAACGCGTTTTGTGAATTGAAATTCCTCCATATGTACCTTCATCCCCTACTACTTTACTATTAAACCGTAACCATAAATAAGTGAAACAATTATACCAACTACCAATATACCTGGCAGTAAATTTGCCACCTTAATTTTAATAATACTAAGTAAGTTCAATCCAATAGCGGCTATCATAATACCACCTGTAGCTGTCATTTCTACTATAAATTGATTCATTAATGCTTTCGGGACCAAACTATTAATTTGTGTTGCAAAAACTGCAATACCTCCTTCGTATAAAATAACTGGAATCGCCGAAAATACAACACCAATTCCTAAAGTTGTCGTTAATATAATAGAAATAAATCCATCGATAATTGCCTTTGTAAATAAAATATCGTGATTTCCGCGAATCCCACTATCAAGTGCACCAAGTATACCCATCGCGCCAATTGCAAAAATTAAAGTAGCTGTTACAAAACCTTCTGATATGCTTCCTTTCCCTTTCGATCCAACTTTTTTTTCTAGCCAATCTCCTAACTGTTTTAACTTTCCCTCTAATTGTAACCATTCCCCGATGACGGTACCAATTACTAAACTTAGTATGACAACAAGAAAATTTTCACTTTTCAATGCCATTTGAAGTCCAAGCACAGTAACCGCTAAACCGATTGCATGCATAATTGTTCCCTTCATACTTTCTGGAATCCTACTAAATAATTTACCTAGTAAAGTACCAAATATAATACAAACCCCATTTACAACTGCTCCTAATATAACCATTTCTCATTCTTCACCCTTCGAATTCTTTATTTCTATATTTTGGTTTATTCATTGATTTACAGGTTATCTATATGTTAACTTAATATTGAGAATATTAACAAATGTTTTTCACAACATAAACCGCAATTTTTGTAGTTATACATAATGTGAAACTTTACTTAACGTGAGTTTTATTGCCCACAAATTGCGGTATAAATTCAAAAGGGACGGTATTTATGAAAACTTTACTAAAACGATTTCTGTTAATAGCCTTTTGCATTACACCAATTGTTTTATTAATTAACTACTCTTTTACTTCAAAAGCGAAAGACAAACCCGATTTGCAAAACAAATCTAGTAAAACCGCTTCAACAAATGAAAAGAAAATAGAAAATCCTGAAATCACACTCACCTTCTCTGGTGATACAATGTTCGATTGGCAATTACGTCCTGTAATCGAAAAAAACGGGGCTGATTATCCATTCCAGCATGTAAAAGAAGAAATAACAAAAGCTGATATTTCTTTCGTTAATCTAGAGTCAGCATTTACAATGAGAGAAAAGAAAGCTCCTGGACAACTGTTTTGGATTAAAAGTGATCCATCCACGCTTCAAGCGATAAAAAACACTGGATATGACATCGTAAATATTGGGAATAACCATACACTTGATTATGGGCAAGATGGATTATTAGACACAATTTCTCACGTAGAAAAATTAAAGTTCCCTTACATCGGAGCTGGGAAAAATGCAAAAGATGCATATACAGCGCGAGAAATGACTGTAAAAGGGAAAAAGTTCAAATTTCTTTCCTTCGTTCGATTTATGCCTGATACGAATTGGGTAGCTGGCGACAATAAACCTGGTGTTGCGAACGGATATGATTTAAATCTCGTAACAAAAACAATTAAAGAGCAAAAGAAAGGTGCAGACTATTTAATTGTCTATATGCATTGGGGCGTTGAAAAATCAAATCGTCCGGTAGAATACCAAAAACAATATGTACCTAAAATGGTTGAAGCAGGAGCCGACGCGATTGTCGGAAGTCACCCACATTGGCTTCAAGGATTTGAGTATTATAATAAAGTTCCTATCGCTTACTCATTAGGAAACTTTTTATTCCCAAGTTACGTGAGCGGGAAAAGCGCCGAAACTGGCGTATTAACTTTAACTTTTAAAGGAAAGGATGTCCAAATGTCATTCAATCCTTACATCATCCGTAACAACCAAATCTCCCCTGTAAATGAGGAGGAAAAGAGAAAAGCTCTACAATATTTACAAACGATTTCAACTGATGTAGAAATTGATGATACAGGGAACATAAAAAACAAGCGAAACTAGACAACGCAATATCTATTTCTCTGTAGCATACATTATAGAATAGGTGATGAACATGCTGAAAGACTTATTAGAAAATGTAAGTTTGTTAGAAAACATTTATAAAATGTCTATAGCCGTTCTACTTTTATGTTCATTTTTCTCTGTTAGACTTCTAAAAAAAATAAAACGTGAACGAACACTTACTACCTTTGAATTTACTATGTATGTAATCATTCGTATTGCGATACTCTTTTGGTTAACTAGCTTTATTCTTCTTGAATTTAATGAGTATCTAGTTTAACTTTAAAAAAGATAGAACAAGCATTATATTTCCCCGCTTGTATCTATCTTTTTTATTTGGGTGCTAACTCTTTCCTTCTATTAAATAAGTAAATCAAACAAAACAGGATTTTTATTAAGCTCCATAAATTGAATATTATTTTCTTTAAAACGAGTAATTAATTGCTCATAATCTTCTTTATGTTTTAACTCTACTCCGACTAATGCTGGACCATTTTCTTTATTATGTTTCTTAATGTATTCAAAGCGTGTAATATCATCTTCTGGTCCTAATCCTTTATCAAGAAATTCTCTTAGCGCACCTGAACGTTGCGGGAATTCAATGATGAAGTAATGTTTTAATCCTTCATAAATGAGGGAACGTTCTTTCATTTCTTGCATTCTATCAATATCGTTATTTCCACCACTTAGCGTACATACAACTGTTTTACCTTTTATTTCATCTCTATATAAATCAAGCGCTGCAATAGATAGTGCACCAGCCGGTTCAGCTACAATTGCATTTTTCTTATACAGTTCTAAAATCGTCGTACAAACTTTTCCCTCTGGTACTAAAACAATGTCATCAATTACATCTTTACAAGTTTCAAATGTTAACTTTCCTACCTTTTTAACAGCTGCCCCATCAACAAAACTATCTATTTTCTCTAATGCGACATTTTCATTTTGAAGAAAGGCCTCTTTCATAGAGGCAGCTCCCATCGGCTCTACACCAATGACCTTTGTAGCAGGACTAACACCTTTCACATATGTACCAACACCTGATGCTAACCCACCGCCGCCGATTGCTGTAAAGATATAATCCACTGGTTTCTCCATATCATGCATAATTTCAACTGCCACTGTTCCTTGACCAGCAACTACATACGAATCATCAAATGGATGAACGAACGTCATCCTATTTTCTTCACAATAGCGCTGTGCTTCTTGGAACGAACTATCAAATGTATCACCAACTAATACAATTTCCGCAAAATCGCCACCAAAAAACTGTACTTGCGATACTTTTTGTTTAGGCGTCGTTGTCGGCATAAATATCTTTGACGGAATCTTCAATAAATTGCACGTATAAGCAACTCCTTGTGCATGATTACCAGCACTTGCACAAACAACGCCGTTTTGTAATTGTTCTTCCGATAAACTTTGAATTAAATTGTACGCACCACGAATTTTGAAAGAGCGAATCAATTGTAAGTCTTCTCGTTTTACATAAACGTCACAATCATATTTCTCAGATAAAACTGTATCACGTTGTAACGGTGTTTTAATAACGATATCTTTCATGCAATTATGTGCCATTAAGATATCTTCAATTTTCACTCTCTCCTTTACCTTCTGCACCATTATATATCATCCTTATCTTTTTTAAATTGGCTCAATCAAAATCCGGGATTTTTAGAACTGCACCTGTATTCGCCGATGTTACCATTTGTGCATAACGTCCAAGCCAGCCCGTTTTCACTTTCGGTTCTGGTCTTTTCCACTCTTTTTTACGCTTATTTAATTCTTCATCACTCACTCTTACTTCTAACAATCTTTCCTCAACATCGATACAAACGATATCCCCTTGTTCAAGAAGTGCAATCGTTCCACCCGCAGCTGCTTCTGGTGAAATATGCCCTACTGAAATACCACGTGAAGCACCCGAGAAACGACCATCCGTTAATAGCGCAACATCTGCACCTAATCCCATACCAGCAATCGCTGACGTTGGTGCTAACATTTCCGGCATACCAGGGCCGCCTCTTGGTCCTTCATAGCGAATAACAACTACATCGCCTTTCTTCACTTTCCCAAGCATAATGCCCGCAAGCGCCTCATCTTGTGAATTAAAAATAACGCAAGGTCCTTCAAATCGTTTTACTTCGGTTGCCCCGCTTTTAATAACTGCCCCATCTTTCGCAAGATTTCCTTTTAATATACGTAATCCCCCTTCTTCACTATGAGGGTTTTCAAGAGAATGAATTACTTCCTTATCTTTAATCTCTGCCTCAGCAATATTTTCTCTTAACGTCTGCCCAGTAGCAGTAATACGATCTAAATGAAGTACTCCCTCTTTTCGACTCATCTCTTTCAAAATTGCACTAATCCCGCCCGCTCGATCAATATCTTCCATATGCCAATTGGAAGCAGGACTTACTTTACATAAATGTGGTACACGCCTTGAAACGGCATCAATACGGTTCATATCATAATCTAAACCCGCCTCTTGCGCGAGAGCCAATGTGTGCAACACTGTATTTGTTGAACCGCCCATCGCCATATCAAGCGCGAACGCATCGTCAATTGCTTCTTCTGTTACAATGTCTCGCGGTTTAATATCTCTATCAATTAAAATTTTTAATTTTTCTGCTGCTTGTTTAATTAATTCTTCACGTCTTGGGTCGATAGCTAAAATACTTCCGTTACCAGGAAGAGCTAAACCTAACACTTCACATAAACAATTCATAGAATTCGCTGTAAACATACCGGAACAAGAACCGCAAGATGGACAGCCATGATCTTCAATATCCTTTAATTCTTCTTCTGAAATTTTCCCAGATTGATAAGCTCCTACTCCTTCGAAAACAGAACTTAAATCGACAATGTCTCCTTTAGATGTTTTTCCAGCCGCCATCGGACCACCTGAAACAAATACAGTTGGAATGTTAATACGAAGTGCAGCCATCATCATACCGGGTGTGATTTTGTCACAGTTTGGAATACAAATCATGCCATCAAACCAATGTGCATTTACAACCGTTTCTACTGAATCTGCAATGATTTCACGACTCGGAAGCGAGTAACGCATACCGATATGCCCCATTGCAATACCGTCATCTACTCCAATTGTATTAAATTCAAATGGAACCATACCTGCTGCACGCACTGCTTCTTTAACAAGTTTCCCAAACTCATTTAAGTGCTTATGGCCTGGAATAATTTCAATAAAAGAATTACAGATAGCTATAAACGGTTTATCAAAATCTTCATCTTTCAAACCAGTTGCTTTTAATAAACTACGGTGCGGCGCTTTATCAAAACCTTTTTTAATCATGTCACTTCTCATCTTGTCCAATCCCCTCTTACGTATTTTTCACTTACAATCACTTACTCTATTTCTTTACTAATTCTTTCGGTGCATGAATCCAGCTCATCATTTCACGAAGCTCTGCCCCTACTTTTTCTAACTGATGATTTTGCTCTGCTTTTTTCATCGCATTATATGTTGGACGCCCAGCTTGATTTTCTAAAATCCACTTCTTCGCGAATTCACCTTGCTGAATTTCTGTCAGAACACGCTTCATTTCCTTCTTCGTTTCATCTGTAACAATTCTCGATCCTGTTACATAATCTCCGAACTCCGCCGTATCGGAAATAGAATGGCGCATGTTCGTTAAACCACCTTCGTACATTAAATCAACAATTAACTTTAATTCATGTAAACATTCAAAGTATGCAATTTCAGGCCGATATCCGCCTTCTGTTAATGTTTCAAAACCAGCTTTCACAAGTGCAGTTACCCCGCCGCAAAGCACTGCTTGCTCTCCGAATAAATCTGTCTCCGTTTCTTCTTGGAATGTCGTTTCAATTACACCTGCACGTGTACAACCTACACCTTTTGCATACGCAAGCGCTACACGTAATGCCGTGCCCGTAGCATCTTGATGTACTGCGACCAATGCCGGAACACCATTTCCTTCTTGGAATACACGGCGAACGAGATGTCCTGGACTCTTTGGTGCGACCATCGCTACATCTACGTAACTTGGCGGGTTAATTTGTCCGAAGTGAATATTAAATCCATGTGAGAAAAGTAACATTTGCCCTTCACGGAGATTTTGTTCTACTTCTGCTTTATACACATGTGCTTGTTGTTCATCCGGCAATAACATTTGTACAACTTGCGCGGTTCGAACTGCTTCTAAAACAGGCATTACTTCAAATCCATCTGCTTTTGCTACTTCAAAAGACTTACCATGGCGAACACCAACTACAACTTCTACACCAGAATCACGTAAATTTTGTGCCTGCGCATGACCTTGAGATCCATAACCAATTACCGCAACTGTTTTCCCTTGTAATAACTCTATATTTGCATCTTTCTCATAATACGTTTTCATATTCGATACACTCCTTATAATTTATTTACTTGCAGTACATCAATTAATTTTTTCAACTGACTAACAAGTAATGTCGCTTCATTTTCAGTACAAACTGCTGTGAGTTTCATTTCAGAAACACCACTAGTATCTTTTTCGTTTAAATATAAAGAAGAAATATAATAGCCACGCCGAGCAAAAATTCCACTTATACGTAATAAGACGCTTGGCTCGTTATGAATAACGAGTGAAAAAGTATGACTCATTCTTCCCACCTCTTCATAATCATTTCGTTATTCCCTTTGTTTGGCGGAACCATCGGAAATACGTTTTCACCTTCTTCTACACAAAAATCAACTACGACAGGACCTTCATGAGCAAATGCTTCTAACATTACTTGTTTCGCCTCTGTTGAATTTGTCGCTCTTAATCCCTTCACTCCATAAGCTTCTGCCACTTTCACAAAATCTGGCGATCCAATCTTTGATTCTGATAAACGATTTTCATAAAACATTTCTTGCCATTGCCTTACCATCCCTAAAAATTTGTTATTTATAATAAATACTTTTACAGGAATATTATTTTCAGCAATTGTTTGTAGTTCTTGAATGTTCATTTGAAAAGAAGCATCGCCTGCAATACAAATGACGAGTTCTTCTTCTTTTGCAAGCTGAGCACCAATAGCTGCTGGGAAACCAAATCCCATCGTTCCTAGTCCGCCAGATGTGAGAAAAGTCCGTGGGTTTTTCGCTTTATAATAATGAGCAGCCCACATTTGATGCTGTCCTACTTCTGTCGTTACAATCGCTTCACCATTCGTTAATTCACTTACTAGACTAATAACATGCTGTGGTTTTAACTCACACTCTTTTTGATTATAGGAAAGAGGATATTCCGCTTTCCATTCCTCTATTTTCGTAAGCCATTCATCTGTCTGTGTATCAATCGGCATATGTAACAACATATGTAACGCATTTTTCACATCACCAGCAACCGGATATTCCACAGTTACATTTTTATGAAACTCCGAAGGATCTATATCAATATGTACCTTTTTTGAATGCGGAGAAAAGAGTTCTAATTTTCCGGTTACACGATCATCAAACCGAACACCTAGAGCAAGTAGTAAATCACATTCTGTTACTGCCATATTTGCAGCGTACGTTCCATGCATGCCGAGCATTCCTAAAAATAACGAATCTCCTGGCGGATACGCACCCAGTCCCATTAAAGTGGAAACGACAGGAATACGATTCTCCCTCGCAAATTTGATGAGTTCATCAGAAGCACCCGAATGAATGATCCCTCCTCCGATATAAAGAAGTGGGCGTTTTGCTTCTGAAATTGCTTTAGCTACCTCTTTCAGCTTCACACTGTCTGGCATAGGCTCTAACTTATATCCTGGAATCTCAATTACTTCATTATAAAAACTTGTTACCTTTTCATTTTGAACATCTTTTGGAATATCAATTAATACCGGTCCCGGTCGCCCGCTTTCGGCGATGTAAAAAGCTTCTTGTACAATGCGTGATAAATGATTCACATCACGAACTTGGTAATTATGCTTCGTAACAGGTACTGTAATCCCAACAACATCTGCTTCTTGAAATCCATCTTTCCCGATGAGAGGCTTTGCAACTTGCCCTGTAATAACAACTAAAGGAATCGAATCCATATAAGCATCTGCTAAACCCGTAACTAAATTTGTCGCCCCTGGGCCAGAGGTAGCAAAGACTACCCCGACCTTTCCAGAAGCTCTCGCATATCCTTCTGCCGCATGAATAGCAGCTTGTTCATGACGAGTTAAAACATGCTTCAAACCACTTCCGTATAACGCATCGTATACTGGCAAAATCGCTCCGCCCGGATAACCGAAAACAGTCGTTACGCCTAATTTTTTCAAACATTGGATAACGTGTCCGGCACCTTTCACTTCTTCACACTGCAATTTCTCACGTGTTGTATACTGCTCCATTTCAAATAACTCCTCTCCCTACCTATAGTAAACTTTCCGCCAGTCCTGGAACACGTACTCCTCTTTCTCTCGTTAACTTTTTAAATTCCTCTGTTAATTGTTTCGTTACACTTCCTGGTTTCCCATCTCCAATTTCTCTTGAATCAACTTTTACAACTGGAATTAATTCTGCTGCCGTTCCTGTTAAAAACACTTCATCTGCTACATAAACGTCATGGCGAGTGAATGGCCTTTCCTCACATGGAATATGAAGTCTCTCACATAACTCGATAACACTATTTCTCGTAATACCTTCTAGCGCTCCTAAATAAGAAGGAGGTGTTAACACCTTTCCATCTTTCACAACGAAAACATTATCTCCAGATCCTTCACAAACATATCCTTGTTGATTTAACATAAGTGCCTCTAGCACTCCTGCTTGCGCCGCTTCAATTTTTACAAGTACGTTATTTAAGTAGTTCATTGACTTAATGCGTGGGTCTAATGCATCTGGCGTGTTACGTCTTGATGCAACAGATACAACGCTTAATCCATTATCGTAAAATTCCTGTGGAAACAACTTTAATTGTTCTGCAATGATAATAACGCTCGGTTTCACACAACTTCTCGGATCGAGCCCTAAGTCACCCTTTCCTCTTGAAACAATTAACCGAATGTAGGCATCCGCATACTCATTTTTTTGCAACGTTTGTAAAACTGCTTCTTCCATTTCTTCAACCGTCAATGGGATTGTAAGTAAAATAGATTTTGCCGATTCATATAATCGTTTTACATGTTCTTTTAAACAAAATACATTTCCACCGTAACTACGAATTCCTTCAAATACACCGTCTCCGTATAAAAAACCGTGATCATATACTGAAACAACTGCCTTTTCCTTTTCTACAAATTCCCCATTCATATAAATGTACTGGTTTCCCATCTCACATCGCTCCTCTTTTTTTCTCTCTATTTTGCAATCTATTTCTATATCGATTGCTGAGATGAGTATTTTTAACAGAATATTCAGTATATAAATCTTAAAAAATATACTCGTCTCAACAATCGATTACTTACATACTTGTAGCAATCCATTGCTGAGACGAGGGAATCGCGGTACCACTCAGCTTCCTTACACTTCTCACGAAATATAAGCTCTGCAAGTCCAATTAGACTTTTGTTTTTCTATCGGAAACAACTCCGCTACTTTTTACTAGTTTCAAAAGTAGTGCTCCGAGGTGATCTTCAATGATGAAATTGTTACCACCCTCACAGCTTCTAGGCGGCTCTCTGAAACAATCTTTATCATTTACTCTCCTCTTCTACGCATTCTCTTATTCGATTTTTTAAAATAAAAACTCTCGCCTCAGCAATCAACTACTACAATTTAGTAGCTTTGATTGCTGAGGCGAGAGTTTCGCGGTACCACTCAGCTTCCTTATACTTCTCACGAAATATAAGCTTTGCAGGTCCAATTAGACCCCCGTCCTTTTACCGGAGACGATGCCGCCGCCCTCTACTCAGTTTCCCTTTCGCAAGCGATGCTCCGAGGTGATATTCAATGATTCGATTGTTACTACTCTCACAGCCTAGGAGTAGCTCTCTGAAACGATCATAACCATCTACTTTCCTCTTCTTTGCATATGCAACATATAAAGTTAGAAAATTCTTAATTAACTTTTATTTGTTAAACGTATTATAGGACGTTGTTCTTTTCATTGTCAACATGTTTTTCTAAAAAAAAAAAAAAATAAAATTCAATTAATTTAAGAGAAGTCTATTTATTTTTTCTCAAAACAAAATGGGAATGAACTTCTTACACATACTCATATATTACTTAAGTATGTTCGCATTACTACATAAAGAAAAATAACTTAATAACATATAAATTTTATGAGGAGATGAGAAAACTATGTTAAAAGGAAAAGTGGCATTAGTTACAGGAGCAAGCCGAGGAATTGGACGTGCTATTGCAAAACGTTTAGCAAACGATGGTGCATTAGTTGCTATTCATTACGGAAATCGAAAAGAAGATGCTGAAGAAACTGTGTATGAAATTCAATCAAATGGCGGATCTGCTTTTTCTATCTGTGCAAATCTTGAATCTTTACATGGTGTAGAAACACTTTATAGTTCTTTAGATAGCGAATTACAAAAAAGAACTGGTAGTACTAAATTTGATATTTTAATAAATAACGCTGGAATTGGTCCTGGTGCTTTTATTGAAGAAACGACTGAACAATTTTTTGATAGAATGGTTTCAGTTAATACAAAAGCACCATTCTTTATCATCCAACAAGCTCTATCTCGTTTACGTGACAATAGCCGAATTATTAATATTTCATCCGCTGCCACTCGCATTTCCTTACCTGATTTCGTTGCCTATAGTATGACGAAAGGTGCTATTAATACAATGACTTTCACGCTAGCAAAACAGCTCGGAGCACGAGGAATAACAGTGAATGCAATACTTCCTGGATTTATTAAAACAGATATGAATGCGGAACTCTTGAGCGACCCAATGATGAAACAGTACGCTACTACCATCTCCGCTTTTAATCGCTTAGGTGAAGTAGAAGATATTGCCGATACCGCGGCATTTCTCGCTTCTCCAGACAGCCGCTGGGTTACTGGACAATTAATTGATGTTAGCGGAGGATCTTGTTTATAAAAAAACATATATTTTCAAATCTTTTTTATTGCGCAATAAAACAATTTATATAATACTATATAAAACATATATATTTAGGAGGATTACAGCAATGTCCGAAAAAACATACGAACTCGCAACCTTTGCAGGCGGTTGCTTTTGGTGCATGGTAAAGCCATTTGATGAACTTCCTGGTATTCATAAAGTACTTTCTGGCTATGCAGGTGGTCATGTAGAAAACCCAACATACGAACAAGTAAAAGCTGGTACATCTGGTCATTTAGAAGTTGTACAAATTACATTCGATCCTTCTATTTTTCCATACGAAAAATTACTAAATTTATATTGGCCACAAATCGATCCAACTGATGATGGTGGTCAATTCTTTGACCGTGGCCCCTCTTATCGCACTGCTATTTTTTATCATAACGAAACGCAAAAAGAGCTTGCTGAAAAATCAAAACAAACTCTTGCAGAAAGCGGTATGTTTAAAGAGCCAATCGTAACTGAAATTCGCCCGGCTGCACCTTTTTATGAGGCTGAAGAATACCATCAACATTTCTATAAAAAGAACCCAGAAAATTATGCTACTGAGCAAAAAGAATCTGGTCGTGAAGACTTTATAAAAGAAAATTGGCAAAAAAAATAATAAAAATGCATCGTACCTTTTAAGTACGATGCATTTTTATCTTTGAAAAAAATACCATGCAATGATGAGAACAGCCGCTGTTAATGTCCAAAGTGCGATTTCATTTTTCACTCTACTCTTTTTCTTATTCATTTCCTTTCCTCCTAATTGCAATACAACATATTCAAAATTTCCTCTGTTTAATTGTCCACCTTATATACATGAATAAATCCTTACAAATTCTTATAACAAGACCGCCAATGATTCCGATTGCAATTGAAATTACTAACATCTGTCCAAAACTAAAAGATTTTGTATATGTTATGTAGAAAACAATGCACACAAGTAAAATATCTGGTAAAGAAAATAAAAGCTTTTTAAGCATTTCTTCAGCTCTCCTATGCTTTATTTATCTCTTCTACTGTAGCTTTGAAATAAAGCTTGTTTAAAAATTCTATTTAGACACTCATTTTACGGAAAAAGAATAAGAATCCCTTTTGAAAAGAGATTCTTATGTATATGTTCTATTCCATAATTACTCCTAAAATAGAATAATATTACTAGTGATTTGTTGTACATTAACTATTTGCCAGGCAATCGGATGTTACGCCACCTACCTACATCGCATTGACCGTATGTATTATCACCTACTGCAACCACGGTGCCATCTAAATTAAGACCGACCGTATGCGCACAACCAGCCGCTATCGCTACAATATCGCGCCAATCACTTACATTACATTGACCATACTCATTCCAGCCAACTGCCACCACGGTACCATCTGATTTAAGTCCGATTGTATGATTCGTACCAGCTGCTATTGCCATAATATCTTTCCATCTGCCTACATCGCATTGACCAAGTTTATTATTACCCACCGCCATCACTTTGCCATCCGATTTCAAACCAACAGTATGAAGGTAACCTGCCGCCAACTCCACCATACCACGCCATCCACTTACATTGCATTGGCCATATCGATTATTCCCCACTGCCGTCACTGCGCCGTCCAATTTAAGGCCGACTGTATGCCAGTCACCCGCCGTGACTGCCACAATATTTCTCCAGCTACTTATATTACATTCTCCTTCTTTATTTCGCCCCACCGCTATTACCGTGCCATCTGGTTTAAGACCAATGGTACGACGCCATCCCGCCGCAACCGATACAATATTATGCCAGTCGTTCACATCACATTGTTCATGCTTATTCCACCCCATCGCTTCCACAGTATTATCACATTTCAGAGCAATTGTATGAGCATTCCCTGTGTTCATCGCCATATGAACATTGCCCGCTGCGACTGCTTCCATATCACACCATCCGCTTACATTGCATTCTCCTTCTTTATTTCGCCCTACTGCTACTACCGTGCCATCCGATTTAAGAGCAACGGTATGACCACGACCCGCTGCTATCGTATCTTTAGGCCACTGTTTCACTTTTAACATTTCTTCTTTCGGTGAAATATAATTCATATTTACCTCCTTCAAAATAAGCAACTGTTTCGAAATATATATCTTTTATCAAACTTTATTTCATTATCAAGACCTAAATCGTAAAAAGTCATAAATAATAAAGAGTGATACATATTAGTCATGGATAATATGTATCACTTTTCACTACTTTTCCCGTAATCTCGCCCTTTAATGGAATAATAGATTACTTATAACTGGTTTGTTGAAATATTATAACTAAAAATATTTTTGTTGACTCTGACACTGGTGTCATACTTTAGAATTAAGTTTGAACATCTGAAAGGAGGCATTTTCATTGAAGAAAAATGACCAAAGTGAGAAAGAACAAAATATCAGTCAAGTATCAGATACAGATGTATCAGTGATGGAGAACCCGAACCGTTCACCTGTTACAGTTATCGGCTTGGGTCCGATGGGCCAGGCGCTGGCTGGTGCATTCCTAATGAACGGCCACCCTACGACATTATGGAACCGCACCGCCGAAAAAGCCGATTACCTTATTTCTCAGGGGGCGACCCTTTCAAATTCAGTCACCGGCGCGGTCTCTGCAAGCCCCCTAGTGATCATTTGTGTTCTGGACTATAATGTTGTCCATGAAGTCCTTGGCCCCGTGGGAGATTCCCTAAAGGGACGGACACTGGTGAACCTCACTGCCGACTCACCCAAACGTGCCCGTGAAATGGCCACATGGGCTGCCCAACACGGAGTCGATTACCTCGATGGGGCGATTATGACCCCTACTCCGACCATCGGGACGCCTGCGGCTTCCGTCCTGTATAGTGGACCAGAATCCATCTTTAAGGTCCATCAACCGACCTTGGCAAGCTTGGGTGGCACTACTTCTTATCTTGGGGCGGATCCTGGCCGGGCGGCGGCATATGATGTGGCCCTGCTCGATCTCTTTTGGACATCCATGAGCGGTTACGCTCACGCTCTCGCACTTGCCACTGCCGAGAATATTCCGGCAAAGGAGTTCGCTGTCTATGCCCAGGGCATCATAGACATCTTGCCCGACATCATGGCTTATTTGGCAAGCGAAGTAGACTCGGGTCACTACCCTGGTGACAAGTCCAATATCATCTCAGCCTCGGCAGGAATGGAACACATTATCCATGCTGCCCAACACCACGGCCTCGACGTTAGCGTTCTGAGTGCTGCAATGGCCGTAACCCAGCAGGCCATCAACGAGGGCTACGGAACCGACGGATTCTCGCGCTTGACCGAACTGCTAAAAAAACCATTCGCATAACATCATAGTCTTATGTAGAGATCCCGGATCCCGCTATGATCGCGGACTGGGATCTTCAATTATTCCGTTGTTTCAACTAAGGGAATTTCCATTTCTCTTTCTTCTTTTATCCGTCATTTGCATGATTTGTTTTTCCAACCGATGCTTTACAACGTCCAATACACTCATTTGTCTGTTGATTTGATCCAACTTCACTTGATAAGTTTCCAGCATTTCTTCACAAAATTCATAGTCTTCCGGACCATTAACCTCGCAATTCAATATTTCCTCAATTTGTTCCGTTACCAGACCCAAACCTAAATAAAGTTGAATAATTCGAATACGTTTGATGGCAGATTCATCAAACTTGCGATAACCATTTTCAAGGCGTACAGCGGTAATGAGATTTTTTTTCTCATAATGCCTTATGGATCGAATACTTGCACCTGTCTTTTTAGAAAGCTCACTGATTTTCAATAGAAACGCCTCCCTATAAAATATTCGAAAACCTTATCTTATAATATGACATTAGTGTTATGGAAAATAATAACCTATAGGTTTTTGTTTCATTGAAGTTGTGATGTAAGTGGTTCAGTTTTTCAAATAATCGTTCTAAAACTGATTGAGAGATATGGTCATAAGGTTTCTTTTTTGATTTCCGTTTATCTATTGAACTAATTATCCTCTAATAATCATAGTACAGTTAAATTTTTAATCAACTTCTTCAAAAAATAAAAACCTCCAGTTTAAGTACTAGAGGTCTTCCATTTTATTTCTTTAATCGCTCAATAAAATCCTGTAATTTATCAAGTGATTTCATGTTCTGATTACAAGCTATACCATCTTTGCAAATGTAGTTTCCCTTTTTCACGAAAGTTCCTTGTACATCACCTTTAATTTCAACTAAAAACATCCCAACTTCTTCATGCCCATGACATAATGAACAAATGCTCTTTTTATTTAAGCTTTGGAAAGTTCCTTGCAGACCAACAAACTTATTTTTATCATTTTTCGCTATAATAAATTTCCTGCTTGACCCTTTATCAATCCAGCTTAAATAACATAATTCTTTCATATCCAGTTCTTCCATATCAGGAAGTTTCAACTTTTTCGCTTTAGGAAATAATTTTTTTAATGTTTGCGCTGTAACTTCTTCAAACGGAATGACATACGGATTTATTTTCGTTAAAAATGATTCTGCATCTTCTCTATTTTGAACTGTTAATACGGTATCAATTAACTCTTTTTGTTCATCCGTTAAATTCTCAAATACATGTATTATCTTTTCAATCGCTAGTGATTTTAACGCTTGAATGACACCTCTATCATTTGCCGTTGCATGCCCATTTGCTAAAATATAAGCTTGTGATTTTATAAAATTATATTGATCACTTCTAATAAAAGCTTCCATCTTTATCACTCCATACAAATTGTTGATCTAGTTTTATTGTATACAAAGATTCAGCTTTTTGATATGTAAAAGATAACTTAGAAACGAATATTACATACCGATTATATTCTACCGATTCATTTCCTGACAAAAGAACCCATCGTCTGTTTTCCATTCAGCATATAATACATCCTCAAATTTAGTAATCCCTTTTTGCTTTATTTGCTTATACAGCCAGCCTTCATCAAAGCCAGCCTCTCTCAAATTATCTTTCACTACTTTTCCATCACTAATTAGTGAAATTGGTAAGTATACAGGCTTATGTTTTAAACTTAAATCATTTATAGTGGGAGATTCATATTTGCTCTTTTTCAGAACGCTTATGTTTCCGTTAGGTTCCAATATCATATATTCAACTTCTCGAATTGAAAAAATATCTTTTTGTTGTCTTAGCATTTGTTGTAATTGGTTAATATCCAAATGATTCGATTTTAATTGCTCTCTGTCAATATGTCCATTACGAATGATAATAGAAGGGTATCCTTCAAAGAACTTTCTTGTCCTTCTAAATTTTTGTGTTATTACTTCTATTGCGTAAATTAAAATTACCCATACAAAAACAGCGTATAAAATAGACCATACTCTCACCTCAGGATCATATACAGTGTTTCCAACTAGTTCTCCGATTACAATGGCGGAAATAAAATCAAAAGGTGTTAGCTGCGATATTTGTGTTTTCCCTAATATTTTAGTAGCAATTAATAAAACAAAAAAACCAACAAAAAGTTCTATCGTTATTTGCCCTAGATGATTCATAATCGTTCACCTTTCTGTACTATGTAATATAACGTTTTTATTTCTATTCACATTTCTATACGATACAATTGTGATCATTTTTTCTATTATCATGCCCATTCATACCCCATATATCCAATACGGGCAAAGTAAAAAGAGTCTAGTTCAATTTAATAATTGAACTAGACTCTTTTATCTTCATTTAGAATACACAATCTTTTTAATCGTTTCTCCGGAAAGAAAATACTCCTCTGCAAGTTGATGAATGGAACTCCCGCTTTTAAACGCATCTTTAATCGCTTTGTTTCTTTCATCTAGTTGTTTTCTTCCTCCAGATCGTGTACCCCATTTATAATGCTTTGTTTCTTGTTTTGGAATGTAAATTGTTTCACCTTGTATATACTTTTGAATTTCAGTAATTAAACTTTCTGGTAAAACCGTCGCAGCTTTAACATATTTCATTTCTGCTCGCCCCTTATTTTTTATGGTTCATTTCAATAAGGTGCAAAGCCAAATATAAAAATGATTCGAGCTCATTTAGGCGATTGTATATTACTTGTCTACCTCACGCAAAGTATCGCCATTTCCATACTTGGCTTTGCATGAGACGCTGCAGTGTCCGGCAATTGAATTGTAATCGCCATTTAAACACCTCCTAATATACCTTTTGCATTTTATTATATGATAAATCCCTTCCCCTTGCATCCACATCCTTTTTAAAGCATGAAATTACTTAATTTGATATAATACTTTTTAGTTCAATCCAAAAATATAGTGAGGTTGCTTTATGAAAAAGAAAATAATCATTACAATCGTTACATTATTCATTATTACTGTAGCATTATTTGGAACATACAAATTAATGAACGCAAGAACTTTTCAATTATTTGGTGATTTAACAAACCGAGTAGAAACAAATGAAAAAGTGGTTGCCTTAACTTTTGATGATGGCCCTACGAATAATGTAAAACAAATATTACCACTACTAGATACATACAATGCAAAAGCTACTTTCTTTTTAATCGGAAATGAATTAGAAAAAAACGTATCGTTAGGAGAAGCTATTGTACAATCTGGACACCAAGTTGGAAACCATACATATTCTCATAACAGAATGGTTTTAAAAACACCTTCTTATATTAAAGAAGAAATAGAAAAAACGAATGCATTAATTCGCCAAACGGGATTTACAGACGCAATTGACTTTAGACCACCAAACGGAAAAAAGCTAATTGGTCTGCCCTATTATTTAAATAAAAACAATATCGAAACAATTACATGGGACCTTGAACCTGATACTTTTTATAAATCTGCTGCTGATAAAATTGAATATGTTAATAATAATGTAAAACCAGGTTCTATCATTTTACTGCACCCTATGTATGATGAGTCTAATGAAAATTTACAGACCATCGAAGGTATTTTAAACTCTTTATCTAAGAAGGGCTATCAGTTCGTAACAGTAAACGAACTGCAAAAAAGAGCAAAATAAAAAAGGTAGCGTATCATACAATGATACGCTACCTTTCTTTATTAAATAATGCCAAGTACATTTAAGAATACGATAATAATCGCAATTGGTGCGATAAAGCGAAGTAAGAATAACCATAACACGAACAGTTTATAGCCCTTATTTTTACTTACATCAAGCTCTTTCATTAAGACATCTTTCTTCATTTTTAAAGGAACGAAGATAGAAACTAATAAAACACCAAGTGGCATTAGTACGTTACTAACTGCATAATCCGCTAAATCAAAGACTGTCTTTCCGAAAATCTTCAGATCACTTAATATACCGAATGATAACGCTGACGGTACTCCAACAACGAAAATTAATAATCCTACGATTAAAGCCATTTTTTCACGTTTTCCTTTACCTTTTGCAGTTAAAGATGCAACGCTAATTTCTAACATCGAAATTGCTGATGTAATAGTAGCAAAGAAGAATAGTAATAAGAAAACGATGAAGAATAATTTTCCGAATGCCATTTTACTGAAAATAGCTGGCAGTACGATAAATAATAGTCCAGGTCCTTGAGATGGTTCCATTCCAAATGCGAACACAACTGGGAAAATTGCAAGCCCTGCAAGTAATGTAATCACAAGCGTTAAAGCTACGATAGAAACTGCTGAACGTGGTAAGCTTTCTTCTTTCGGTAAGTAAGAACTATACGTTACCATGACGGCTACACCGACAGATAGCGAGAAGAACGATTGCCCCATTGCATATAATATGATTTCTGATGTTACATGTGAGAAATCAGGTTGTAAGAAGAAACGAACTCCCTCTCCAGCACCATCTAACGTAAGTGCACGAACGATTAAAACAAAGAATAAAACGAATAATGCTGGCATGAAATATTTGTTTACTTTTTCAACACCATTTTGTACACCTTTACTTACGATGAAAATAGTAATAAGGATGAATAATAGCTGTGATCCAACTGCTAAATACGGATTGGAAATGATTTCACCAAACGTAGCTTCGTATGCCCCATTTCTTTCCCATAATCTACCTGTAATTGCATTCCATAAGTATAATAAAATCCAGCCTCCTACAACACTGTAGAAAGAAAGTAGTATGAAACAAGTTACAATCCCTAATTTCCCTAACCACGGCCATAATGTTTTTGGTGCGATTTCTCTATATGCATCAACGGCCTCTTTTTGTGTACTTCTTCCGATAACGAATTCAGCTAATAATAGCGGTAAACCAATTAATAATGTGAAACCGATGAAAATAAGGAAGAACGCGCCGCCCCCTCCAATTCCGGCCATATACGGGAACTTCCAAATTGCCCCTAGACCAATTGCTGAACCTGCTGCAGCTAATACGAAACCTAATTTCGACGTCCATTGCTGTGAATTCATTTGTTAATCTCCTCTCTTTATCTTTTTCTGTTTTACAATCCGGTATTTATATTGTTCTATCCACACTCTTTTCTAATACGTTCACTTCCTCCCTACTAATAAAAAACGCCCCTACGTAAATACGTAGGGACGACAAAAATATCGCGGTACCACCCTAGTTATGAAGATACAACAAAAGTAAGACCTAAATAAAAAACGTCCCTACGCAAATACGTAGGGACGATAAAATATCGCGGTACCACCCTAGTTATGAAGCCACAACAAAGTAAGACCTAAATAAAAAACGTCCCTACGTAAATACGTAGGGACGATAAATATCGCGGTACCACCCTAGTTGTGAAACAATCTTCACCACTTTATTTGATAACGGTATAAACTACCGTCTTTCATTTCCTCAAAATATGAGATTTATGAAAGATGCTCCAGGACGAACTTCATGAATAATCTATATACTGATTCACACCAACCATCAGCTCTCTGAAATAGGGAGATATTCACTACTATACCCTTTCATTGCCCAAATATTATTTTCCGAATTGATTACTATCATTTTTATCATACATTAAAAATAGTGTCAACTTATATTTTGAATTTTTATGTATTACGTTCTATTTAAAAATGTAAAATATGACTTTTAAATGAATAATATTAGAATATTTATGTTCCATACTATATTAACTTCTCTAACAGGTTTATAGTAGTATACGATGAACGCAAGACAGCACGAGTAGGAGGAAAGAATTTTGTCTACTTCAAAAGTTTTAAAAGGAACTGCTTTATTAAGTGGTGCGACAATGATTTCACGTATATTAGGTTTTATATACTTTTTCCCTTTTCAACTATTAGTCGGAACACAAGGGGTCGCTTTATATGGATATGCATACTCTTGGTACGGTATTTTATTAAGCTTTTCAACTGCCGGTATTCCTATTGCCGTTTCCAAATTTGTTGCAAAGCATAATGCGCTCGGTGATTATAGTACAAGCAAAAAATTATACAACTCTAGCGTAAAATTAATGTTGTTTATGGGCTTTTTAGGGTTTTTAACTTTATTTATTGGAGCACCATACATATCACAATTTATTATTCGCTCGAAAACGCCAGATCCACAATTTATCGCCGATGTAACACTTACGATGCGAGCATTAAGTTTTGCACTTATTATCGTACCAGCAATGAGTGTTACACGTGGTTATTTCCAAGGATTCCAACATATGAAACCAAGTGCTGTTTCTCAAGTCGTAGAACAAATTGCACGCGTTGTTTTCATTTTAGTTGGTAGTTTCATCGTCTCAAAACTATTAGGGGGTTCCGTAGCTTCTTCTGTTGCAGTTGCTACGTTTGGTGCTGTTATCGGGGCACTTGCAAGCGTTTCGATTTTAATGATGTACTGGAAAAAATATAATAGATTAAAGCCTCCCGAAGGAGAATTAAAGTCCAGGGCATCGAATATCCCATTAAAAAATATTTATATAGAATTACTTCGATATGCAATCCCAATTGTATTTGTCGGCATTGCCATTCCGCTCTATACGTTAGTAGATCAATATACTGTAGCTGATGTCCTTAGAGCGATGGGAGAGCCCTTAGAAACAGCGAATGCAGTGTTCGCTTATATAACGAACTATGCCCAAAAGTTAATTATGATTCCAGCTTCACTTGCAACTGGATTCTCATTAACGATTATTCCGGCAATAACGAAATCTTATACAAGCGGGAAACTTGAAGAATTACAAGAACAAATTGCAAAGATATTTCAAGTCTTATTATTCTTCACTATCCCAGCTGCATTCGGTCTTGCTAGTATCGCTTATGATGCATTCCGTATGGTTTATGTAAATCCTGAAATTGCACTTGGTGGATCACAATATTTAATTTCATTTGCACCTTCTGCTATATTAAGTGCGATTTTCACAGTTTCAGCTGCCATATTACAAGGAATCGATTATCAAAGAAAAACGATGATTGCTTTCTCAGTCGGTATTCTTGTTAAAGTTTTAGTAAATACACCGCTCTTACATTTATTTGGCGGTCACGGTGCTGTACTTGGAACAATTCTTGGATACCTCGTTTCCAATGTTATTATGTTGTACTGCATCATTAAGTTTGCGAAATTTAGAATTGGCGAAACAGCAAAAACAGTATTTCTTATTACGATTTACTCCGCAGCGATGTCTGCTGTTGTAATAGCATTAAAAGCAATATTAAAATGGTTAATTCCTGGACAATCTTATATGGAATCACTTCTCATTGTTGTTATATGCGGCGCCGCTGGAGGGATTGTTTACCTTTTATTCGTCTTAACGGGCGGACTTGCTTCACATATTCTCGGTGATAAGATTCAACGATTACCAGTGCTAGGTAAATTAATTAAATAAAAAAAGAAGGGATGTAACGCATTGTTACATCCCCTCTTTTTTACTTCGTATATTGCATCCGTTTTTGTTGTTCAGCAATATGTAATTCTGGATCATGTTGTTCTACTAAATGGAATAGTTCTTCAATTAACACTTCTAATTCCTGTACACTATACTCCGGTTTCCCTATTAATATATTTGCCATACGCTCATATAAGTTTTCAGGCTTAATAATCATTCGTTCCACATTATATGGCATCCATTTAAACGCTGGGTGATGTACATACATTTTATTCAAACCAAATAAGACCCCAAATATATTCCTTTGTGCTTCACAAATAACATCATATAACATAAGCCAGTCTTTTCGTTTTAAAAGCGCCTCTCGATTATGCCAGCGATTACTTAACCAAAGATTTTCTGAAATCATCCGTTTCGCTAGGTCTTCTGGATATGCCACCACCCTACCTTTTAATTCATGTACTTTCTCTTCTCCATACAAGCTAACACCATCATGAACGGATGATACAATACATTGTTTTTCATAACTTATATCATATTGAACCACCACATCCTCAATAACTTTCTCTACTGTTTCTGTTAAAAAGTTACTAATCTCTAATTTAATTCCTTCTTTCGTCAAATATGTTTCCGACCATTCTTCTTCCTCGTAAGGATGGTATGACAAAATTGTTCCACCAATATACTTAATAGGCCCTTTACGATCCTCATCCTTTGGTGGCATTGACCATAAAATATGTAGTTCTATATCTGAATGTTCATCTTCAAGCTTTCTAGCTACTGAACCTGCTAAAATAATAGCTTCAATTTTCGGATTTCTCCTATAAATCTCCGACATTTCTATTGCTTTCTCTTTTAATCCCACTTTATTTCCCCCTAAAATTGCAGTACAACTTCGCTTTTCATTTATCTATTTCGATATTATGCATTATATTTCCTTTTCAAAGTTCCACCGAATCATATTTCTACCCAATAACGCTGAACAATTTCACTTGTATGAGAAGAAACCACTTCATCTTCTAACACACCGCCAACCTTTTGAATCGTTTTAGCCGAAGCAATATTGGCTTTATCGCAAGTTATTAGCACTTTCTGCAATCCTAATTTTTGTGCTTCATCTAATGCAAGTTGCAGTTGTTTCGTAGCGTAACCTTGGCGACGTTTATCCGGATGTACACTATATCCAATATGACCACTTTCCCGCAATAATTCTTCGTTTAATCGATGTCTAATATTCACAAAACCTATAAGTTCCCCTTTTTCAAAGCTTAAAAATTGGCTAGAGGGTACTCGATTACCTTGTAAGTTTTCTCCCACTTCTTGTATACTCACTTTTTCAAACCACTCATCGAGAGAATCAAAATTTTGTAAAGAACTACTGCCATGTAGTTGTTCATCCACATGTAAAAATGCCTCTCGATACTCCATAATTTGTTCGCTATATTCATTTGTCGGTTTTAATAGTTTCATTGTGTTTCTCCTCTCTTAATAACCTATAACAAACCCCTTAACAGCGCTATTTCACCATTAAGGGGTTTCTATCATTTTTATTCAAATAATCCCATACTCAAATAACGTTCTCCTGTATCAGGTGCAATACATAAAACTTTTTTACCAGCGCCTAATCGTTTCGCGATCATAATCGCCGCGTAAACAGAAGCTCCTGAAGATGGCCCAACTAACAATCCCTCTTGTCTAGCTAAGTTTCTCATTGTCGTTAAAGCCTCTTCGTCTGCAATTTGAATAATTTCGTTATACACGTCTGTATTTAAATTTTTCGGGATAAATCCTGGACTTGTTCCTACTAATTTATGAGGACCTGGAACACCGCCTGATAAAACGGGGGATCCTTTCGGTTCTACTACTGCAATATATAAGTTTGGTAGTTTCTCTTTTAACGTTTCCCCAGTCCCTGTAATAGTTCCGCCAGTTCCAGCAGTTGCTACAAAGGCATCAAGCTCTCCATCCATTTGTTCATAAATTTCAAGTGCAGTCGTATAACGATGAATATTCGGGTTTGCTGGATTTTCAAATTGTTGCGGAATAAAACTATTCGGAATTTGCTTTTGTAGTTCTAACGCCTTCGCAATTGCTCCTGGCATTCTTTGTTCTGCCGGTGTTAAAACTACTTCTGCTCCGTATGCTTTCAATAAATTTATACGCTCTTTTGACATATTGTCTGGCATAATTAAAATCGCTTTATACCCTTTTGCAGCTGCATTCATCGCTAAGCCTATTCCTGTATTTCCACTTGTCGGTTCAATAATTGTATCTCCTGGTTTGATAAGACCATTCTCTTCTGCAACGTGCAGTAAATTATAGGCAGCACGGTCTTTCACACTGCGTGAAGGATTAAACATTTCTAGTTTTACATACACATCTGCTGCATCTTCTGGAATAAATTTAGATAATCGGACGACAGGTGTATCTCCTATTAATTCTGTTACGTTTTCACATAATTTCATAGCGTATCCCCCTATTCTATCGTTTTCTTATCACTTGGTAATAACCAAGAAGTAAGTCCAATTAATGGTAGACAACTACATAGTAACATAATAAATTGAAGACTATATATGTCAGCTAATTTCCCGAGGACTACAGATCCTAAAGCGCCGAGTCCAAACGCAAGCCCTACAATTAATCCAGATACCATCCCTACTTTTCCAGGAACAAGCTCTTGCGCATAAACAACAATTACACTAAAACTACTTGAACTAATAAAACCGATACATAAAAATAGCGGTACGACCCACACGAGCGAAACGTGAGGTAATAAAAGTGCGAGTGGGGCTGAACCTAGCATTGAAAATACAATAATTGTTTTCTTTCCAAATCGATCTGCTAATGGACCACCAAAGAAGGTTCCTAACACACCAGCAATCATAAAGGCGAATACGAAATACTGAGCATTTTTTATCGATAAACCGTAATGCTCAATTAAGTAAAATTGATAAAAATTCCCGATACCAGCACCGTACCAAGATCGTACAAAAGTAAGAAAAACAAGAAGTATAATAACAAATTTAATATGTGTACTTACAATTGCATTTTCTGCCTCAAGCGCAGCCCTCTTTTTTCTCCTTGCAGCACCCGTTGCTAATTCATTCCTATACCAATTTGATACGAAAATTAACAATACAATTCCTACCGCTGCAAAGGCTGTAAAACCTAAAGAGCCAATTTGGCCGAGCGGAACGAAAATTAATGCTGTAAAAATAGGAGCTAGGGAATTCCCTGTATTTCCTCCCACTTGATAAATCGCTTGTGCTAAACCTCGTTTTGTCCCTGCTGCCATATAAGCAACACGAGCGCCTTCTGGATGAAAGACTGCGGAACCTAATCCGATAAATAAAACAGAAATAATGACAATAATAAAGTTCGGTGCAAAAGCAAGTCCGATCATCCCAAGCATACTTGAAAACATACCGAGCGGTAATAAAAATGGTGATGGCTTCTTATCCGAATACATACCAAAAACCGGCTGCATAATCGACGACGTCATATTTAACGCAAACGCAATCCACCCTACTTGCATATAGGATAAATTCATCGTTTTTTCCAAAATAGGAAACAACGCGGGCACAACTGCTTGCATCGAATCATTTAAAAAATGACCGAAACTAATCGCAAATAATATTCGATATATTGTCGGTGTTTCTACTGTGTTTTTTTGCGAAACTGCCTGCATACGTGTATTTCTCCTTCCTGTACAAAATGTATATTTATTACATTAGGTGTAATAAATTCTGACTTTTGAAACATTTCTATTCTATACTGGTTTCATTTCTTTTTCCAGAAATATCACTTCTCAAATAATATATTTTTTCTATCTGTTTTATTGGATTTTTTAAAAACGTTCTGTATTTTCTTTTATAATAGGACAGGACAAAGGAATTACTTGCAACTATTAATAAAAAAAGGCGATCCTAACATATATTAGGATCGCCTTTTTTATTAAATTGCAAAACGCTTATACTTTTCGTAATCACTCGTTTTACATTCTACTTCTAGTTTCGTACCTTCGTTTTCATAACTCGTAGATAAAACGTGCGCATGATTATTGAAATAAGAAACTACCTGTCCTTGATCATACGGAATTAACATTTCACACTTCGTATACTCTTTATAAATGTGTGAACGAATCATTTCGACAAGCTCTTCTATTCCAATATGTTTCTTCGCCGATAAATAAACGCGTTCTTCTTGTACTTTCGGAATTTCAACATCTACCATATCTGATTTGTTATAAGCATAAATGGTTGGAATATTTTCTACTCCAATTTTCTTTAACGTTTCATTTGTAATATCAATTAACTGTTCATAATTTGGATTAGCGTAATCTACAACGTGAATAAGTAAGTCCGCTTCCGCTACTTCTTCTAACGTCGAACGGAACGCTTTCACAAGGTGGTGCGGTAATTTGCTTACAAATCCCACTGTATCCGTTAATAAAAATGATTTGTTATCTGGCAGATCAATATTTCGTACAGATGTTTCTAACGTCGCGAATAACATATCTTTTTCAAATACTTGTTTTTCTTCTGTACCATTATAAATTTCAAGCATCGCATTCATCGTCGTTGATTTTCCTGCGTTCGTATAACCTACTAAAGCTACAACAGGAACTTCATTTTTCTTACGCTGCTTTCGCTGTGTTTGACGCTGGGCAACAAGTGCTTCTAGGTCTTTATTTAAAACTGAAATCTGTTCTTCAATTTTACGACGATCTAACTCTAATTTCTTCTCACCGACACCTTTATTTTTCGTACCAACTCCGCCGCTCTGTCTTCCTAACGATTCACGAAGACCGATTAAACGTGGCATCATATATTGAAGGTGTGCTACTTCTACTTGCAACTGCGCTTCTTTCGTTTTCGCACGTTGCGCAAAAATGTCTAAAATTAATATGGTACGGTCAATTACTTTGCAATCTAAATCCGCTTCTAAATTTCGAATTTGAGAAGGAGATAATTCGTCATTAAAGATTACCAAATTCGCATCTACTTCATTTACATAGGCTGCTACTTCTTCAATTTTTCCTTTTCCAATATAATGTGACGGATTTACTCGTTGTAAATTTTGCGTCACTTGCCCAATTACCTCTACATCACAAGCTTCTGCAAGATTCGTTAACTCTTCCATCGAATACGCAAAATCATCTTCATTACCTAAATTTACTCCAACTAAAACAGCTCTTTGTAATAATTCTTCCATATATTTATTCCTCCATTTCGATTACGTAAAATAAAAAACACAGGTCACTGCCTGTGTTTTCGTAAACGGATAAGGGTTCACCAAAGAAATAGAAGAAAGTTATACTTTCATCCTATCTCATAGTCATTAAGTCCCAAGATTATATACGTATCCACAATAAGTGTTCACCTATACGATCCCATTCTATTAATAAAGGCAAAACAAAAAGAGGGCGTATTCGTCCCTCCCTCTTTTTCACATATAAGCTTAATAAAGGGTTCCTTTAAAATAGGCAGACCAATCCCGTTCACTCTGCACACAGACAGAGCCTTTGAGCGCTATTCAATTATTGGCACAAAGTATTGAGACGTAATCTGATTAAGATCAAAGGAAGCCCCTCCGTTCATTTTAAGTTACATAAAGTGTAGCATAAGTAATTCGCTTTCACAAGATGAAACCACCTATAGAAACAGAAAGAAATTCTCTATACTTTTACTTTAATCGTCATTTTTTGCGCCTTCTTCTTACATTAAAAATCACAAGAGCTACAATCAGTAATATACCTATAGAAATGGTAACAACTTTCCACCAACTGAAACCACTGACCATCTTCCCTTTTAAATCGACTTTCTTCGTCGGAACAGATTCTTTTGCAATTTGACTTACAGCCACTTCGTCCGCCCCTGCCTCATCTAGCTTCTTCGTACCACTGCAACTATGTGTGAATAATTGTTTCTCTTCCCCTCTTTGAGAAGAAAACACTAAATACTCTCCTCCCTCTACAAAGTGAAACACACAATCACCACCATTTGTATATACAATAATTTGCGAAGATGTTGTCCCTTTCCAAATGCCCTTCACTTCAAATAATACTTCAATTCCAACACTTTCTTCCCTTCCAATCTCAATCACTCTTCCCTTAAATACTACATCGTTTTTTTGAAAGGCATCTTCTGCTGATACATTAATACAATCACAAGCATAAGATTTCTCTGAAAAAATAATAAGAATAAAGCTACAAATAATGACAACAGGAAATATATACAAAATCCTTTTCAAGGAGCTCAACTCTCTTCATTATCAATTTTAAAAACTTCTTGTATATGATTTTTACAACACTCGCCAAATTCCTTCATAATAAGTTAAGCATTATCAATTCAATATAATAAAAGTCTTTATTGACATTTTTATAACCTGATATTAGTATCAGGTTATAAAAATAAGTTAGGAGATGTTCCCATGCATTCTAAATCTCGTATTACTGCAATTGGTACTTATGTTCCAAATCAAATATTATCTAATAACGATTTAGAGAAAATGATTGATACGAATGATGAATGGATTGTACAAAGAACAGGAATGAAGGAAAGAAGAATTGCTAGCGAAGACGAATACTCCTCACACTTAGCCATTAAAGCAATTGAAAATTTATGTACAACTTTTAAAAAGAACTTAGAAGATATAGACTGTATCATCGTCGCTACAACAACCGCTGACTATGTTTTTCCTAGTGTCGCGTGTCAAATACAACAACACTTCAACATACCTCATACAATAGCATTTGATTTAAATGCCACTTGCGCTGGTTTCACATATGGCTTGCACGTTGGGAATAGCTTAATCACTTCTGGATCACACGAAAAAGTACTTGTTGTAGCGACAGAAACATTATCAAAAGTTACTGATTACACCGATAGAACGACCTGCATTTTATTCGGCGATGGTGCTGGTGCTATTTTATTAGAAAGAGATGAAAACAAACCAAGCTTTATCGCGTATCATATGGGCACAAATGGGCACGGCGGTATTCATCTATACAGAACAAACTTATCTACTACTATGAATGACACTCCACTGCAAACAAATGAAAAAATCGTGCAAAATGGAAGAGAAGTATATAAATGGGCAACACGCACGGTGCCAGCAGGTATAAAAGAACTATTACATACCGCAAATATGCAAATAGATAATATAGACTGGTTCATACCACACAGTGTTAACTTACGAATGATTGAATCTATTTGTGAGAAAACCGAAATTCCAATCCAAAAAACTTTAACGAGTGTAAAACACATGGGAAATACATCTTCCGCTTCCATTCCACTCGCTCTAGATTTAGCTAGAAAAGAAGGAAAATTAAATAATGGAGACACACTTTTACTATACGGATTTGGTGGTGGTCTTACGCATTTAGGTCTGATTGTGGAGTGGGATTTAAACTAATCTTTCTCTTTTTATACAACTAACTACAAGAAGCTGCATTCGAAGATTGGTTATCTCCCATTGAATGCAGCTTCTTTTACCTTAATTTTTATTTACCTGTCCGAGCCCATATCACAACAGGAATCAGCATGAAAGCTACAACTCCTCCAGCTAATGACAATGCCGCATAACTTGAATTGGCCACTACCATACCTGACATCGCTCCGCCTGAAGCTCCAGCTAACGCAATAAACACATCTATTTTCCCTTGTGTTTTCGCACGTGTGGAAGGTATAGTTGCATCAACAATTTGAGCCGTACCACTTATTAAACCGAGGTTCCATCCTAATCCAAGTAAAGACAAAGCGACGATTAATAGTATTAAAGAATCACTCGGCGCGATTGCGGCTATAACACCTGCAGCTAGTAAAATTACTCCGCCAGCTATGCTCATCGTTGTTCTTCCAATTTTATCAATTAACATTCCCGTAACGAGAGATGGAAGGTACATTGCACCGACATGAAAACCAATCACAAGTCCTACTGCACTTAAGCCATGACCGTGATGCCCCATATGAACTGGAGTCATCGTCATAATCGCAACCATCACAACTTGAGTAAGTATCATTACGATTGCCCCAACTGTAATACCTCGTTTATTTTCTGTAGCTTCTTCTGTTACTGGCTGCCCTTTATATGTATGCTCTTGTTTATATGTTTCTATCATATTAGCAATAAGTAATGGATCTGGACGAAGCATAACAAATAGAACAATACCCGCTAGTATAAATGCTGCTGCCGATAATATAAACGGACCAGCAAGTTCAGGAATTCCAATTGAATGAGCAAACCTTCCCATCACACCTACTAAATTGGGACCTGCAACTGCACCAAAAGTCGTCATTACCATCGTGATACTAATAGCTGTTGCTCTTTGCTTCTTATTCGCTAAATCTGTTCCAGCATAACGCGCTTGTAAATTTGTAGCTGTGCCCGCGCCATATATAAGTAAAGAAACTAGTAAAAGAATAATACTATTTGTTAAAGCTGCCATCACAACTCCAATAGCCCCTAACCCGCCTACTATAAAACCTCCTGCAAGCCCTACGCGGCGACCATACTTTTGCGATAATTTCCCAACAAAAAAAGCTGCTACCGCAGATCCCATTGTAAACATAGCTGCCGGCAATCCTGCATATGCATCTGTCCCAAGCATTTGCTGCGCAAGAAGTGCACCTACTGTAATCCCAGCGGCTAACCCTGCTCCGCCGAACATTTGTGAAATACTTACGATTATTAACGTTCGTTTATATAATTTTTGCTGCTCTTCTTCTGTATACATACGATTACTTATTGAAACATCGGCTGTATCAATCATTTCCTCACCCTCTCTATAAAGTGAAACTTTAATCAGTGGGGTTTTCTTCATCCCTCACTGATTATTAGTTGAACCAATCGGACTTTTATGGGCAGTTGATCCCCCACCTAACTTCTTTGCTTTCGCTGAATTTTGAGGTGGGGGTCTTACTGCCCATTAAAGCGGGATAAAACTAATCCCCCTTGTTAATGTACTATAGAACAGCAAAATCCCCAAATTTATAATGCTGAAATTTATTTATACAGGTAAAGAACCCCACGGTTTATATCTTTCCCATTACCGAGGGGTTCCCAAAATTACAGGGTGACTCTACTTCATATTTCATATACACATTTTGTACTATTTTACAACTTCATCTTGATTCGCTTCAAAGCTTTCTGTCTTTCCCTCTTTTATTTCATAATAATAAGAAGGTAATTCTATATTATGTTCTACAAGGTAATCCTCAATTAATGAAATAATTAATTTCAACGTTTTCAATCGAGCGTATAATTTATCGTTACTTGCGATAATTGCCCATTTTGCATTTGATTTATTTGTTTTTTCAAACATGTCTTCCATTGCTTCAACATACTCGTCCCATTTTTCACGGTTACGCCAATCTTCATCTGTAATTTTCCATCTTTTTAAAGGATTGTTCTCTCTATCCTTAAACCTCTTTAATTGCTCATCTTTACTAATATGATAGAAGAACTTCCCGATTATATAATGATCATCTGTTAATAGTTTTTCAAAATCATTAATCTCATCATACGCTCTCGTCCACTCTTCCTTCGTAGCAAAGCCTTCAACACGCTCAACTAACACACGGCCGTACCATGAGCGATCAAAAATAGTAATTTGCCCGTACTGAGGTAGTTTCCGCCAGAAACGTTGCAAGTAATGGTACCGTTTTTCATGAGGTGCTGGTGCTCCGATTGGATTTACTTGAAACCCGCGCGGATCAAGGTGTTCTGTCACTCGTTTAATCGCTCCGCCTTTTCCAGCCGCATCCCAGCCTTCCATAACGAGCATAACTGCAATTTTTTCTTCTTTTACAATTTGCTGCAACGCTAATAAGCGCCTTTGATATTTTTCAAGTTTCTTATTGTACTTAGATTTCGATTCAATTCTTTTCGTTACATCTACTTTAGCAAGATATCCATTTTCCATAAAACAAATCCCCCTTGTTGTATGACAATGTTATTTTAACATATCTTTGGAAATTATTTCATGTTAGAAAAAGCAGTGTAGAAAAATCTCTACACTGCTTTCATAAAGAATACAGTAGTTAATATTCGCATTTAAAATTTAAAATACATTCATGAGGGTCATAAATATCACCTTACATTATATGGTATATACTCACCTAAAGAGAAGATAATAACAAATAAAGTGAAACTATTATCAGTGGAGGTTTTGTCCATCCCCTACTGATTATTAGTTGAACCAATCGGACGTTTACGGGCAGTTGATCTCCCACCTAACTTCTTTGCTCCAGCCGATTTTTGATGTGGAATTTTTACTGCCCGTTAATGTCGAATAAATCCGTTACAGAATGGGAGCTCTCTGAAAATGAAGCGAAAAATATTTTCTCTCTTTGCACTAATCTGTTTAGCACTACCAATACAAGCTAGTGCATACACATTCCAATCACTACCAATTGAATCAAAGTCAAAACAGTGGTATATCGAAATTGATAAATCCCATAACGCAAACAAGCAAGCAGTGCAGCCAAAACAGGGAGTATATGATACATATCGTTTACTCGTAAAAAACATCGGTAATGATGTATCAAATGTATCAGTGGAAATACTTGATAACGCTCCTACATCTAAAGTTACTTTTAATCCTACTACATCGCATAACAACGTTTCAAAAAGTCAGACGAGCTTTAACTACATCGTATTCCCTTTAGACTTGAACAGCCATAATTTCAAAGTCGTCATTACTTGGGAAGAAAACAATTTCTCTTACAACGGCCATCCGGTAAATGAGGGTAAAAAAATGAAACAAACATTTGTATTTAATGAAGAGTAAGCCCTAATTTGATTAGGGCTTACTCTTCATTTACAAAACCAGATTGAATTGCTTCTGTCACTTCTTTTGTGATATCCAGTTTTGTTGCATCGGCGCTAATTTTCTTATGCCAAATATGTACGGAGGGCTTTTCGTTACAAAGATGTTTTATTAATAATAATTGATTATATGCTATGTTATTTTCTATTTGGATAGCGATATAGACTGTGAAATTTTTTGCTTCAAAGACCTTTTCTTGGAAAGCGTATTGGCTGTCCAATTCCTTTGCGACTATATCGTTCAAGTTTTTTATCATCATATAAGTCGTTTCCCCCTCCCTTATATCATCAATCAAATCTTCGAATACTCGGTACACATAATGCTACTCCAATTGTTACAAGTACTAAAATAGCTAATGCTATAATCGTTATCTCACCACCTATGACAGTAGCGAGCCATCCTACAACTACATAACCTAGTGGCAGTAAAGCAAATGAACCTAACATATCAAGGCTTGCTACTCTTCCAAATGCTTCTTCTGGCACAAGCTCTTGTAAACTTGTTTCCCAAATGAGTCCAAATATCATCATACCGAAACCTTCAATTGCCATTAATCCAATTAAAGCAGGTGCCCAAGCAATAAACGGCATTATTAAAAGCGCACAACCACTTATTAAAACACCACCATAGGCAAGTAATCCCCGCTTATGCCACCGTTCTCTCCCGCCAAATATTAGTGCAGCAATTACAGCTCCAACACCAGAAGATGCCATTCCTAATCCATACACGTATGCTTCAAAATGATGATGAACATTAAATAACCATGGAATTAATACAACGATAATTCCTGCATAACAAATATTGATGAAAGAAAAGACTAAAATTGTAATCCATAGCCACGGATGACTTTTTAAAACGTAAACACCTTCCATAAACTCTTGTTTGTAATCGACCTTTCTCTTTTCAATAGGTTTTACTTTTTTAAACTTTATTTCTCTTAAAAATAATAAGCAAAAAAATGATAACAAATACGTTACTGCATCTAGCCCAAACCCTATTCCGGCAGATGCAACAGAAACGATCAATCCTCCAAGAGCCGGTCCAATTAGTCGTATACCTTGATTACTCATTTGCGTTAATGCATTAGCTGCATTTCGAATTTCCGGCACAAATATTTTCGCTCTTACAGCCGCATACGCTGGCTGAAATATCCCTTCCATAAGTCCATATAATGCTACGAGTACATATAGAAGCGGAATTGTTAATACATCCATAAATATAAGTGTTGCAAGTAATAGCATTAATACGCAACGAATTATATCTGTAAATAACATTAATTTCACCCGATCAATTCGATCTACTACTAATCCTGCAAACGGTAACGTAAGAATATTAGGAAGCATGTACATTGCCATCGTCATCCCCATTACAACTGTTGAACCAGTCAATGAATACACAACGACGGGCAAAATAACCATCGTTATCGAACTACCTAAAGTCGAAAATAATTGCCCAATCCATAAAAATTTAAAATGTGGTGATGCTTTAACTGGCAATAACAATTTACCGACATATCCCAAAGCTTTTTCTCTTTGCATTTCCCCTTGCATTTCCCTCTCCTCTTTTCAAATGATTATAGACTTTATCATATACCGAAAAAATCAGAATATTATATCTTTAATTATATAAGAAACCATTATGTTATGGTAAAATTATCAAGAAAAATATAGGAGAATACATGATTATGCCTCAAAATCCTCATAACATCGAGCACCGCATCTATACAATGTGTATGATCCAGCGAAATAATGACGTTTTACTTATAAAACGTCCCAATCATCGAGGTTTTCCTGGCTATATAGCTCCTGGCGGTAAAGTAGATTTTCCAGAGAGTATCGCTCAAGCTGCTAAACGAGAAGTAAACGAAGAAACTGGATTACTTGTTTCAAATTTAACTTTTAAGGGATTAGATGAATACGTAAATCCGAAAGAAAATGTTCGATATATGGTATTCAATTATTGGACAGACTCATTTGATGGTGAACTTCTTATGAACCCTCCTGAGGGCGAATTATTATGGGTGCCAATTGATGAAGCACTAAACCTTCCTATGCAAGATTGGTTTAAAGAAAGATTCCCATTATTTTTTGAAAAAGGTACATTTGAAATTCAACGTGTTTGGGACCGAGACTTAGATAAACAAGTTGCTATGACAATTACGCATACGTAAAAAAGCTTGGCATCTCTCCAAGCTTTTCTTACTTCTCCTCTATTTTCTTAATCTCATAATCAATTTCTAAAAACTTAACTCCAAATATCCACATTTTATGGTTAGCTTCTAACATTTGATTTGTGCCCTCTTTAATAATAAATGTCTCTGCTAACGGTAATCGTATTGTAAAGAAACGAGCATGTAAATAAATCCCCTCATCTCCCTTTCCATTTCTTCTCAGCTTACTAGTAATGATTAAATTATTACTCTTATTACATACTTTCAAAATCCCTGTCATATTCGAATATGGTAAAGGTAATGCAATATTCATATACGTCTCGTTCTCATATGTATGTTTTGAATAGAGAGCTACAAAAATTGATTCTTCTGCTTCATTTTTTCTTAGCCAAGCCCTTACATCCTCTCTCCCATCCTTCTCATCCATTACCCCGATGATAGAGCCGTGCATCGTTTCCCACTTGCCTCCCATTCCTAAATGTATTTGCCCTATACGCTTACTCATTTTCTCATAACAAAATGCAACTGGGCGGAACCAGCGAGTCCATTTAATATGTGATTGTAACTCATACTCTTTTGTATTTTCATAAAAGTGAATAGTGCTTAAAGGAAGCTTCGTCACTTCAAATGCTTCACTATGAAAATCATTCATTTTATCAACTAAACCGCTGTATTCCTTACTATCTATTACATTTTTGTTATGTAAAAATGCTTCACCAACAATCGCCTTTCCTCTTAATCTACTCATTGTTTTCCCGTAATATTGATAGTTCGGAACACTCTTTTCAATCATCCAGCCGACAAATGCCGGCAACGCTACTCCAATTCCATTGACAACACCGTGAATCCAAACCATTTGAGCAATTGTAATCGTCATTACATGTTTCAAATTCCCATACGAATATATGAGTGCGAACATAATTGTTACCATGAGTGTACTAGACGATATGACTAGGAGGATTTTTGCGCTGATAGCATTAAATTTCGTGCGCCAAACATAAATTCCATAACCATAAATCGCACATAAATATAGGCACACTGCAAAAAATTCAAATACCCTTGAGTATGTAATCCCTATCGCAACTGTCATAGGTGAAATAACGATGATAAACATAATCGCATCATATACTTTACTGCCCTTTTCTCTCTTACGCCCTATTAAACCAGCTGATAATGGCAATAGAAATGCCGAATAATGAAAGTGTGCAGCTGTGAGTAAAACAATGTCGGAACTAAAGTGCATAATGGGGAGTTTTGCTACAGAAGAAAAAAACCAAAAACCACCTAAAAACAAATATATAAACGCACTATCGATAGCTGTCTCTTCTAGCGGTTTCCATCCTCTTTCTAGTAATCTACTCACACCAAACAATGCAACAATGCCTGTATATACAAACCAAAGTAATGCAAAGAAATAGTGATTTGTTACGAAAGCTAACATTGCACTCATTGCTGCGATTGGATATAACAACGATACAAATTTATAAAAGAATACATATGATCCATTTCTTCTTTTCTTATCAATGATGCAAAATGACATCGGTATAAATAACAAAATAGATAATAAAATAATTGCTTCAACTGGGTTTATATTTGACCACTCACATATTAGAAAAATAATATAACAAGCAAGTCCAACTATTATATTTTTCATATTATTTATTTCCTCTCCACAAATGTTCCCTTGTATGAAAATAATGAACCAATTAATGGATTGCGTACTTGTACATGAATTCGAAAGCACTGTTTTGTTTCATCATAACTTTCTACAATGTTGGCCTCTCCGTATAAGAATCTAGGTAACGGGATTTTTCTTCTAAACATGTAAAACCATTGTTTCTTTGAGGAAATATGCATTGCCCCCATCTCATCAATATGAATTTTCAGCGTAGAAACAAGTATGTGTGGTTCACCAAAATAATCTACAATTTCATTATTCTCTTCATCCAACTGCATAACAGCGTTAAAATATCTTTTCTTATTTTGAAAATAAAAAGTACGATTCCACCGCACAAATTCATGTCCATGTTCATCCCGCTCAGCAGTATTATGTATTGTAAATGGCACTTCCTTCCCCCGCTCAGAGAAAAACATACGAAACTTTGATGCAATTTTTAATATGAATTTTACGAAAAAAGAACCACCATAAATCTCATCCATCTTTCCTTCTCCAGTAAAACTATTTTCTTCCGTAATCTCATAGCGTTTCTGTAATTTCGGATGAAGTTTTTTATAAGAATCCCCTAACAGTTTTTCATACATATTAGCCATACACTATCCCTTTCTCTTCCTCTTGCAATTTTTTACACTTGGCAAGTTCGTGCTATTTATATAACCGACAATTGATAACCCCATTAGTAAAACGTTTAATGTAATTGGATTAAACGGCTCTGTAAAGCTTGCGATATTCGTAAATCCTGCTGCGATTGTTAAGGCTATTAACACGCAAATATGTATTATGAATACATTTCGTTTTGGAAATGGAAGTAACCATGTGACACCAAAAATAACTTCTAACAACCCAATTATTTTAAGAATAAAAATACTATTTTCAGTTGAACCAATTATGACCGAAAGCATTTTCACTTCTTCCGGATGGATAAAGATTATTTTCGGTACAATCCCTTGATATAGCCATACAAAAGCAATTAAAAAACATACGAGCCAATATGTCATCGTTCTTCTAATTAGCAAACTAGGATGAAGTCCCTTTTCTAGCCATAATTTTAATGCATCAAAGCTCCAAGCAGTCGCCCAGCCTAATAACGGCCGAAACATATAGAAATCTATTACATTCCCTATACGACCAAACCTCGTATCATAATCATATTGCGTCTCAAAATGAATGTATTCTTTACGAGGGGTATACTTCCAATAACCACGCCCTGTTTGAATAAGAGATAATCTATTATCCGTCCAAAATTTTAAAGAAGAAATCCGTTCACCTGTTTCTTTTCTTATTTCACCTATCGATTCACCTTCTCCAGCTATTTCAAGTCCAAATCCGATTTTTGTTTTATATAAAAACTTCTGTGGTTCTCCTTCCTTTTTCTCTAAATACGAAATTTCAGTAAAGCGAGCATCCCATTCTGTATGTATATGTGGTTCTTGCGAGTATTCCCATAATTTCTCCATTGTTGTGTTCATTTCTGCCGAAACATAAATAGGCTTTTTCCCCTTCATTCTTCCACCTCCAATGCACTATAATTTTAATGTACATGCAATGAATTTGATTTGCTACATTTTTCACAAACTTTTTTATAAAAAGAAAGAATTTTTAAAATTTATTCAAAACACTTGATTCCCCGAAAAATTTAAATTATTATAAATAAAAATGTTACCAACAACTTCATAAATCAAACACTCTCGCCTAAAACGTGAGATAGAGGTTGCAATACTTATGAGTATTCTAATGGAGACACAGAGATGTCTATGAAATTAGATGAAAGGAAGTATTGCCGAAATCGATATATGTCTCTGTATGTATCGATTGGGGCTGTTTTCGAATAGAAACAGAACTGTCATATGTACAGACGTGTACGTATGAAGAGCTATCTACAAAAAAGAGATATCATTTTTATGGTATTCCTTTTTTGGCGGTTTTTTTATTAGCTCCGTTTTCTGTTTCCCTTTTCCTGTAACAGCACCATCCTCACTTATTTGAGATGGTGTTTTTTGCTTTTCTCTGGTAACTACAGGAATATTGGGATTTATATATGTCCTAATCTATTCTTAAAAATGGATGAAAGAAGGAATTCGTAATGGAAACGATTGTACAAAAATTTGGTGGCACTTCTGTCGGAAGTGTTGAGCGCATTCAACATGTAGCAAATTTAATTATTGAAGAATATGAACGAGGACATAGTATCGTCTCTGTCGTTTCAGCAATGGGAAAAAGTACAGACGAACTTGTCGCACTTGCTAACGCTATTACAGAAAATCCGAGTAAACGCGAAATGGATATGCTTCTATCGACAGGAGAGCAAGTGACTATTTCATTATTAACGATGGCACTACAAGCAAAAGGTTATAACGCAATTTCATTAACAGGATGGCAAGCTGGTATTACGACAGAATCTGTACATAGTAGTGCACGGATTACTGACATTCATACAGATCGAATTCAATCTTATCTTACTGAAGGTACGATTGTTATTGTAGCTGGATTCCAAGGAATGAGTGAAAATCATGAAATTACAACGCTTGGCCGTGGTGGTTCTGATACAACTGCTGTTGCATTAGCTGCTGCACTGAAAGCAAAAAAATGTGATATTTACACGGATGTAACAGGCGTATATACAACGGACCCACGAGTTGTAAAAGATGCTTATAAATTAGAAGAAATCTCTTATGACGAAATGTTAGAACTTGCAAACCTCGGTGCTGGTGTATTACACCCACGTGCGGTTGAGTTTGCTAAAAATCATAATGTCATTTTAGAAGTTCGCTCAAGTATGGAACAAGAAAACGGAACAATTGTAAAAGGAGAATGTAACATGGAACAACAATCAATCGTTAAAGGTATTGCATTTGAAGATAATATTACACGTGTCACAATGAAAGGATTGGAACAAGGTGCACTTTCAACAGTTTTCTCTACATTAGCAGCGGCACATATTAATGTAGATATCATCATTCAAAGTATTACAAATGAAGGAACTGTTCACCTCTCCTTCTCAATCCATTCTAATGATTTAAAAGAAACATTAGAGGTATTAGAACAACATCAAGAAACATTACAATATGAATCTGTAGAATATGAAAATCATTTAGCAAAAGTATCCATTGTAGGATCCGGTATGGTCTCTAATCCAGGTGTTGCTGCGAATATGTTCACTACTTTAAAAGAAGAAGATATTCATATTAAAATGGTAAGTACATCAGAAATTAAAGTGTCTGTCGTTATTGACCGCCTTCATTTAGTAACAGGTGTCGAGGCGCTGCATCAATCATTTATGGCGAAAATTGAGCCTTTAGTGCAACTAATTTAACATTTTTCTTTAAATTTCATAAAAGTCATATCAATCTATTTTCTTCCTATATAAATAAAAAGCTGTTTTGTATAGATTTCAAGACTCTATACAAGCAGCTTTTTAAAATATTAGCGATATCCCAAAATCATTATAAAAAAATAACATTATTCACCATACTCTTTCCTAGGAAATACAACTGACTCTGCTCATTTTTTATCACATATATCTTTTGGCTCTCTTCCTCGAAAAAAAGATCGATATTCATTCAAAATAACTTTTTTCATATCAAAATAAAAAACCATCATGAATAACGCAATTCCTAATAATATCTTTTGAATTCCTTCATAATCAATGAAAGCACTCATTATTAACAAACCGAATCCAATATAAAAACCAAACTCGTTCTCTTTCTCAAAATCCTCATCTTCTTCATGAATATGTATTTTTTCTTTAATGTTTTGATTCCCTTTTATTAACTCATCGAGCGTAACATTGTACATTTCGCTCAATAAAATCAAATTTTCAATATCAGGGCAACTTTTATCATTCTCCCACTTATATACTGCTTGCCTCGTCACACCAATCTTTTTAGCAACATCCTCTTGTGAAAATCCCTTTGACTCTCGTAGTTTTTTTAACTGTTCTCCTAAGCTCATAACGTCCCCTCCTTTAACAAATTATTACATACAAGGAGATGAAAAGGAAAGAAACCATTAGTAAAACTCACTGTAAACCATTCGTTTACACAATAAAAAGAGAGGATAACTCTTTGAGCAACCCTCTCTTACTTCTATTAAAACAGATGAATGTTTTCTTTCTTGCAAGCTTCACGTAAATCGTCAGGCCATACAGAAGATTGAACTTCACCGATATGTGCTTTACGTAAGAAGTACATGCACATTCTTGATTGTCCGATACCACCACCAATTGTTAATGGTAGTACGTCTTCTAAAATCCCTTTATGGAAATCGTACTCACGTTTGAAGTCTTCACCTGTTTTTGTTAACTGCTCATCAAGTGATTTACTATCAACACGAATTCCCATTGATGATAATTCAAATGAAGATTGTAGTACTGGGTGCCAGAATAAGATGTCACCGTTTAATTTCCAATCATCATAATCAGCTGCACGTCCGTCATGCTTTTCACCTGAACGAAGCGCATCACCAATTCCGATAATGAAGACTGCACCGTGTTCTTTCGCAATTGCGTGTTCACGATCTTTCGGTGTTAATTCTGGATATTTATCTTCTAGTTCTTGGGAAGTGATGAAAACAATTTCTTCTGGTAAATACTTTCCAAGGAACGGATACTTTTCAAATAAGTGATCTTCTAAATCTTTGAATATTCCATAAATTGTTAGTACCGTTTTTTGTAAGTAATCTACAGTACGCCATTCTTTTTGAACAATTTTTTCCCAGTCCCATTGGTCAACGTAAATAGAATGTGTTGCATCAAGTTCTTCATCACGACGAATCGCGTTCATGTTTGTATATAAACCTTCACCAGCTTCATATCCATATTCATGCAGTGCAAATCGTTTCCACTTCGCTAGTGAGTGAACAATTTCTAATTCTTCTCCTGAATGTAACATATCAAATTCAATTGGACGTTCTACACCGTTTAGGTGATCGTTTAGTCCTGATTTTTTCGTTACGAATAATGGTGCAGATACGCGGAATAATTCAAGGCGTTTTGCTAATTGATCCTCGAAAAATGTTTTAACTTCCTTAATTGCGATTTGAGTCTCTCTTACTGTCATTAATGATTGATACATGGTGGTTTCCTCCTAAAATGTTTGGATGTTGTGAAAAGAAGCCAACAAAAAAAGCCCTTCTTTCCCAAAAAACTGGGACGAAAGGCTTTGGTTCCGCGGTACCACCCAAATTAGCAACAGAGGTTGCTCACTTATACAATACGGAGATGAAATATCTCGATACTGTTCTTCTTGTAACGGCGAAGTTCCCGGCTAAGTCTACTTTCCTGTAAAGGATTTCGGTTAGCAACTCCAGGAGGTTCTTCATAATAGGCTTCGTATCAGGCTCACACCACCCCTGACTCGCTTAGACTACATCCTACTACTACTCGTCCTTTCATAGTCGTTTTGTTGTCACATCTCTGAAACATTTTATTAATGATTATTCTATACAAAAAAAAAATAAAGTCAACAAAAATTTAAAAATATTTTTCAATTCTTTATTTTACGGCTTTATTGATTGTTTTCAATATAACATCTTCACTTCTTTTGCCTTGTCAATCCAAAAAACGTTTCACTAACCGAAACTAACATATACACAACAAGTAATGTAAACGTTCGAAATATAGAATCCGCAGTATTTCGTATTATTTTCATTTTCTTTGTAATTCCTTTCAGTTTACGTGCAAATTCGTGTTATACTATAGCATTCAAGCAGTTTTTTTACTTAAAGTAAACATAGTCATTTATAAAGAGTATTTTCTAAATCATTGACTATTATCAAATAAGATTTTTATATAACGGAGTGATCATATGAGTAAAACGAAAGCAAAACCGAAAAAAGGTGTAGGACAGGGTACAGGAAGTAAAGGTTGGAACCGTTGGCAATCAAGCGCAAAGAAAAAGAAAGCTGCAAAGCCATACAAAAGTAAAGGTACAAAGAAGTAATTAAAATAACATTTGATTCCTTTACTTTGTACAAAACAAAATATAATTATTACAACAAAAAAGCTATGCCCTCATACATTTGAAGGCATAGCTTTCTTTATTAGATCATTAAGATTTCTCGAATTTCTTCCTCCGTGATGGATGATAATTTCTCTTCTCCTGGCTCAATCACTTCAGCGATTAAATTTTTCTTACTTTCTTGCAGTTCATGCATTTTTTCCTCAATGGTTCCGTGGGCCACTAACTTAATAACTTGTACCGTATTTTTTTGTCCCATTCGATATGCCCTATCTGCCGCTTGTTGTTCAACAGCTGGATTCCACCATAAATCGTACAATATAACTGTATCGGCACCGGTTAAGTTAAGACCTGTACCACCAGCTTTTAAAGAAATGAGAAATAGATCCCCTTCCCCTTCGTTAAACCGGTCACATAGCTCTACACGTTCTTGCGAAGGTGTATTTCCGTCTAAATAAAAGTATGGAATTGCTTGACGATTTAACTCACGACCAATAATGGACAACATCTTCGTAAATTGAGAAAAAATTAAAATTCTCTTACCAGTACTTCTGCATTCCTCTAGTATGTCTAACAGTTGCTCAAATTTAGCTGAACTTCCTTTGTAATCATCGACGAATAAAGCGGGATGATTACAAATTTGTCGTAATCTCGTTAAACCAGCTAAAATTCTAATTTTATTTTTACGTAACGTATCCTTGTCTAAATGTTTTAACGTCTCTTCCCTTAATTTCGCTAAATAAGCAGCATAAAGTCTCTTTTGATCTGGTAATAATTCCGATGACTGTAAGTGCTCTATTTTATCTGGAAGCTCCTGTAATACGTCTTCTTTTAGTCGTCTTAGTACGAAAGGTTTTACGCGCTTTGCTATATCTTCGCGCCTTAAATCACCGAATTCTTTTCTTCCTGGTAATAATTCCGGAAAGACGACATGGAAGATAGACCATAGCTCTTCTAATGAATTTTCTACAGGCGTTCCCGTTAGTCCGAAACGATACTCAGCTTGAATTGTTTTCACTGCTCTTGCAGTTTGCGTTGTAGGATTTTTAAACGCCTGTGCTTCATCAAGAAATAGTGTATGAAACGGCCTCGCATACGATCTTATATCTCTTCTCAATAACGGATATGACGTAATTACGACATCAAATTCCACTACGTCCTTTAAAATTTTTCGTCGTTCTGTTTGATTTCCATCTGCAATAACTGCTCTAATATGCGGGGCGAATTTTTTTAATTCACTAAACCAATTGTAAACGAGAGAGGACGGTGAAACGACTAATATAGGTAGCTTCTTTTCCCGAATTTCAGGCAAAACAGAATCTATAAAAGCAATACTTTGCAGCGTTTTCCCAAGTCCCATATCGTCTGCTAAAATACCGCCAAAACGGTAATAGGCAAGTGTTTTCATCCATTCGAATCCGTATACTTGATACTCTCTCATTACAGCATGTAAAGTTTGTGGCACTGCAAACTTTAATTTTTTCGGGTTTTGAATGCTTTCAACTAAATCTTGCACAGACTCATCTAAACTTAAAACATTACCTTCGTGAAGTCCGTTCATCCATTTTACACTCCGAATAAGCGGAACATTCACTTCTTCCCCATGTAAAAATTCTTTCCGAATACCTGATTCTTTTACAAACTGATTAATTTCATTAAACTCTTTGCTCTCTAGTGACAATAAAGAACCGTTCGCTAATCGGTAATATTTGCGTTTCTCTTCAAGAGCCACTAATACACCCTTAATTTCCGCTTCCGGTATTCCTTTTATATCAAAACGAAACGATAACCAATCAATTCTTTCTTTTCTTCTTACCCTAATAAGAGGTGCTGTATCCCCATTATGAATGCGTAATTTAATTGCTGTTGTCGCGTAAATATCAACTAAACCTTTTAACGTTGGAACGACATGATATAAAAAGTTATACTCCGCTTCTTCATTATGCATAAAATAACCGCCTTCTGTTTTCGCGAAGGCACTTTCACTCATAACGTCTAAAATCTCTTTTTCCTTTTTCTCATCCCGATTAAAAACAGACGGCTGCCCGTCTTCTTCTAGCGGATTGATCACGACGTTTCCATAATGGAATTCAAGACCTGCTAACAAACGATTTTTCACTCGATCTAAATACAGTTTTGCTTTTAGCAACGGCGTTTCAACACGATCGGATATTACTTCATCAATGCGTACCGTTCCAAGTTTCATTAATCCAGGCACAACTTTCGCTACGAAATGTTCCATCTTACTTTCAGGAATATAAAACTGATTACTATTTGAGCGACTCATCATTTTTTGCAATTCAATAAGCCGCATACAATCTTCCATAGGTAACTCATATAATTTCCCATCGTAAAGAGCATAGTTATACATTTCCATAACTTGAACACGATTTAGGCCATCTATATGAAGTGTAAACCCACCATTATTTCCTTTCGTAAACTCAAAATGTAATGGCAATAAACCTTTTGACATTTGCAAGCCGTGAAACAGTTGCTCATTTTGTTTCAGCTGTACATACTCCAATTTAGAAAGTGAAGAGAGCATATCTTTCCACGAAGCTGGCGGTATGAATATCATACTTTCATCTTGTTTCGCATGTACTTCTAACGTATCTTCATACATTTTTTCGTTATGATATATTTTAATGAGTTGTTGTATAATTGCGTCCGTTTCTTGTTTAAAGCTGTGTACATCTGGCGTGTATGTAAATTCATTCGCGCAATGAAAAACCTCTCTTTTCTCCACTTTAGAAAGAAATTCTCTAATATGATTTATAACATATGTTTTCGCAAGTTTTAACTGAATTCCAAGAAGGGCCCCACCACTTTTCGTCGCTACTGGTGAACATATAAAAGCAACATCTAATATTTCACGTGTATCAAAACGGTGTTGTTTACTTTTTGGCCGTAGTGGTTTGTCTGCAAACAACTGAAACATCCCGTTTGTTAATTGATCATTTTTACTACTAACAGGGCCCATTCCACCCGTTTGCTGGTTATAATTTATTTGTATTAGTACGGCTGCAACATGTTGACAGTACGTTTGAAAAGACGCTAATGAAGGACAACTACATCTCGCAACTACATCACCTTTTTTAGCTTTTTCTACTGTAACATGAAAATCTTCATTCCCTTTTACCGTCGCCTCACAAATTTCTTTCGTTTCATCATAATGATTCACAACTACTTTATTTGCTTTATAATAAGCTTCGCCTCTTTTATAGGAGGTCTCTCCGCATACTTCTTTTATAATCGATTTATTTAATGTAAAACTCATTGTTTTGACACTTCCTTAATGTAAAACCATTTTCTCTTACTTAACATTTTACATGCTCAACGAGAAAATATAAAATGTTGATTCAACAAAAAAAGATGCTTATTTATAAGCACCTTCTTCACTCAATCTCCATCAACCGTTTCGCCTCAAAATACAACACTTGAATAAATTTTTTCGTATTAATTCGTATATGTCCAGAGGCTGCTACTTCATCCTTTGTCATTTCTGTCATCCGTTTTCTAACTACAGTGAAATCAAAAAATTTCGGAGCATAACTTTCAAATTTCGGATTTGAAAAGTCTGTTAGTCCTAGAGAAGCTAAATGATTCAATGATTGATAAATTGCTCTTCTTACACGTTGTTCAGATGCTTTTCTCTCTTTATCTATATCTGCATCCGAAGCTATATGATCTAATTTTTTTAATGTTATTTGGTGAAAAATATCTTTTAACGCAGGGAATCCAAATTCAAATGTTTGCGCCTTTTCTTGCCCATATAAATATTCCAGCATATTAAGTAAATCTTTACTTCCATTCTCTCCCGCGATACCGAGTTCTGCTAGTAAGAAGCGTCCGGAATCTGATATCTTTTTTTCTTCTTGCACTGTTTCATTACGCATTTGCGGCTTTTCCCACTGAAATACATTATTTAATGATTTTTGAATGTCATATATAGAACGTTCCAAACGAATACGCTCTATTACTTTTCGTACAACCGATACTACTTCTATTTTGTTTAGTGGTTTTGTAATATAATATTCCACACCAAGTGTATACGCCTCACCAATGAGCTGTTTCGATTCAACTTGAGAAATCATAATAATTTTCCCAGTAAATGAAGACGCTATATGACGAACTGTTTCGATTCCATCTCTCATCGGCATGAGTAAATCAATAAATAAAATATCTACTTTTTTATAATTTAGCTGTTCTGCTTCAATAAACGCTCCATCTTCCGATTCTCCAATCACTTCCCCAAGATCGCCATCTTCAATAATTTGCGAAAGCATCGAACGGAAAACTTCATCATCATCTACGATATAATAAAACAAACCTATTCCCCTTCCCGCTTTAAACTGCACTCTGGTAAACAAACGATAAACTTACATCCTTTTCCGGTTTCATTGTCTTCTAATCTTACTTCTCCGCCGAGCTCTGTTACCATTTCATGTATGTAAGAAAGTCCAATCCCTGTTGACGGCGTTCCCATTTGATCATACTTTGAAGTAAACCCGGGCTTAAATACTAATTTCTTATACTTTTGTGCTATGCCAGGGCCATCGTCAATTACTTCAAAGATTACATGTTGCTCTCGTTTATATAACTTAATGTGAATGTGCCCTCTATCTTCAATAGCTTCAACTGCATTCGCAACTAAGTTATTAAAGATTGATAGCACTGTATACACGTGGTATGCAGCGTGTTCACCTTCTATATGTTTAGTAAAGCGTATATCTTTCTCTAGCATTTCAGCATACTTTTCATTTATTCTTACAATCATTTCTGTAAGCTCATGACCTTCTACATACTCCGCCACATTTTTATCTAATAACAGTTTAGATAATCCTGCAAAAATCCTTTGATTATCCTTTTTTATTTCGTGCACTTCTCCTGCTATTTTCAATGCTGTTTTACTGCTAGAATCATCGTTCGCTTGTAAGTTTCGATATAGTTGATATGCTTCTTGTGTAATCAACTCTGCATTTTGTAACGTTTTTTTCAAGTGAACTGATTCTACATATAAATTTGAAAGGTGCATTAACATTTTTTCATTTTCTTTTCGAACTTGTGATTCTTTTAATTTCGTTTCATATAAGTTCATCATATTTAAAAATCCAAGCGCAAAGAAACTACGGAAAATAGCAATAATAATAAGTTTATTCACTTCAGAAACTGTTATCGTTGTACCGAGAACGACCATATGATAAATCGCTAGTTCTGACATACTTGCAATAATTTCAATTGTAATTCCAAGGCAACCAATAACGATTGGTCTTTGATGAAACTTATTTACCCTACAAAGCGAAAAAAGACTTCCATAAATAAAATAATAAAAGAACACAGGATAGCGCAAATAAAATGATTCTGTCATATGAAATGAACCTTGCATAACCCAGTCAAGACATACGCGGAATAAAACGACACATATACCGACAAGAATACCTGCAGCCGCTGCGGGTATTCTTCTTAAAAATAGCAATAAAAAGAAGAAAAGTGGTGTCCCAAAGCTAACGCGAAACGTATCATTAAAAGGATGAAAATTAAGCTCTCCAGCAATCGGAACAACAACCATTAATATAATTAAAAGGGAAATATCTTTCTTCCATAATTGATTCCAATTCAAAGCTGCCACTTCCTATACTTTTTTCGGTAATAAAAGTGAAAGCCCGCTTATTATAATAAACGGGCTTTATTTCTATATTCTAACCTTTTCTACCGCTTTTATTTGGCGATACTCAGGCTCCCAGATTGCTTCTTTCACTGCAATCTTGATATCGTTATCATTTAAGTTCTCTCTCGCTACACCTTCTGCAACAGCAACTTTCGCTACTTCAATTGCAACCATTTCCGAGATATTACGTAACTCTTCAACTTCTGGTAAAATAGGTGCTCCTGGCTGACTTGTATCTACCATGCTTGCAACTGCTTCAGCTGCTGCTGCAAACATTCCATCCGTCATGACGCTTGCACGTACAACAATTGTTCCAAGACCAAGCCCTGGGAAAATAAGTGCATTATTTGATTGTCCAATCACATACGTTACACCGTTATATGTAACTGGTTCAAATGGACTTCCTGTTGCTACTAATGCTTTTCCTTCTGTCCACTCGATTAAATCAGCTGGTTTCGCTTCAGCAAGTGGAGTCGGATTCGACATTGGTAAAATGATTGGTCTTTCTACGTGAGAAGCCATTTCTTTAATAATCTCCTCTTTAAATGCTCCTGCAACCGTTGATGTACCGATTAAAATTGTCGGTTTTACATGTTTCACAACTTCAGTAAGTCCGATCACATCATTTTGTTTCCACTCACTTACTTCCGCTGCTTTTCTCGCATACGGCATTTGGAAATCAAGAAGATCTTCCATATTATCTGTAACTAATCCGTTACGATCGATACACCAGAAACGCTTATACGATTCTTCTTCTGATACACCTACGCGGACCATTGCATCTCTAACTTGATCTGCGATACCGATTCCAGCCGTACCAGCACCAAATACAACAACGCGGTGTTCACTTAGTGGTACACCCGAAGCTTTCACCGCCGATAACACAGCAGCAAGTGAAACTGCACCTGTACCTTGAATATCATCATTAAATGTACAAATATCATGACGATATTTATCTAAAATTTTTCGTGCATTTCGAGAACTGAAATCTTCCCAATGTAAAAGTGCTTTCGGAAATTGCTTACTTACCGCTTGTACAAACGTATCAATAAACTCATCGTAAGCTTCACCAGTTATACGAGGGTGACGATTTCCAATGTAAAATGGATTGTTTAATAGTTCTTCACGATTTGTACCTACATCTAAAATTACTGGTAACACACGACTAGGATCGATTCCAACTGCGGCCGTATAAACAGCTAACTTTCCGATGGCGATGTTAATACCACCAACGCCCCAGTCACCAATTCCAAGTATGCCTTCTCCATCTGTAACAACTACTAAATCAATATTTTCTGCTGTTGCACCGATATTGGCGAATGCTTCTTCAATGCCTGATGGATCGTTAATTGATAAATACACACCACGTGGTTTACGGTATTCATGACTATATCTTTGTATCGCTACACCGACTGTTGGTGTATATACGATTGGTAACATTTCGCGCAAGTGATCTGTCAAAATACGATAAAATAATACTTCATTTCGATCATGTAACGCTGTTAAGTATACATTCTTTAATAAATCATCCGGCTGAGAACAAAATTGTTCGTATGCTCGGCGTGCTTGTTCTTCTAATGTTAAAACTGCTGGGGGTAATAACCCTTTTAAACCTAATTCTTCTCTCTCTTCTTGCGTGAAAGCGACCCCTTTATTTAAAAGTGGTGTTGATAATACTTCTACTCCTCTTAATGTTGTTTCTAATGAACCATTAGAAGCTACTGTAAACTTACTCATAACATCCCTACCTCTATTCATATATAGCATTTCTATATTGTAAACAAAAAAGAGGGGCTTGTCCCCCTCTTCTTTTAATTTTTCTTTAAAAGAGTTGCTCCTGCAATCCCTGGGTGTGTCATTTCGAATGGATCTAGAATTAACTCTAAGTCTTCTTGTGACAGTACACCATTTTTCACACAAAGTTCTCGAACGGATTGCCCTGTCGCGATTGCTTCTTTCGCAACGCGAGCTGCTGCTTCATAACCGATATGAGGGTTAACGGCTGTAATAATTCCTACACTCTTCTCAACATACTCTTTTAAGCGATCTTCATTCGCTTCAATTCCTTTTAAGCAATTATCTGTAAAGGCACGGAAACCGTTATTCATAATGCTAATTGATTGAAGTAAATTGAATACAAGTACTGGTTCCATAACGTTTAATTCTAATTGTCCTGCTTCTGAAGCAAGGCAAATTGTATGGTCGTTACCAATGACTTGGAACGCAATTTGATTAATTACTTCTGGCATAACAGGATTTACTTTTCCTGGCATAATAGAAGAACCTGGTTGACGAGCTGGTAGCATAATTTCCGCTAAGCCAACGCGTGGACCTGATGCCATTAAGCGAAGGTCATTCGCAATTTTAGACATATTCATCATACATACTTTAAGTGCTGCTGATACTTCTGTGTATGCATCCGTATTTTGCGTTGCATCTACTAAGTCTTCTGCACCAACAAGTGGTAACTCACTAATTGCAGCTAAATGTTTTACAACTGCTTCAATATATTCTGGGTCTGCATTTAAGCCTGTACCAACTGCAGTTGCTCCCATATTTACTTCATATAGATGTTGACGTGATTGCTTAATACGTTTCATATCACGTTCAAGTACGCGAGAGTACGCTTTAAACTCTTGTCCAAGACGAATTGGCACAGCGTCTTGTAAATGTGTACGACCCATTTTAATAACATGGTCAAACTGCGCTGCTTTTAATTCAAATACATCGTGCATATAACCCATCGTTTGTAATAAACCTTCTAATGCGTTTAATGTTGCGATATGAATCGCCGTTGGGAATGCATCGTTCGTTGATTGCGCCATGTTCACATGACTATTTGGACTAATATAATGATAGTCTCCCTTTTCCATTCCTAATAATTCAAGAGCACGATTGGCCATAACTTCATTTGCATTCATGTTCATTGAAGTACCCGCTCCACCTTGAATTGGATCTACGATGAAATGATCATGCCATTTTCCATCAAGAATTTCTTGAGCGGCTTCTGCGATCGCGCCGCCCTTATTCAATTCCAATCTTCCTACATCTGTATTAGCAAGTGCTGCAGCTTTCTTTACAACTGCGAACGCTTTAATTAAGCCTTCATGAATTTTGTATCCTGTAATTGGGAAGTTTTCAACTGCACGCATTGTTTGTACACCGTAGTATGCATAGTTTGGTACTTCTTTTTCACCTAAAAAATCTTTTTCAATTCGAACACCATTTTTAACTTCAGTTAATGTTGCCATGATTATTCACTCCTTAACGATTTCTTATGCTGCTTTTGTTTCTTTGACTGTTTCTACATATTGTTTTGCTTTCTCATTATCGAATTCGCCTTCCCACTTCGACATTACAATGGCCGCTAATGCATTTCCTAATACATTGACAGATGAGCGAATCATATCTAAAATGCGGTCAATTCCCGCAATTAACGCGATACCTTCTAGTGGTAACCCCATTGAACCTAACGTTGCTAATACAACAACGAATGATGCACCTGGAACTCCCGCCATACCCTTGGATGTTAACATGAGAACGAATAATAACGTGATTTGCTCTGTCAGTGACATGTGCACACCGTACATTTGTGCAACAAACAATGCCGCTAACGCTTGATAAATAGCCGATCCAGTCAAGTTAAATGTATAACCTGTCGGAATAACGAAAGAGGCAACTGCCTTTGGACAACCGAACTCTTCCATTTTTCTCATTATATTAGGTAAAACAGCTTCTGAACTTGCTGTCGTAAATGAAAGAATAAGTTCTTCTTTTAAAATTTTCATTAATGTAAAAATGTTTACGCCAACCATTCGTGCATTAATACCTAATACAATCACAACGAATAGTATAACAGTTACGTATACAGCTAGCACTAGTTTTCCTAAAGGAAGTAGTGTTGCTACACCAAATTTTGCAACCGTAACCGCAATTAATGCGAATACACCAAATGGTGCAAATTTCATAACTTGATTTGTAACCCAAAACATCGCTTCGAGTACACCTTCAAAGAAGTGGAAAACAGGTTTCCCTTTTTCTCCAATTGCTGCAACTCCTAAACCGAATAATACTGAGAAGAAAATAATCGGTAATAAGTCACCTTGTGCAATCGATTCAAATACGTTTTTCGGTACGATATGAACAATCGTCTCAGCGAATCCTTGCTTCTCTGTAGCATCTGCTGTTTGTTTATAAGAAGAAATATCACTTTGCTGTAAGTTGTTCATATCAACGCCAGTACCTGGCTGGAAGATATTAGCCGCAAGTAATCCCATTAAAATAGCGATTGTCGTAATGATTTCGAAATAAAGAATTGTCTTACCGCCCAGTTTCCCAAGCTTCTTCATATCTCCTACACCAGCTACCGCAACAATTAATGCTGAAATAACAATCGGTACTACAATCATTTTAATTAAGTGAATAAATATATCCCCAACTGGTGTGATATAAGAAATAGCCGTTTTATTACCATAGAAGATTGCCCCTACTACAATCCCTAAAACAAGTGCAACAAAAATTTGTGTTGCCAATCCGAATTTTTTCATTTATGTTCATCCCCTTTATGCGAACGCTTTCATTTCGTATTTATAAAAGCTTACTCACACATCATATAAGCGAACCTACAAAATCATACAAAAACCTACAAGTTCGTCACAAAAAATTCGAAAATTTTTCTTTTCTTTTTCATTGACACCTTTTCATTAAAAAGAAATAAAATATACTTGATAAGTAATCAGATTGTTTCGTATAATCAAAAAGATATATACTTACAACAAATCGAAATGAAAAGGAGTGGGTGATATGAAAAATTATGTACAAAAATTCGTTCTATCTTCTTCTTTTCTTTTTCATTTTCTGAAAAAGGAACAAAGGCATTCGCCTTTGTTCCTTTTTTATTGCGATCTATATAGGGGGAATTGTTATGAGGCCATATAAACGTGTCTTAATCAAATTAAGCGGCGGTGCACTTGCCGATCAAACCGGAAATAGCTTTAACTCCAAACGATTAGAACATATCGCAAACGAAATTTTATCCATCGTTGATTTAGGTATTGAAGTATCTATTGTCATCGGAGGCGGTAACATTTTCAGAGGTCATTTAGCTGAAGAATGGGGAATTGATCGTGTAGAAGCTGATAATATCGGTACACTAGGTACAATTATTAATAGCTTAATGCTACGCGGCGTTTTAACGAGTAAAACAAATAAAGAAGTGCGCGTTATGACTTCCATCCCGTTTAATGCTGTAGCTGAACCATACATTCGCCTACGTGCAGTACACCATTTAGATAGCGGTTATATCGTTATTTTTGGAGGTGGAAACGGGCAACCGTTCGTTACGACAGATTATCCAAGTGTTCAAAGAGCCATTGAAATGAATAGTGACGCAATATTAGTCGCAAAACAAGGAGTAGATGGCGTCTTTACTAGCGATCCAAAGCATAATAAAGCAGCAAAAATGTACAAAAAACTAAACTATAACGACATTGTTAGGCAAAACATACAAGTAATGGATCAAGCCGCTTTACTGCTTGCCCGTGATTATAATTTACCAGCACACGTCTTTAACTTTGATGAGCCGGGAGTTATGAAAAGAATTTGTTTAGGTGAACATGTAGGGACTTTGATTAATGATGATGCTTCATTACTTGTGCATGAAAAATAATTAGTTCTCATAAAAAAAGGGGCGTCTATAAAAGACCCCCTTTTCTTTAAACTTTATAAATAAAAATCCACCAACCCTGCCAATTTCTCCTTACAACGCTCCCAAAAAGATAACTTCTTAAAAAACTCTTTCGTCATTTCTTTCGAATCATGAAAATCCTCTGTTAATGCCTTATTAACTTGCCCTACAATAGGACCACCATGAATATAAAAATTCATTTCATCATTTATATTGAAGCTACGCGAAGTAAAGTTTGTTGTGCCAATAACTGTTAATTCATTATCAATAAGCATTAATTTGCCATGAAACATTCCTTTTTTATACCCATATACAGTAATCCCATTATTAACAGCTTGACGTATGTATGGATACGCCGCTTCTTTTATAAGAGGTAAATCTGGTTTATATGACCAAAGTATTTTTACTGTAACACCACGCTTTTGTGCTGCGATTAAAGCATTCATTGATTCTTTATTTTTCGCTATAAAATACGGCGTTGCAATTACAATTGAATGCTGAGCTTGTTTTATTAGCTCTATATATTTTTTAGCAACGTAATGCCCATTGTAACTCACCATAGTATGCAATGTATTCCCTTTACTTGCCTTATTCGTACTCCTCTTTATATCTTCTTTCGTATCTCGTTTCCAATCTAAAGCAAATTGTTCCTCTAAATCTTTTGCGCCTTCACCTTTTATCCGTACATGATAGTCTCTCCAGTACCCAAAGTGTTTATCTTTCCCTAAGTACTCATCCCCTATATTAAAACCACCCGTATAACCAATCTCTCCATCAATCGTCGTAATGCGGCGATGATTACGATGATGAAGGGAATAAAACCCGAATGGTAATTCCTGTTTTCTACTATATGTAAAATGCACACCATTTTCCTGTAATTCTTTTTTCATCTTTCTTTCAAATGATAAATCGTTAAGTAAATCAACAGATAAATATACGTTCACTCCTTCTTTTGCCTTTTCTTTTAATAAATTCAAAAAAGTGTGGCTGCTTTTATCATCCGACAAAATAAAAAAGTACGTGTAAATAGATTGCTTTGCCTCTCTTATATCAGTAAATAACTGTTTATAAAATGACTTCCCTTCTACATATAATTGAAAATCACTATAATGAGGCGCATACTCTGTCGGCATGTTTTTCCCGGCTTCCATTTTCCTACCTAGAGTAACATCAATATGCATACAAATTAAAATAAAAGCGAAAATAGCAATAATAATAGAAGTAACCCGCAATATTTTTTTAATCATTTTGATTTCCTTCCGCTCATTTTTCTTTCCACCTTTCTATTTTGTCATTCAAATTTACATTTCATGCTTCATACAAAAAAGGGTGCGACGTAACGTCACACCCTTTACATACTAAACAAAGTTTCTCGCATCATTATTTCTTCCAAACTTATAAATAGCAATTAAGAAGAATGCTACCGCAAAGGCAATTAAGATTAAAATATTTAAATACAAATCTGAAATTGGAGTTCCTTGTTGTAGTTTTGATACTGTGTCTAATAGCCATCTCTGCGGAAGAAAATCAGCTACTTTTTGCACTGCTTTTGGCATAATGTCATACGGAAAATAACATCCAGCAAGTAAACATGTCGGTACAATAACCATATTTTGCATTGCATTTGCTGATGCTGAGTTTTTCGAAAAAGCAACAAGAACTAACGATATTCCAATCGCTATTAAAGCAAATAGCATGAGTACACCAATCATCACTATGAAAGGCATATTGATATTCGTATGAAAAACATTCGTTAGGAATAGGATTGTAATCACAATTTGTACTGTTAATATCATCAGATTTACCCCGACATTAGATAATATGAACTTCTTCCCATCTATCGGCGTTGATAAGAGTCTGAAATACGTTCTATTTTCTTTTTCTTTTAAAATATAACCTGATAAGTTCGCTGCTGAAAACAGCATAAACATAATAAGGTAACCCATCGTTTGGTTTGTCATATCATTATTTTTTGAAGTATCTTCTAGCGTCTCTGTTTTCATTTTAAATGCACTTTTTTGATACCCTGCGTACATATTATCAAATGCACTTTGATTTGTTCCTGCTACTTTACTAATAGCTGCTACATTATCAATATAATTATATAAATATGATTTTATAAAGCCCGTTACTTGATCACCTTTAATCGATGCAATCTCGATACGATCTGGTTTCCCTTCTCGAACACTTTTTGAAAAACCAGATTGTAATGTAATAACACCATCAAATTTTTTGGAAGTAAGTTTATCTTCTACTTCCGACTCCTTAACCTTACTCACTTTCACATGATTTAATCCTTCTAAAAACTTTATCGTATCATTTGCTATCGGCTCATTTTCTTTATTTACAACCCCGATATTTAACGTTCCTTGCCCTGGATTTCCATATATCGAAAAAGAGATGAGTGTTCCGATTATTGGCAAACTAATAATAATGAATAACCCTTTTTTATTTTTCAAAAGTACAGATAACGTTTTTTGTATGAGCCATAAAATATCTTTCATACTATAGCCCCTCCCGTCTACGTAATGCAATAATTGCAATTAATAAAAAGAGTGCTGAAATCCCGAGATTTAAACATATCACCGGCAGTGCTGCTCCTATATCATTTGCATAAATAATTTTCATAACAGCTGTGTTTGCCCACGTTAATGGTGATAAATTCGTAACGAAATTTTCTTCTATTACGAAATATGCACCACCAAAAATAGAGGCTAATTGCACAACTACAAGAATAATCGCTCTCGATGATTCAGCTGTTTTCGTAATATATCCAATCCCTAAACCGAAACTAATCGCTAGAAAGACTTGTGTTAATAAAATAATAAATATGATTCCAAGATGGTCGCCCCAATTTGCTTGAAAAACAAATTTGCTAAATAACATGACGAGTAATACGCAAAGGGCATTTGCTACTAAGCTACCAAGTACTTTTCCAATGAATATTTCAGCCTTACTTATAGGCGCAGCAATGAGACGATCTCCTGTTTTACGTATTCGTTCTCCTCGAATTAAAGAACTGGCTCCCATCGCTGCATATAGTGCAATCATCGTCGTCATTACAACTGCATAGTAATCCATAGAACCTGGCTTTTTCGCAGCTTGTAAAGATGTTTCTTTTATATAATCATTATGATTTCCGTTTGAAATAACTGCGCTCACCTTACTAGGATCTACTTTTGCAACTTCGGTTGCTACATTGTACTTATCAACAAATGTTGTAAGCATACCTTCCACAATACTTCCCTCAATACTACTTTTGTCACTTCCGTACAATTTTGCACCATCTTTATTTAACTCTACATAAGCAGCATATTTATTTTGCTTCACTTCTTCTTTCCCATCTATACTGCCAGAAGCTTTTTTAAAATGAATACCCGATTTATCGACTTCTTTCGTAAATGCTTCAAACGATTGAGAAAGTGTGCTACTTGCTTCATCTTTATATAGCACTTTTATATCTTTAATCGATTGACTATCACTATTAAATGCATTCGTTAACGCCGTTCCTAACACAAGCATAAGTACGACCGGAAATGCTAACATAAAAACTAAAGTTCTTACGTCTCTGAAATCTCTTTTCATATGCATAATCGCAATATTGAAGATGTTCAATTGATGAACCTCCCTTTACCTTTTCTTCATTTACCTTTTATTTATCTCGTAAGTTTCTCCCAGTCAACGTAAGGAATACTGTTTCTAAGTTTGGAGCCTGCTCCTCTAACGAACGAATTTCAATGTCATGATTAATGAAGTGTTGAATAATTTTATTTAAATTGTTTACTCCTGCATCCGAGTTTACTTTAATTACGTTCTCTTCGATTTGAACAGCTTTCACACCGTTTATCTCTTTTAACTGTTCTACATCTAAATTTTCTACTGACTTCACTTCCACCCAAATATCTTTCGTATCAGTAATAATCGCTTTCAACTGCTCTTTCGTACCTTCTGCAATTACTTTACCGTGATCTACAATTGCTATTTTCGTACAAATCTCTTCTACTTCTTCCATGTAGTGGCTCGTGTAAATAATGGTACTTCCCATCTCATTTAATTTTCGAACAGATTGGAGAATATAGTTTCTTGACTGTGGATCAATTCCAACTGTCGGCTCATCCATAATAATTAGCTTCGGTCTATGAGCGATCGCACAAGCGATATTCAGTCTTCTCTTCATCCCGCCTGAAAAGTTTTTCGGATAACTTTTATGTTTATCGCTAAGCCCTACAAACTGAAGTGCTTCCTCTACTCTCGCTTTTAGTTCGGCTCCTCTTAACCCGTACAATCCAGCAAAGAATTTCACATTTTCATAGGCAGTTAACTCTTCATAAATCGCAATATCTTGCGGAACGATACCGATATTCATCTTCGCAAATCGATTATGTTTCTTTATATTTTTTCCTAATATGCTAATTTCACCTTCATTACTTATTAGCAAGCCAGCAATCATATTTATCGTTGTACTTTTACCAGCACCATTTGATCCTAAAAAGCCAAATATCTCTCCTTCTTTAATAGATAAAGACATATTATCTACCGCGATGAAATCACCAAATTTTTTCGTTAAATTTTTAATTTCTAATGTATTCATCATTTCACCCCTATTTCGGTTTCTCTGCTGTTATTATAAACAAAAAAAATGAACCTGCTCAGTGCAGAAGTTCATTCTTTTCACATGAGATTATTCACTTTTTTCATATGAGATGATTCATTCTCATATCGGCAGCAACATTGTTACTGAAAAACCACTTGTTCCATCTACAATAATTTTACCATTTACAGACGCCGTTCGTTCCTCCATCCCCATAATACCGAGACCTTTTTTAACAAGCATTGCACCTTTTCCGTTATCCTTCACTTGTACCTTTACCATCTTGTTAAGTACATGAATATCGATTGAAATGACTGTCGCATCAGCATATTTCATCGCATTTGTTAATGCCTCCGTGACATTTTCACCGATAATCTTCCACTGTATAGGAGAAATCATATCTAAGTTCCCTTTATAAACGAAAGGAATATTCACATCATGCTTACCGGCAAATTCCTCTATGAATAATTTCATACGATGAATACCAATTTGCTCAGTTGGTGGCTTCATATTTTTTAATGTAATCCGAATGCTTTCAATTCCATCTTTCGAAATATGAATTGCATTTTGTAATAACTCGGCAGATTTTTCTTTATCTATCGCCATTAATCTCTTTGCTGCTTCCATTTGAATTAGCGCACCCGTCATCGAATGACCAATTTTATCATGAATTTCTTGAGAGAGCCGGTTTCTCTCTTCTAACTTAAATGTGTACTCTGATTGCTTTATATACTCTTTATTTTCATGTAAGCTTTTCGTCAGCCGCTGCATATCTTTTCGCATCTTATCATTTTGTGATTCAAGCTTTAATACACGCGATATATACCGTTCTGCCATAGTTAATATGATGAAAGAAAATGCAACAATTAATCCATATGTCATTCGAATACTTTCATCTGTAAAAATAATAGGAATCATCATCATGATAAAGAGTTGCCATTTCTTCTCTATATATCGAAATACAAGTTCATATAAGTTCAAAGGTAAAAATAAAATAAAAAGCGGATGTATCTTCCATGTGAATAACATAACTACGCCAATTGACAGAGAAGTTAATATGTTTTTGTGCGTATCTTTTTTAAATATAGAAATGAGCACGTTTACAGAAAGATATAAAAGCAAAGTAAGTATAATCCATGGTAAGTTCGCGACATTTAAATAAATGTAACTAAACACAATATATATAAAGACAATTAATTTACTTACAATTAACCAAAATTCCATATTTTTAATCTACTTTCCCTGTTAAGTAATAAATCGCAATTTGTGTACGATGTTCTAGTCCAGTTTTCCCTAAAACTGATGTAATATAATTTGCAATCGTTCCTTCTGATATGAAAAGTTGCTTTGAAATTTCTTTATTCGAGAAACCTTTCGCAATTAATGCGATAATACTAAGCTCTCTTTCTGTAAAAAGACTCTTATCTATTTTACATTCGTCCTCTTTGCTTTCCATTAAATTGCACTTAATTTTATCAAGCACTACATCTTGCATAACAGTTTGACCGTTATATACTCCTTTTATTGCATCACGAATACGCTCTGGATCATTATTTTTTAATAAATAACCTTTCGCCCCGTTCTTCACTGCGTCCAAAATATATTCATCATCATCGAACGTCGTTAAAATTAGTGGTTTCGTTTCCGTTTCTTCACAAATAAATTTCGTCGCCTCTACCCCGTTCATATTTGGCATGCGGACATCTAAAAGAGCGATATCAACGTCGTTCTTTTTGCAATAGTCAACTGCTTCTTTCCCATCATTTACTGTATCTACCACTTCGAACTCTTCATATGTATTTAAAATAATTTTCATGCCTTCTCTAATAAAAGAATTATCATCTGCTATTAATATTTTTATTTTCATGTTTGTTAGTATGGACCTTCCTCTACTAACATTCACATCCTTTCTTCCCGTAACATTTCCCACTTGCTCATTATATACTCCTTTTTACCATTTTTTCACACCTTTTTTCATATAGCCTCCTTTCTAAAAATATATTATTCTTTTTTTACAACATGTGTAGGGTGACCAGTCATTTCTTACGTCTATATAATAGAATGCGTCAAAAAGGAGGGAGAGACCCATTGAGGAAAAACAATTAATTGAAAAAGCACAGCAAGGAAGCGAACATGCTTTTCGTATCCTTGTGCAAACATATCGTCACTATATTTTCCAAGTTATCTTTTCTATTGTAAGACACGAAGAAGATGCGAAAGATGTTACACAAGAAGTATTCGTAAAAATTCACGCCTCTCTCCCTAATTATCAATTTCGCGGATTAAAGACGTGGATGGCGCGTATTGCCACCAATCACGCTATTGATTATAAGAGAAAAAAAGCTAGAGAAAACGAAGAACTCTCCTTATGTAAAGAAACTGAGGAAAATATAAAATCCTCTCAAAATATTGAGGCTTTATTATTGACGAAAGAGCAAAAATTACTCATTGCTCAAAAGCTGAGAGAACTTCCCGAAAATTACCGTGACGTCGTCCTCTCACATTACTTAGAAGAAAAAAGCTATCAAGAAATTGCTTTACAGGAAAACATCGAAGTGAAAACAGTCGAAATGAAACTGTATCGGGCAAGAAAATGGATTAAAAAACATTGGAAGGAGGAAGAGTTTCTATGACGCATTATTCAAAAGAAGATTGGCGTAATTATACATTAGATTTTATCAAAAACAATGAACGTGAATCTATGGAAGAACACCTTTATGAATGTGATCATTGTTTAGCACTTTATATGGAAAGTATCGATGAACAACATGAAAACCTTCCAATGATAAATGATGATTCATTTACGAACGAAGTTATGACGCAAATTGATTTTGAAACGCTACAACTTAATGAAAATATAAAAACAAACTCACTAAAGCGAACGATTATTCACTACATAATTGCGACCGCAGCTACCATTATTTTTATGGTAAGTGGTTTATTCCAATATATTTTCACAGCAACATCAAATTTCGAGAAATCTTCAAAACATAACGAGTCTTCTATCTCACAACAAATTGTAAACAAATCGGTAGACACATCAAAAAAGGACGGAGGTTCAAAGCATGAATAAAAATCCCTTTTTAGCACTTGTATTAGGGCTAATTCCCGGGCTTGGTCATTTATATGTAAAGAAATTTGGACGGTTTATTTTATATAGCGGAGGGGCTGTATTTCTATTTATCTTTGCAGCATTTTGTACAATAGCACTAGGAGAGCGTGATATTGCTTTTCTTTCTCTATTTTTACTAGTCGTGTTATGGGCGATCAATTTATTAGATTTAGTTATCACTATTATTAATCAATCGAAAAAACAAGCAGCCGGAGAATTGACAGAGTCCTCTAAAGAGAGCGAACGATTTTATATCATTCTCCTATCCATCATCCCTGGACTTGGACATTTTCAATTAGGACTTATGCAACGTGGACTTACATTTTTAGTCGCTTGCACAGGAATCGGAAGTATGATTATTTTTGTTGCACTTTTAACATCGCAAGAAAGTTTCCTAATCTTCCTTATTACATTACCTGTTTTATGGATTTACAATTTCTTCGATGTTGTTCAGCAGCTCCAGAAAAAAGAACGTGGCGAGCAACTAGATGATCGTACTATTTTCGAAGAGTTTGAAGAGCATCGTGAACAAGGAAAGAAGAATAAAACATTCGCTTCTATTTTAGCAATGTTCCCCGGAGCAGGACATATGTATTTAGGCTTGCAGCGACGCGGCCTTCAGCTTATGGTAGCCTTCTTACTTTCTATATACTTACTTGACTTATTAAGACTTTCTGCGTTTTTATTTTTAGTTCCAATCATTTGGTTCTATAGCTTCTTTGACGCTTTACAGCAAACTGCAAAGTATGGAAAAGAACGTGTACATGACGAACCTATCATTGATTATTTTATCAATCATCAAAGATGGATCGGTATTGGATTAATTACACTCGGTGGTTATTATTTATTAGATCAAACACTCCTTCCTATTTTGAATGATTACTTTGCATCTATATTTAACATTCATCTTAGCGAGCTATATTATCGCTATTTCCAAACATCTATCGTTGCACTCCTCTTAATTGGTGGCGGCTTTAAATTGTTACTTGGAAATAAAGAAAACAAAGGTGGTACAAAAGAATGAGAACATGGCGCGTTGGAACATTTTCAATGGGGCTTTCTATTATTTCATTAGGTTGCTTCTTACTATTTTCAGTTATAAAAGGTACTGAAGTATTAGATTCCTTAACAGCATGGTGGCCTGTTTTACTTATTATACTTGGCGTGGAAATTTTACTATACCTTCTATTTTCTAAGAAGGAGCAACCCTTTATTAAATATGATATTTTTAGTATTTTCTTTATCGGCGTTTTAGGAAGCGTTGGAATTGCTTTTTACTGTTTATTATCAACTGGATTACTAGATGAAGTTCGCCATTCTATTCATACCACTCGCCAAACGAGTAATATTCCAAGTGGACAACTTGATATACCTGAATCTATTAAAAAAATTGTAGTGGATGCAGGACAGCACCCTCTAACAATAGAGGGAAATGATACAAATCAAATTCACCTTCTTGGAACATATGAAATGACAACGAAAACTAATGAAAAACTTAATTTAAAACAAGAAGATTTCCTTTCAGTTCAAACAGCTGGGGAAACGATGTATATTACTTTAAAATCATTACCAGTTCAACATACGTTATGGAATTCAGCACCACAGGTCAAGCCGACACTCGTTCTTCCGCAAAATAAAAATGTAGAAGTTCGTGCTTCAAATAACGAACTATCCCTTTATCCAGGTCAATTGCAAAATAATTGGTTTGTACAAGAAAGTTCAAATGTATCTGTTCATTTAACAAAAGAAAGCGACATATCTGTAATCGCCGTAACAAATCAAAAAGAAGCTCACGGAAACACGCCTTGGGAAAAAGTTGAAGATTTAACGAAAAAAGAAGAGAATACTTCAGAAGAAAATAAAGAATTCAATGGCCAAGAACATTGGTATAAAAATTCGATTAAAACAGGAAATGGGACGTACAAGTTACATATTGAAAAAGCTTATAATATCAATATGAGTATTATTGAAAAGTAAAAACCTTCCACAATTGTGGAAGGTTTTTCTCATATAATCGCTTTAATTCCTTCTAACACTAATCCAATCATAAATCCGCAAACAGCCCCGTTTACTCGGATCCACTGTAAATCTTTACCGACGTTATTTTCAATCATTTCGATTAACGTTTTATCATCTAACTTATCAAGGTTTTCTTGTACAAGTTTTCCGATTTTCGAATGATTCTTTTCAACAAGTGTGACAACTTGTTTTTGTAACCACTCTTCTATTTTTTGTACAGTCTGTTCATCTTCTTTTATTTTATTCATTTGTGTTTGTAAAAATGGAATAACATATTTATCCGCAAATTCTTCATTTTTCACAAAAGCAATTGCCCTTTGTTGTACTTGCTCCAGCATCTCTTTAATTTTGTCAGTAGCATTCCAATTGGAAATCCATTTTTCTTTCCAATTTTCTAATTCTTGTAGTAACGCTTCATTCTCTTTTACATTTATAATTTCTTGACGAATTTTTGATAAAATAAGTTGTCTCGTACTATTATCTGCATCTTGTAAGCTGTTAATATTGCTAATAATGAATTTCTGCAAAATGCCGCCAATTTTATCTTCATCTACAATATTCATAAACGATTTCAAAGTAAACTGTAAAAATCCATCTACTTTTATGTTTTCCATCGCCTTCATACCTAAGCTTCCGAGCTGGTAACGCGCTTCATCTTGCGCTGTCCAGTCTTTCACTTTTACTAAAATGTAATCAAGTGTCTTTTCATCATATTCTTGGACAACTAACTGATCAACAAGTACTTGTAAAATGTTACTTGTATTAATTGTATGCAAATACGTTTTTAATTCTTTTTCAATAATAACCGCTAACTTTTCCGTATCTATTGTAACAATCGCTTTCTCCGCGATCGTTACAATCCCCTTTTTCACAGCGTCAGACTGCATTTCTCTCTCAGCAATTTGCAGCACCATTTGTGCTAGCTGCATTTCTTTTACTTTATTCGTAATACTTTCTTTCGTCAGCCACTCATTTTCTAACGTGTTAATGAGTCCTTTCGTTACTCGTTTACGATTTTTAGGTAATAACGCTGTGTGAGGAATTGGAATTCCCATCGGATGACGGAATAAAGCCGTAACTGCGAACCAATCCGCAAGTCCGCCAACTAATCCAGCTTCAAATCCCCCTTGTATAATCTCTCCTGCTACCGTTCCTTGAAACGGGATAGAAGCGGCAAAGCCTACTCCCATAACCCCCAGCGAAATACCCGCTATATATTTAGTCTGTAATGACATCGTATACACATCCTCTTATTATGTAAAATAAATCTTTTTTGTTATATGTATTTTATATTCGTTCTTTATATCTATACTATAATGAACTAATGCGAAAATAACAAAGAATTTTATGCACATGAAAAAAATGAGGCTGTAAAAGCCCCATTTTTATTTTAACGTTAATTCCACACCTGTTTTATAATACCCATTCATCACGTCTTCGGGAACCATACTCCCACCAGTTCCCCACACAATATGAGTACCTTTCTTTACCTTCACAGTTAACTGTTGTTTTTGTAAATACTCATCTTCTTTACATACTTTCACTGGTCCTATCATACCTGCTAACGCAGAAGGTTCTAAATAAATATTTTCTGTATCTGCTAGTTCCTTCAACAATCTATATAACTCTTCATCACTTACTGTGTAATTTCCACTCAAAAATGGTTCCATCGTTTTACCGACAAATCCAGACGGTCTTCCTACCGCTAGTCCGTCCGCGTCTGTTACATTATCAATCCCGATATCTTGAACAGCAATTTTATCATGAAGTCCTGTCATTAAACCGAGTAACATACATGGAGAATGCGTTGGCTCCGCAAAGAAACAGTGCACATTGTCTTTATACAATAACTTTAAACCAAATGCGACGCCGCCAGGTCCGCCCCCTACTCCGCACGGAAGGTAAACGAATAAAGGATGCTCTTCATCTACTACAATCTTTAACTCTTCTAATTGCTTTTGTAGACGCGACGCTGCTACTGCGTATCCTAAAAATAAATCATGGGAGTTTTCATCATCTACAAAATAACAGCTAGGATCTGCATCTGCTTGCTGACGCCCCTCTTCTACTGCTTTACTATAATCAGCTTCATACTCAATAACGTTTACACCTTTACTTCTTAATAAATCTTTCTTCCATTCTTTTGCGTCTGCTGACATATGAACAGTTACGTTAAAACCTAGTTTCGCACTCATAATCCCAATGCTTAGCCCTAAATTACCTGTAGAACCTACTGCAATTGAGTATTTCGCAAAAAACTCTCTACATGTATCACTATCTAAAATAGAGTAATCATCATTTTCTGTTAACATTCCGTGCTGCAATGCTAATTGCTCAGCATGCTTCAGCACTTCATAAATGCCGCCTCTAGCTTTAATGGATCCTGATATCGGAAGCCCGCTATCACATTTTAATAGTAATTCTCCTAATATAGGTTTCCCGTAATTTTTCTCTAGAGACTGTTTCATAGTAGGTATCTTCACTAAGGGAGATTCAATAATACCGCCTGTTTCTTTCGTTTCAGGAAAAACTTTCGCAATGTATGGTGCAAAACGTTTTAATCTTTCTTCCGCATCTTTTACATTCTCTTCATTAAGTGGCGAATCTTTTATTGCCGTTTCATACTTTTCCATGTTCGGATTCACCCAAAATACTTCTTCTGTTACGATTAATTTATTTATTAGTGGATATTCCTCTTTTAAATTCTCTATTCCCTTCATTTCTCTTCCTCCTCATAACCTTGTAGCTTACGATTCAATAAACTATAATTAAATTAATTTTAATATAGTTTAACACAAATTATTCACTTTAGTTAATTTTAATTTAATTTATTTAAATATAATTTAATAATATACAAGGAGCTTTTTCATTATGGAAAATATAGATATTGGTAAAAAGATTGAAAAACAAAGAAAAGAAAAAGGTTTAACGAGTAAAGACTTAGCAAAGATGGCTGATATTACACCATCTATGTTAAGTCAAATTGAGCGCGGGTCTGCTAATCCTTCTATTCAAACATTAAAAGTACTCGCTAAAGCGTTAGAAGTTCCAACATTTAGCTTTTTACTTGAAGATACAAATACAGACGATTTAATTGTACGTTCTCATAAACGAAAAAAAATGATTATCGATAATTTATCATATGAATTGTTATCACCTGATTTCACAGGAAATTTAGCAACAGCAATTATGACTGTTCCGCCAAATACAGCTTCATCAGAAAATGTACTAGAACATAAAGGTGAAGAATTGGCATTTGTATTAGACGGAACAATTACATTGTATTTAAACGAAGAGGAGTACACTTTAAAAAAGGGTGATAGCGTAAAAATACCCGCTTATTTAAAACATAAATGGGTAAATCAGTTCGAGAAAAATGCGATTGTTTTATTTTCTGTTACTCCGCCGATTTTTTAATATAAAATAAAAAAGATAGCCACGTATGGACATACTCCATATATGGCTATCTTTTTACTTTTTCGGCACCAACAAAATTCCTAAACTAATAATAAAGAAGCTCATTATTTGCTGTACTGATAAACCAAATAGAATCGAGTGTTGTTCACTAATAAGCGAAATAATAATATGAGCAACACCCTCAACTATTAGAAAAACACTTATGTTCTTTCCATTTCCAAGTCTTTCATTTTTCATCCATAACAAGCCCAATATACAAAGGGACAGGATGATCTTATATACAAAAATGGGGTGATATAAAAATTTAGATTCATATATTTTCACACCCCAAGGCAATGTCGTTTGTACACCTATTTGGTGGTGGAATAGAAAATAGAAAATAATACTCATACATAGTCCAATAGGCAAGACATCAAGTAAAATGCGAAGTGAAAATTGCTCCTTTTTACTTTTCCAAACAATATATACACTCGCAATTATGCATCCTGCTATCATATGCTTCATACTTCCTATAGCTAATAGTGCCTGTAATGGCGATCTAAAAGCCCATACTGGATTAATAATTGCCGGTGCAAATTTCCATACAAATACGATAATTAGAAATGCATTTGTTACTGCATCCATCATTTTTTCATATGGTACACTTTCGTTCTTCATCTTTCGTTTCATCAACATAAACCCAAATAGACTTCCAATTATAAGAGATACGGGTTGTAACCTTACGATCCAATCCATTAATACAAAATCCCCTCTTTAACTCTCAATTAATTTCTTAAATTTCTCTTCTAATTGATCTGGAGGTAATACGCCTCGTACTTGCTCTACTATAATTCCATCTTTATTAACGAAAAATGTCGTTGGTAACGAGAATACTTTATAATCTAATCCAGCTACTCCGTCCATATCTAGTAAAACCGGAAACTCAAATCCATAGCGATCCGCAAATGCACCTGCTTCTTGTACTGGGTCACTTACAGTTGCATTCACCGCAAAAATTTCAACGTCCTTTTTATATTTATCATACATACGAACTAAATCAGGTGCCTCCATTTCACATGGACCACACCATGATGCCCAAAAATTAATAAGATACGGTTTTCCTTTTGCATCATTTAACGAATGTAGCTTACCGTCTAATCCTTTTAACGTTATGTTCGGTGCTTTAAATCCTACTTGTGGTAATACTTCTGTTTCTTGTAACTCCGCTTGTTTTGCTTTTCTTTCTTTTTCTTCTTTTTTTGTATTATAAAAGTTCACTCCGGCCCAAATTAGTGCCCCGGCCAGTATAATCGCAATTAGTTTCTTCACTTTTCTTCCTCCCCATTATTAAAAGCCTGTAAATCCACCAAACAGACGAATAAAGAATGCTGTAATTTTTGTCATTTGATTTGTATACAATAAAACACCTGTTATAATCATCATTCCGCCGCCAATTTTCATCATGACATTGGCATATGTAACAATCCACTTTACCTTCCCAATAAAGAATGCCATCACGAAAAACGGAACCGCGAACCCAAGAGTATATGCGGTAATATAAAGTAGTGCTCCTTCAGGATTCGTCGCACCAAGCATGAGTACAGCTGAGAATATCGGCCCAATACATGGTGTCCACCCTGCTGCATATGTCATACCGACTATAATAGAGCGAATATACCCAGTCGATTTACTTCTATACTGCACTTTTTTCTCTGCCATGAGCCACTTAGGTTGAAACAAGCCTGTCATAAACAATCCCATCAAAATAATAAAAATCCCACCAATTTGTTGAATCAATTTTTGGTTAGATGAAAATGTTATTCCAATCCAGCTTACCGATAACCCTAACGCATAAAATATAACCGAAAATCCAATCACAAAAAATACGGTATGCATAATCGCTGATTTTTGCATCATTCCACGATTTTCTTTTAAATCTTGAATAGACACACCTGTAATATATGATAAATAAGATGGATATAGCGGTAAAGAACATGGTGATATAAATGACAACACCCCTGCTCCGGCTACAAGCCAAATCGTTAAATCTGCTGCATTCATTTTATTCCCCCTAAAACACTACATTGAGTAGTGTTGATTCGTAAAAAAAGAGGCTATATGCACTCTCCGACAATAAGTACAACCGACATACAGAATAGACCTAATGTTATATATACCGAATTCGTATGTAACGGAATCGTAAGCTTAACAATTTTTTCATTTAGCACTTGCTCGATTCGTAAATTTATTGCTGTTTTTGCAAATGAAGCTGTAACACATCGATTTTCCATCGTCTTTATTTTAATTAATTTTAATAATGCACTGCCTAACTCGAATTTAGATTTCATTTTCCGCATTGCATACTTATCTGCAGCTAACTCCTGATACACATGATAACGCTGCAATAGCCCTTTTAATATTGGGATATATATCATTCCCTCTGCTAATAACGTAAAACAAAATAATTTTAATGGATCTCGATTCGTTTGATGATATTCTTCATGAAAAATAATCGCATCCATTTCTTCATCTGAAAATGTTTGCAGCATCCCTTCTGACATGACAATTTTCGGAAGAAATAACCCAATTGTAAATGCCGCAACTTCCTCGGTCGGCAATATATATATTTGCTTTCCTTTTCGATTAAAAGGGATAAGTACTTTTTGTAACTTTTTACTATAGAAAAATTGTCGCCAAATTCTTTTGCACACGATGAATACAGTAAGTAGTAAAAATCCAGTAATTATAATACGAATGAGCGATAATTCCTTCATATGTTGTTCTAACTGGAACAAGCAAAAATTCGAAAGAAAGAACGCCTTATTTTGAAACAGAAATGGATATGTAACATAATACACTAACATACTGAAAAAGAGGGTACTAACAATAACTGCTAACAGTACGATTTTACGCATTTGCCATTTCATTTTATTGATCCTCTTTTTTCAACTGACTCAATTTATCTTCTAATTTTTTTATTAAAATCGGATCGGCCTGTTCTAACTCATCTAGCATATGATTTACAACTAAATCTCCAAACTCCCCCATCAACTCCTGTGTCATTTTCTTCGTTTGATTGGATAAGAATTCTTCTTTTGTTTGTACAGCACGATATATGCCACTTCTTTTCACAGTCTGTTTTTCTAAGTGTAATTTCTCCACTAACCTGTTCATAACTGTCATAACAGTATTAAAATTCACAGGTGATTCTTCACTTAATTTCTGCTGCACTTCTTTAATCGTAATCCCTTCGCTAGACCAAACAATCTCCATAATTTTCGCTTCAAGCGGTCCAAAGAAATGATTTAACCCTTGCTCATTTAGCTTATAGTTTTGAGTAAACATTGTACGGCTCCTTTCACACTACGAATTGTAGTATAAATTAAACGAAAGGTCAAACGCAAATGATATACACTAAAATTCACTACTCCATTCCAATCATTGTAAACCTAACTTCTCTCCAAATGTCTCAAAGAGATACTGCTCTAATATTTGTACACTAAACTTCTCATTACGCCCAAGTGCAAACAATTCCCGATCTTTCGCTACGATAGTATCTAACGGGATAACGACATTATCCACTATTTTTGTAATTTCAATGATGTTACTTTTTACATTTACCTCTGTTTTAAATTCAATGTTTTCTAATACGATATGCGAGCGTCTTCCTGATGCAAAAAAAGTAAAGTTAGGATTTTTATAAATACCAATTTCACTCTCTAGCGGATATAAATACTGAAAAATGATATCTCTATGTCCATCTTTTATTATTTTTTCATCCTTCTCATCATCCAAGTACTCTTTCACCTTCGTTGTAAATTCGAATCGAAAATCCACTTTTTTCACGCTCCCTCTTTGTATTTTTATATTAAATAAATATATTGAAATAATTTTACCATATTGTAATACAAGTTCCTATTAAAAGTAAAAACTCTATTATTTCCGATTCCTTTTAAAGGATAAACACTCATTCCATATGAATACATGCTTCTTTATATCCATTTAAACATATTGTTTCCATATTTTGAAACAATAGTATGAAGTATTATATATTGATAAAGTGAAACTTTAATCAGTGGGAGTTTTGTTTATCCCCACTGATTATTAGCCTCAACAATCGGGCTTTTACGGGCAGTTGATCCCCCACCTAATTTCTATGCATTTTCTGAGTTTTATGGTGGGGGCTTATTTCTCGTAATTGCGGGGGAAATTGTCTCTAATTCATTTCTCAATGTAACCAGCCTTTGCTTTACTATTCCGATATATTTAAACTATATTTTCTACTTAATCATTACATCACAGAAGGAATGTAACTCTCTTCTATCGAATTTTTATATAACGAAAATGATTAGGTGGTGCTTTACTATGAAATTAGCTGTCATTGGTGGCGGTGATTTACAAGATTCAAATCACTCGCCTATTAATGAGCGACTTATAGAATTAACAAATAAACTGTATCCAAAAGTATTATTCATTCCTACAGCTAGTCATGATGATGAAAGCTATATAAAAAATTTTTTAGACACGTTCGAAAAACAGTTACACTGTAAAGTACAAATTTTACGTACTATAGCCGATACACCTTCTAAATATGAAATAGACGAAATGATTCAGTCTGCTGATTTAATTTATCTCGGTGGCGGGAACTATATTCAAATGATTACAGAATGGAAAGAACATAAACTCGATGAAAAATTACTATTGGCTCTTGAGCAAGGAACGCTCATTGCAGGATGTAGCGCTGGTGCTATGTGCTGGTTCACATCTAGCATTCGATCAGATTATGAAGGCTCTGGTTATATAGAGAGCAACGGCTGGGGGATTGTGAACAAAAGGTTTTGTCCACATTATAATCAATTAAATAGAATGAACGCCTTCCATTCCTTTTTACAAAATCATCAAGGTAATATAGAAGGCATTGCACTAGAGGATAATTGCGCTCTATATATTACAGAAGAATCTTTTGAAATTATCGGTGAACCTGAAAAAGCGTGGGAGTTTTATATGAGTGATAACAAACTCATTAGACAACATTTTGATATCACTTTAAAAAGCTATTTATAAACATACACTTACAAAAAAATGTCCCTAAGTATAATAACTTAGGGACATTTGCATGATTTAACTCACTAATCGTGTAATTCGTTTCTTCTGCCATGAAAGCTTATAATATGCATACTGTAAAATTAAGCTGACAATAAATGCTGCTGGGTATCCAATCCATATCCCTTCTATACCAAGACTTGTATGGTAAGAAAGATAATATGCTACAGGTACTTCAACAAGCCAAATTGATACGACGCCAATAACAGTTGGCCATAATACTGTACCGCTTGCTCGCATTGTCGCACTAATAATTTGCGCATGACCGAAAATTAAATAACTCCATAACGTAATCATAACGAGGCTGTGAGCAATTTCAATAGTAGTTTGACTCGTTAAAAATAGTGCTAGAATGTCTCTTGAGAATAAGTAAATAAGAGAGATTAGCACACCACCGATGACGTAGTTCATAATAATTCCGGCCTTCACAACTTTCTGCAGTCGATCGAATTGATTTGCACCAATTGATTGCGCTGCAAAAATAGAAACTGTAATACCAAGGCTAACGGCTGGCATTTGTACATAACTTGCAACTTGGTTCACGACGCCATATGCTGCTGTTGCATCCGAACCGTAACGGTTTACAAACGCGATTACCGCAATTTCAGATAATGAAACTAATATCATATTAATACTCGCTGGAATTCCGAGTCGTAGCAATAGCTTTAATAACTCCCCATCCATGCGAAGATATTTTCTTACCGCACTATCTAATTGTAGCGGGTGATTTTTCTTCTTTAAATACACTAACATGACAATAAACGTAATAACTGTAGATATAACAGAAGCATAGGCTGCTCCATACACATCTAATTTCGGAGCTCCTAACCATCCAAAAATAAGAATCGGTAATAAGATCATATTTAGCGCTGTACTTACAATTAAAAAGTAAAATGGCGTTTTAGAATCTCCTGTACCTCTCATAAATGTTGTATATGCGAAATATAAAAATAAGATTGGCATCGATATAAATAGAATACGCGCATAATGAACACTTATATCAATAATATTTTCTGGCGTCCCCATAAGGCGCATAATATCCATCGCAAAAATGCTACCTAGTATCGCCAACACAACTCCAATAATAAAGGTAAATGTCAGTGTCGTACCAACGATCGCTTTTAAACGATCTTCGTTTTTAGCTCCAAACGCCTGACCAATTAAAATCGAACTACCTGAACCAATACCAATTACAAATGAAACGAGTAAGAAAAATAGCGGGAAGAATGCTGATATGGCTGCTAAATCATTCACTCCAAGCCATCTTCCTACTACTACCATACCGAATAATTGGCCGATTGATTGTAGTACATTACTTAATAGTAACGGTACTAAAAACATGGACATTGATTTCCAAATCGGTTTACTCTCACTTTCTAGCTTTTGTGACTCCGCACCTTCTTTATTGTTATCTGTAGGTGGTTTCAAATTTCATTTCTCCTTTTATTAAAAATCTGTTTTCAACTTCTATCTCTTTGTATAGTTGTTATAATAATGTGCTTCTATTCATTTTCTTTTCCATATGATTATAACTTCACCCAATATTGGCTTCCATCAGCTGTTCTATCTAAAAATCCATATTCGATTAAATATCTTCTTAAAGTTACAAAATCTGGGTAAACACTTTCTATGATCGTATTTACTTCTTTTTCAGTGTACTTTTTATTACTATCAAACTTCGTCACTAAATGGCGTAATATAATTAATTTACGCTTTTGCTTTTTCGGAAATTTAGAAAGTGGTCCATCTAATCCATCTGTAAAATGTGCTTTTAATACTTCATCATTTTCTTCTTCCGTAATATTGTAGCGATCATCTACCATCGTTGCGGTTCTATGAATCGGTACAAATTTCGTTTGTACTTTTGCTTTTTCTTCTGAAAGTTCCATTAACGCTAAAAACACTTTTGCTTGTTTCATTTTCTCTCGAAGTGTAAATCGATGATTTCGAATGGTTGAAGTACTTCCGCCATCCATCTCTTTTACAATCTCTTTATCATTCAGCCCCATATGGAAAAACTGAACCATTTTCTTTTGCAAATCTGTTAAACCAGTATACTTCTTATCAAGATCTAATAAATAATCAAACATAGACGTATGTTCATTTTGCACATGCAATTGTACAAACTTCTCTGCGTCATACAAAACTTGATTATCTTGATAAATTACACCCTTAATAAACGCTTCTCCACAAGCTAAACAAATATACTCCTCTGCTTCCGCTTCAAATACATACCCTTTCTTCAATTCCTCAACCGAAGCATCCCAAAACTTCTCTGAAATATCACTCATACTAAACACTCCTTTAAAATGTCTGTTTTAAAACAAACAAATTCCAATAACGTTTACTATCACTTCATCATCTTAACACACCATAAATAAACATTTCAACATTTCGTTTACCCATTTTACAAACTTTTATAAAAACGTCTATTAAACAATCTTTTAAAAGGACTTAAAGCAACGAAGAGCAAATGTACTTATACATGAATTGAAGATAGGATGTGAAACAAAATATGATTATTCTGCAAGATTCTTTGTTTACTGTTAAACAAATTACCTAAAATACTTATGCAATTAGTGAATATGGACATTGGGAGAAAGTACATTCCTTCTCACTTGTAGGTGATACTATCGCACTCCTTATCGATACTGGACTAGGTACTAAAAGAAATAAAATACGCTATTCAATATTTGAGTGACAACAACCTCGTTCTACAGAGAACTGGTATTCACTCATTCCAAAACTTCAGCATTCAATTTTAACTACAAAAAAGGTAATTCCGTATATGGAAACACCTTTTATCCATTATATATTCTCTTTATAACCTCGACTAAAGCCTTACTTACCTGTACAAATATATGCTTTCGATTTCCATCCTCAACAAATTTATTTGCACAACTACCCATAACCGTCATACAACTAATTATGACTAACGCTACCTTTCTATTTTTATAAGCCACTTCATGCCACTCCACTATTACAAAACTTCTTTTGAATTTATTCCATCAAAAAATTTTACATGAATAATAAGTCGAAGGAATATGCAATTCTGCATATCAACACGTTTTATCACAATATTATGATTCATTTTAGTTAAAGAACACGTATACCGAGGTGACTAACTTGAAATTTAAAGCGAAAAAAAATCCGTTTCACGTCATTTTCATTTCATTATTTATCATAATTTTTTTCACTCTCATGATGCTGCTAAATGTCGTAAATCTTTCTTCCTTCTATTTTTCTCACTACCATATAACTGCTTCCTCTCTTATTGTAAAACATGGTTTCATATTTCATACTGAAATTCCATTTGAAGACATTCGCCACATTAAATACTCTGGTAAAAAACTTCATTCAAAAAGATGGACTAGACAGCAATTAGAAATCCATTACAATTTATTTGACTCAGTAACTGTTTTTATACCCCAAGATGAAAAATAGTTCATTTCAGTCTTAAAAGAAAACTGTCCGCATATGAAAGTATTGAATATGCCTGCTAACAAATAATATATTTTGGTACTTACAGTAATACAAATAGAAAAAATACATATTAAAAAAGCCAAGATTCTAAACGAAGAATCTCGGCTCTTTTTATTACTCTTTCGGAGCAATCATTTTTTTCGGATCTACAATTTCATCAAATTGCTCTTCTGTTAGTAGTCCAGATTGTAGTGCTGCTTCTTTTAAAGTTAACCCTTCTTTATGAGCATGCTTCGCAATTTTCGCTGCATTTTCATATCCAATATGCGGGTTTAATGCTGTAACAAGCATTAATGAACGATTCACATTCTCTTTAATTACTTCTTCATCAGCTTCAATACCAACTGCACAATTATCATTAAACGATACAATTGCGTCTGCTAATAAGTGAGCGGATTGTAAGAAGTTATACGCAATAACAGGTTTAAATACGTTCAACTCAAAATTACCTTGACTCGCAGCAAATCCGATTGTTGCATCATTTCCCATTACTTGTGCTACAACCATCGTTAACGCTTCACTTTGCGTTGGATTTACTTTACCTGGCATAATAGAGCTTCCTGGCTCATTTGCGGGAATAATAATTTCTCCTAGACCACTACGTGGACCGCTTGCTAGCCAGCGTACATCGTTAGCGATTTTCATTAAATCAGCTGCTAATGCTTTTAATGCGCCATGCGTATATACAACTTCATCATGGCTCGTTAATGCATGAAACTTATTTGGTGCAGAAATAAATTGCTTACCTGTAAATTGGCTAATTTCCTCTGACACCATCTCACCAAATTTAGGATGAGCATTAATACCTGTTCCAACTGCAGTACCACCAATTGCAAGCTCTTTCATATATGTATTACTCTCAGCAATCATACGCTCTGTTTTTTCAAGCATACGGTGCCATCCGCTAATTTCTTGTCCTAATGTTAACGGTGTTGCATCTTGTAAGTGTGTACGACCAATTTTTATAATATGTTCAAATGCAGTTACTTTTTCTGCTAGCGTTTCTTTTAATTTCGTAATTGCTGGTAAGACGTGATTTTCTACCGCAATTACACATGCTACATGAAGCGCTGTTGGAAATGTATCATTTGAACTTTGGGACATGTTCACATCATCATTCGGATGAATATGTACGTCAGTTCCCTTCTCTTTCAAAATTTGATTCCCACGATTTGCAATTACTTCATTCACATTCATGTTTGACTGAGTACCACTACCTGTTTGCCATACGACAAGCGGAAAATGTTCATTCCATTTTCCTGCAATCACTTCGTCAGCTGCTGTCACAATTGCTTCTGCTTTTTCTTCTGATAGCTTTCCTAATTTTTGATTACTAAGTGCTGCACTCTTTTTTAAAATGGCAAATGCTTTTACAATTTCAAGTGGCATTTGCTCTGTTCCAATCGGGAAGTTTTCTTTACTGCGTTGTGTTTGTGCTGCCCATAATTTATCAGCTGGAACTTTTATTTCTCCTATTGTATCTCTTTCAATTCTGTACTCCATTTTTTCATCCCCTTGAAAATAAAATACCTACATCTCTTATAATAACAGACTTCCCCCTTAAATGATAAGAATTCTCACTCATATATGTAAATATTCTATATTTATTTTTAAAAATTCCTCTTGACCTAAACTTAAGTTTAGGCTGTATCCTTTCCTTTGTAACCTACTATAACAATACTGGAGGAATTCAATATGAAAAAATATGCTTTTATAACAGGTGCGAATAAAGGAATTGGATATGAACTTGTTCGTCAATTAACAGAAAAAGATTATCATGTATTTTTAGGTGCTCGTAATGAACAACTTGGACAACAAGCCGTAGAATCTTTAAATGTTTCAAACGTTTCCTATATTCAAGTAGATATTTCAAATTCACAATCCATTCAAGAAGCAACAAAGAAAATTTACGAAACGACTGATCACTTACATTTATTAATTAATAACGCAGGCATAGCGCTAGACTTCAATATGCTACCTAGTGAATTAAATATTGAAACTTTACGCCAAGGATTTGAAGTTAATTTTTTTGGAACTTTCCAAATGATGCAAGCCTTTTTACCATTATTAAAGAATTCAAGCAACAGTAAAATAATAAATGTAACAACTGACATGGCCTCACTAACAATGTTTGCTAATGGTGAAACACATCCAATTAATACACTAGGATATAATTCTTCAAAAACAGCTATTAATGCTTTAACATTAGCTTTTAGTAAAGAATTTGCTACTAACGGTCCAGAAGTATTTGGGGTAACTCCTGGTTTTACAACTACGGATCTTAATGGAAATTCCCCCGGTGGCCATACAACCACTGAAAGTGCTAAAATTATTATTAAATATGCATTAAGTGAAACAAACTATAATGGTAAAATACTAAATAAAGATGGCATTATACCTTGGTAATAAAAGGATGAATGATATGTATTATACAATTGGACAAGTCGCCAAAATGCAACACTTAACAATTTCTCAAATACGTTATTACGATAAACAAGGACTGTTCCCTTTTCTGCAAAGAAACGAAAAAGGAGATCGAGTTTTTGATGAAGAAGCACTGAAATATTTAGAGATGATTTTGTGTTTAAAAAACACTGGTATGCCAATTCAAAAAATAAAACAATTTATCGACTGGTCTATGGATGGAGAATCCACCATCTTTCAACGGTTGGAATTAATGAAACAACAGGAGACAAATGTCTTACAGCTCATTCAAGACACTGAAAAAAACTTAAAAAAGATACAACAAAAAATTGCTAAATATGAGAATGAAATTACTTCAGCAAATGCTATTACAAAATAAAAAAATCACCTTCTACATATTGTAGAAGGTGATTTTTTTATTTTATGATGCTTGCTTTCCTTTATCGGCATCATCTACATACCAGATGAATTTGCCTGTATATCCGTAAATAACTGCTAAAATTAACGATACGAAGCTTAACCACATAAATGGAACATATGAGAACGTTGCTACACCTAAAATACCAGCCATAAAAATACCATTGTCAGACCATGGAACCATACCTGAAGTTAACGTTCCACCTACTTCTGAGTTACGTGCTAATACACGTCGGTCTATTTTTAATTTATCATAGCTATCTTCCATAATTTTCGGTGTTAAAATTAGTGATACGTACATCGCACAACCAAATATATTCGCTAAGAATGCCACGATTAATGTAGACAATGTTACATTACCTGCAGAATTTAATTTCTTCTCAAATTTTGATACGATTACTTTTAAAACACCTAGTTTTTCAAGTAATCCACCAAATCCTAAACCGAAAATAATAACGGCTACTGATCCAAGCATACCGTCAATTCCACCACGGTTTAATAACTTGTCAACAAACTCGACACCAGATTGAATTGAGAATCCGTTATACGCTGTTCCGATCGCCTCTCCAAAGTTCATTCCTTGGAAAAGAGTTGCCCAAATCGCACCAATTAAAGCTCCCATTGCAATTGTTGGCATAGACGGTTTCTTCATCGCTAATAGTACGATAACAATGACCGCCGGAACAAGCATCCATATTTTAATATCAAATTGCTTTAATAAAGCTTCTTTTAAAAACTCTACTCGATTCAAATCTACATTATCGCCGCCATACATCCAACCAGCTACAGTAAACATAATGCTAGTAATAATATAAGCCGGAACATCTAATACGAGCATAGCTCGAACGTGAGCAATAACATCTACTTTCGCCATAGAAGCTGCAAGAACTGTACTATCAGAAAGTGGTGATAATTTGTCGCCGAAATAAGCTCCTGAAAGAACTGCACCAGCAACAAGCGGAAGTGGTAATCCAAGCCCTTCACCAATCGCCATCATAGCAATACCTGCTGTTCCTACTGTTCCCCATGATGTTCCTGTCGCGATAGAAGTTATCGAACAAATAATTAATGTTGCTAATAGGAATATGCTAGGGTGGATAAACTCTAATCCATAATAGATTAATGTTGGTACAACGCCACCAGCAATCCACGTTCCAATTAAAGCACCTACTGCAACTAAAATCAGTATTGCTTCTAATCCGTTAGAAATTCCTTTCGTAATTGCATCTTGCAATTCTTGATAACGAAATCCTAATCTTAATCCAAGCGCAATTACTAAAAACCATGAAATAAATAGCGCTAATTGAATTGGGAGATCAAAAATCGTTTGGAAGGAAAAGACAACAGCAAGAAATAGTAATAAAAGAACTATGATTTCTAGCATCGATGGTAATCTTACACTTTTCATTTTTTTCTCTCCTTACAAGTCGATAACATGACGTGTGTCGTCTTACATGTATGTGATATACAATTAGCGAAGACAAAACAAAATTTTCATATTATTTCGATTTATTTTTCCAGTATAATATAACACCTTTTCTATTGTAAAAGTAGATGTTACTTTTCGCAATGGAAAATATAAAAAATGTTACATTTTTATATAGAACCATCCAAGAATAACTTTTTTAATATTTGCCACAACAAAACTTTTTACTATTATCCTCACCTTTTAAACACTTACATTTTTCCCACAAAAAAAGCACACATCATTAAAATGATGCATGCTCCACTTTTATTTATACATATTTTGTATTTCTTCTTTATTTTTAAGTATTTCCACAAACTGATCGCTACAACCTTTCGGAAATAATACTCCGAGTCCATATGAATGTTCAAACTGAAAATGAGGGTACTTCGCCTTGACCTCATCCCAAAATTTATACACGCCGAAGTTTCGGTTTTTCACCTCAATATCATGAAATAACACGATACCGTTATTCGCAAGTTTCGGTAACCATGTTTTATAATCATGAGAAACTGCTTCATACGTATGGTAGCCATCAATATGCAACAAATTTATCGTTCCATCTTGAAACTGATCCACAGCCTCATCAAAAGTAGATCGAATTAAATTACCTATACTAGGATAGCTCATTTTCACCACTTTATCTACGATTTGAAAAACACCTTCTCCATATGGACCTGTATGCCCATCTCCTGTCCAAGTATCTACAGCAAAACATTTTGTAGGTAACCCTCCATCTTTTACCCCTTGACAAAAACTGAAAAAAGAAGCGCCTAAATGTGTGCCTAGCTCAACTAATATTTCCGGCTTTTCAAATCTTACTAAATCATATGCGAACTCTAAATGCCCAATCCACGCAGTATTCGCACGAATAAATGGACTATAATTATCAAATTCAAATGTTGGTTTATGAGTAACCCAGTTCATCGCGTATCTCCTTCTACACATATTTTTAACAAACCAAATTACTCTTATCTTTATTTTTTTATCGTCATGATTATGATTCTATTTCATGAAAATATGAAGAATTTATTCTTTTTTATTGGGGTAAAGCATCATATACATATGGGTCTGTTGGCTTATTGATTTTCTCCACTTTGTTTACTTTTACGAGTGGAAATAGCGTTCCTTTATATGTCGTTTCGTCCAACAAACCTGTTATTTTCACCCATGTTTCCTGTGGGAGCTTTTTTACGTTTTCCCCTGCAACAATCATCCCCCAGACAGATGCATCCGCAATACAACAAGTTATGCCGTATCGCGCCACTACCGCTTTATCACCCGTCACATCCTTATCATTATAGATAAACCCTGAGAATGTAATTTCTTTCCCTTTAAACCCTTTTACATCTTGGCCAATTATACTCATTGTTTGAACATAATCCTTATCCTCTACTTGTATTTTTCGTTGTCCTAACATACTTTTTTCTAATTGCTCTTCCACTTGATCTGTCACTTTTAAATTCGAGGTTTCATCTTGATCAACTAATATTTCTTTCCAATTAGAATTTGCCTGTATTCCCTCTTTTTCGTTCTTTTCCATACTTCTTGCCTGTACACTTTGAGTCATACCCCTTTTTCCCGCTAAACTTCCGTCAATTGTTACACTTCCAAATAGAAAAGCACTAATAATCGGAACAACAAATACAACATATACAAAGAAACTTTTCATCCCTGATTTTAATGCTGTATGATGCTTACAACAATTACAATCATCCTGTTTTTCTCTCCCATCTCTCCAAACTTGTAAAGAACCAAGAAGTAAAATCACTACAAAAGCTATATACGTAAATTTAATCATTTTTGGAGCGATAAAATTATAAATATTCCCTGTTACAAATAGTTTAAATAAGAGCATTGCTAAACCAATTAAAATAATGCCACGAATATAGCGATGATAAGCTTTCTGTTCCTGTTCCTCCACTTTCTCCCACCTCCTATAACGTTGTAATTTGCACGATTGTGTACACCGATAAAATAATAATTCCAATCAAAAAGAATACAAATCTCCTTTGAAAATAAGCAAATAGCATCAATGTATTTTTCATATCAAGCATAGGTCCAAACACAAGAAATGCGAGAAGTGCTTTTACAGAGAAAACATGTCCAAAAGATGCTGCTATAAATGCATCGGCTGCTGAGCAAATTGATAAAACATAACCCAATCCCATCATAATAATTGGGGAAATCACTTCATTATGCGCCACTGTATCAAGTACATTTCGATCAAAAAACGTTTGAAATACACTCGCAAAAAAAGCACCAATCAACAAATATTTACCCGTATCAAAAAACTCATCTACAGTGTGATTCACGACATTCCCCCAGCCCTTTTTTTCTTTTTTCTGAACCGGATCCTCTATATCTTTTAAAATATTTTTCCCACGATAGAAATAATACACAATTAGCCCTACTAATAGCGCCGCACAAATTGTTATCCCAAAGCGTGCATATACAACTACATCATTTTTTTGAAATGCATATACGGTAGATAAAAGAACAATCGGATTCATAATTGGTGCACTCAATAATATTACAATTCCAACATGAAGAGGGAGTCCTTTTTGAATAAGTCTTCTTACGATTGGTATAATGACACATTCACACATCGGAAAAATGATTCCGACAAATACCGCTGGAATCATTGCAACAATCTGTGATTTCGGCATTACTTTTTGAATCATATCTTCCGTCACAAACACTTGAATGAGAGAAGAAACAATTACCCCTAATAAAATAAAAGGTATTGCTTCAAATATAATACTTAAAAACACCGTATTCACATTCAACCATTCTTTTGGCATACTTTTATGCAAATTTGCTAAACTTGTAAAATCTACGAAAAATAATAAAAAAAGAAAAATAGCAATAAGGGCTATTCCTATTAATTCTTTTGAAGCTCTATTAAAAACCAACATGATCCCCCCACTCTATTCATATTAGACCGTATACTTGTCCAAATGCCCTACACTACTACAGCACAAATTTGATAGTTTATTCCTATTCTTAAATCGTAATCATTATGATTTATTATTGATTTTTTCTTTTTTATCCCTTAATATAAAACGTAATCATTACGATTTAAAGGAGAGATCATTTTATGAAAAAAGTACCTATCACTGTATTAAGTGGTTTTCTAGGAGCTGGAAAAACCACTCTACTACATCATATTTTGGCTAATAAGAGCAACTTAAAAGTAGCTGTTATCGTTAATGATATGAGTGAACTAAACATTGATGCGTCACTTATAAAAAAAGGTGGATTTTCACGTACGGAAGAGAAATTAGTAGAAATTCAAAATGGTTGTATCTGCTGTACACTACGAGAAGATTTAATGATAGAAGTGAGTCGGCTTGTTGAAAACGATGATATTGACTATATAGTTATTGAATCTTCAGGTATAAGTGAGCCGATTCCAGTTGCCCAAACATTTACTTATACTGACGAAGTACTTCATATCGATTTAACGAAAAATTGTCGCCTCGATACGATGGTTACAGTTGTAGATGCAAATACATTTTGGGATGATTTTGCAGATGGTGAAAGTTTATTAGACCGTAAACAGGCTATCGATGAAAATGATACTCGAGAAGTTATTGATTTACTAATAGACCAAATTGAATTTGCGAATGTCATTATTCTTAATAAAATTGATTTAATAGAAAAAGAAGATAGGATAGAACTTCATCATTTATTACAAAAATTAAATCCCGGTGCAAAAATTATTGAAGCTTCATTTAGCAACGTACCATTGCAAGAAATTTTAAATACAAATTTATTCAATTATGAGGAAGCGAGTCAATCGGCGGGCTGGATGCAAGAACTAAATAGTGAACATCACACACCCGAAACTGAAGAATATAGTATCAATTCCTTTGTGTACCGTCGTAAATCCCCTTTCCATCCTGAACGCCTTATGAATTGGCTAAAAAAATGGCCTGTAGATGTTGTAAGAGCGAAAGGCTTTTTCTGGCTCGCATCTCGTAATAATATGATAGGGCTTCTATCTCAAGCAGGTTCCTCTATTACAATTCAAGGAGCCGGTGAATGGATAGCGGCATTACCTGAAACTGAAAGAAATCAAATTATTACAGAAGAACCCGAAGTATTGAAAAACTGGGACGAGCGATATGGTGATCGAATAACTGAGCTCGTATTTATCGGTATTGATATGAATCGTTCTGTGATTGAACAATCATTAGATGATTGTCTATTAACAGAAAAGGAAATGGAACAAAACTGGAATACATTTGTTGACCCTATTCCGGCTTTTACTTACACTTCATAATCTAAAATAAAAAGGCTTCCATAAACAGAAGCCTTTTTTATTTTATCGTTCTCTTAATTAACAAACTTTCTTTAATTTAAATAACAACTTTACATTAAGAAAGAAATTTCAGTTTATTTTTTATGCACTCCGTGATATATTGCATATTGCATACAATATATTTTTTTGAAAGGAGACTATATACATTATGGATCCAAATCGTTTAAAAGGAATCATTATGGTTGTAATTGGTGCTTGTTTATGGGGATTGTCCGGAACAGCTGCACAACAACTTTTTCAATATGAGCAAGTTTCTACTGAATGGTTAGTTACAATCCGATTGCTTATATCGGGCGTTATCTTGCTCATTATTTCATCATTTGGGACGAACAGAAAAGAAATATTCGGCATATGGAAACAAAGATCTGATGCTACTAAAATGATATTGTTTGGCCTATTCGGTATGCTTGCTGTACAGTACACGTACTTTGCTTCTATTAAAGAAGGAAATGCCGCCGTCGCAACATTATTGCAATATTTAGCTCCTATATTTATTACTGTATACTTACTTTTCAAATGGAACGTTCGTCCATCAAAAATTGATTTCATTTCAATTGCCCTTTCATTAGTAGGCACTTTTCTCTTACTAACAAACGGATCGGTTCATAACTTAGCTGTTTCTACACCAGCTATTATTTGGGGTATTTTATCTGGATTATCTCTCGCTTTTTATAGTTTATATTCAAAGGGATTACTAGAAAGATGGTCTTCCTCTGTTATCGTTGGATGGGGCATGATTATTGGAGGTATTGGTGTAACGATTGTACACTTTATTTCTACGAAAGAATTCATTTTATTATCAACTATGAAATATGTAAAACTAAGTACTCTACCTCTCATCACATTTGTCGTCATTTTCGGGACACTTATTGCATTTTATTTATACTTAGACAGCATACGATACTTGACACCGAAAGAGACGACATTATTCGGTTGTACTGAACCACTTGCAGCTATTATTTCTTCCGTACTTATATTACATGTACCGTTTCAATCTTTTCAGTTATTAGGGGCTTTTTGTGTCATTGTAATGGTGCTCATCTTAAGCCAAAAACCGGATGAAGGGAAACCGAAATTAAAGCTTGTTCATGAGAAAAAAGAAAATATACAATGAAAGGATTGAATTCACTATGCCTATCCCTCAAAATTATAAAAAACAAGGAAGAGTTTCGGCGAAATCACTCGTTTTAAATCAATTACAAGATTGGATTATTGAAGGTGTACTGCAGCCTAATGAAAAAGTTAATGATGGCGAATTAGCTGAAGCACTAGGAGTAAGTAGAACACCTGTAAGGGAAGCACTACAAATATTAGAACTTTCTGGATTAGTGGAAATGGTACCTGGGCAAAAAACAAAAATTGCTCCTATTAAGTTAGACGACATTCCTATCATTTATGAAACGATGGCTGGTCTTCACTCTATTATAGGAAAGCAAGCACTTCAAAACATTACGGACGCTGATCTGAAACTACTTTCTGAAATAAATGATGATTTTCAGCGCTCTATAGAGAAGAAAAACGCAAAACAAGCTTTACAACTCGATATACAATTTCACAATACAATTTCTTCTATTGCTAAAAACCAATACATTGAACCCTTTCTAGAAAATATGCAACTTCACGTTTTACGTCTTGAATACTTGTTTTTCCAAAACTTCGTTCCAGCAAGTCAATCTATTGAAGAACATCACTCCATCATTCAAGCACTGCAAAAGCAGGACGAAAAACAAATAGAACGAATGATGTCTCAAAACTGGCTCCGTCCAATGAAAGAAATATCAAAAATAATTTCTAGGAAATAATAAAAGGTGAGCTGGTTACACAAAATCGTAACCAGCTCACCTTTTATTAATCTATATAGCTACGCCTGAATATCTGCATAATCTTCCATATCTTCGTACTCTTTTTCTAATTCCTCTAAAGACAGCTCGTATAATTGTCGGTCGCGAATTTTAAACACACCTGCTCCAATTAACTCATCAATTAAATGCCTCTTACGATTTTCAACAGCAAAACGGAGTTGACTACTCATCTTTTAAAAAACTCCTTTCCACGATCATTGAAAATGATAATCTTTATCAATTACCACTTTTGATTATAAAAGATGACTCGTTATAAGTAAAGTAATTTCATGAAATATTTACCTTACAAAGTATTTGTGGCCACATTATATATATGTATGTCGTGCGAAAAATGTTATGACACTTTTTCTTATCCTTTTTCTTTCATACTTTGCAAGTTGTCTCACTATGATTAAATTCACCATCTATCTCTACTTGAATGGTGACATGTTCTACATGAAATTTCTCCTTTAATACATCCGTAGCCTCTTTTAGTACACTTTGCGTTTCATTACCTTTAATAATCAAATGGCAAGTTAATACTTGAAAATCAGATGTGACAGACCATATATGCAAATCATGAACTTCTTTTACAACTGTAATATTTAATAATGCACTTTTTACCTCTTCAACATTTATATGCTGCGGTGCACCTTCCATTAATATATGGACCGTATCACGTGTTACACGCCATCCACTAATAATGACTAAAATAGACACAAGAATACTAGCAATCGCATCTGCAGCAGTCCAACCGAAAAATTTAATACATAGCGCTGCAATAATTGCTCCGACTGATCCTAATAGATCACCTAATACGTGTAAGAAAGCACTTCTTAAATTTAAATTACCTTTCACATCTCCGCCTCTCATTAATATCCAAGCTGATAAAATATTAATAAGCAGACCAAGTACAGCAATAATGAGCATCCCATTACTAGCAATCTCAACTGGTTCTTTAAAACGGCGAATCGCTTCAATAAAAATGTATACTGAAATGACTATAAGAACGACGCCATTACATAATGCCGCTAACATTTCGACTCGCTTATACCCGTATGTTTTCGCAGCTGTTGCTGTTTTTTCGCCAAGCTTGAACGCAAGTAAACTTAACGCTAAAGATACTGCATCACTTAACATATGCCCCGCGTCAGATAGAAGTGCTAAACTATTTGTTACAACTCCCCCAATTACTTCAGCAATCATAAAACTTGTCGTTAATACGAAAGCAATTAGCAACGCCTTTTTATTGTTAGAATGACCATGATCATGTGAATGTCCCATACGAATACTCCTTTAAGTGCAATATCTATATGTTAGTATGAAACAAACTCCCCATCTTTATCCCGAATTAACGCCCATAAACGTCCGCTTCCTCTATCTATACACTTCGCTATTTTTCAAACAAGTCCTTTTTCTCAACAAAAAATAAGACTACTTCTTTTTCAGCTTCATATTGTTTACTAATGAAAGAATTTTGAAGGAGGTTATGGAATTGAAACGACTATTTCTCTGTATGGAACGTGAACTTATTGTTGTAAAAGAACGATACGGTAACTATGAAATCTCATATCAATTACAAAATATGCAGCCTACTTGTATCGCAGTTGATCCATTCCAAAAGAATCGCGTATATTGCGGAACATTTGGACGAGGTTTATGGTTAAGCGACAATGGTGGTGATTCGTGGAGACCGATTGGAGATTCATATCGTTACTTTGATTTTCCTAAAGAAGATGGTATTTTACATTCTTCGATCACTTCCATTACGATAAGCTCTAATGAACAAATTAACGGCTATGGCGTCGTTTATGTCGGCACAGAACCGAGCGCTTTATTCCGTTCGGAAAATGGCGGTGAAACGTGGACGGAACTAAAAAATATGAAATCATTATTATCTTCTTATACGTGGGCTTTCCCGCCTAGACCTTTTACTCATCACGTGCGCTGGATTACAGTTGATCCAAACAATCCTAATACAATCCACGTTTCAATCGAAGCTGGTGCTGTTATTCAAAGTAATGATAAAGGGCATACATGGATGGATAAAAAATTTGGTGCTCCTATCGATGCTCATCAATTGCTTATGCACCCTGACGCTCCAAATCGCCTTTATGCATCATGTGGTGACGGATTTATGGGCGGACCTGATCGTGCATACCTTGAAAGCTATAACAGTGGAAATAGCTGGATATCATGCAGCGAAGGACTTGAACACCATTATTTATACAGCATGGCTATTGATCCGGCTGATTGCGATACAATTCTCGTTTCTGCCGCACCAAGTGCTGACCTCGCTCATCACCGTATTCCTTATGAATCTTATATTTATCGTAAAACGAAAGATACTCCTTTCGAGCAAGTACAGCAAGGTCTACCATCTGCAATCGGTACAGTCATTTCGATGTTTGCGACAAATCCAGCAGAACCACATACATTTTACACTTTAAATAACAATGGCTTGTTTCAATCCAATGATAGCGGCGAATCGTGGGATCAACTAAATATTCCTTGGAAAGATGAGTATAAAACGCAACATCCGCATGCGTTACTCGTAATTAGTTCTTAACGAAAAGCGACTGCCTAATGGTTTTAGGCAGTCGCTCTTCTATTTCTTTAAATCAATTACGATATCATCTAGAACAATATCTTTACTCTTCGCTTCTTTATTCGGCACTTCAATTTTCTTCTCTTTTCCATTTACATACTCCACTCCACCATGATTTTCAGGTGTATGAACTCGCAAGTGTACGCGAGGTGTCACGATAAGCTTTGTTGCATTTTCGTTTAGTTTTTGGAATGTGGAACTCCATCGAATATTGTAAGGATCGTTGCCACTTCCTCCATTTCCTTCACCCGGATAATTATTCCCTAAATCATCCTTAACCGTCAATTCAACATCTACACTATCCCATTCTTTCCTCGCATCCTTAGAAACTTCTTGATTGTAATAAAGAATAAATGAAACTGGCGATATTGCGACTTTTTCCATATTTGCTTTTATACCTTCTTTTTCCGAACTCCCACCAATTGTTCTCTCTTTACTATCTACTGATTTTACAATTAACGCGAAATTCCAATTACCTTGTATTGATTTTTTCCTATCTGGCATCTCTATTCCCTCTATATTCCATCTAAAGTTTACTTTATCCTTTTTATTACTATCATGGTGCGTCGTTGTTACCATACCTACATACTTTTTTTCAGTAACTTTAGTCATTTTTCCACTTCCTGAACTACCATGAGCGTCCATTATATCCAATCCGCCTAATATGATAGGATCATCCCCTAAGTCCTGCTCACTTTCCAGTGAATACGTTATAGATACTGTTCTGCCATCAGAAATTACATCATTAATTGTAACCTTAACCCCATTACTCTCCCTCGTCATATTCAATTCAGTCGAAAACTCTTTATAATTTTCATACAGACCTGTTCTACCATTATCTAAAAATCGGAATATATCACCTACAATTGGCAACCCCCCGGCATATGTAGGAAATCCGATACCAAGCGTTGCAACTGATAATCCTACTAAAATAGATGCAGCAGCAACACCTTTTTTCCAATTTCCCATCTTTTTCTTCGTACGTATCGATTGTTTTACATTGCGCTTCACTTTTTCTTTTTCAATTTCAGAAGCCTCAATTTCCTCAAGTTCTTTTTCATCTATATCAATATCATTTAATAATTCATAAATGTCTTTCATATGGCACTACCTCCAAAACTAATATTCGTAGCATTTTGTTGTAGTTTCTTTTTCCCACGGTACACACGATTATCGATTGCTGCCCGAGTTAATCCTAACTTTTCTCCTATTTCTTCTGTTTTCATGCCGAGAAGATATTTCATAATGAACACTTTTTGATCTAGCGGTTCTAATTGATTAATAAGCTTTAATAATTCTTCCCTATCTTCCATAACGATTAATTCATCTTCAGCTGACTTTTCCGTACTAATATGAAACTCATCTGAAATAATTTCTACTTTTCTAGTTGCTTTTCGGTAATAATCAATCGCTTTAAATTTCGCAATCGCCGCAATCCATTTTTTAAAGTCACTTGGCTCTCCATGAAATTTATTTGCGTTATTCCAAATGGAAAGAAATATATCATTTACACATTCCTCTATTAATCCATCATTTTGAACTGGAAGAAGAACTTTGTGTGTGATCCCTTTTATAAGTGGTAGGTATGTATCGACAACGAACTCTAGCGCATCTTCTTTTTGCCGTTGTAATCTTTTTATAAAATTTTTCTCATTTGATTTCATGTAGCGAGTCCCCTTATTTTTTTGTAAAAGCTTTTACACCCTATATAACGTCTTACAAAAAATTTTCTCTCATCTTTTTTATTTTTTGTATGTTATGGAATACTTTCTCTAAGCCATTGTCTCACATAACTACGCATTCAAAGAAAATTTTCTCAAGTCTGCAATTTAATTCATGTAGTACACTATTTATATAGTCATTCTTTAACTTAGTGTACATTTTATTTCGTTAATCTACTATTTTAAATTAGGAGATGAGATGTGTATGTGTGGAATTACAGGTTGGGTAGATTGGAAGAAAGATCTTTCAAATGAACATGTTATTTTAGAAAAGATGGCAAATTGTATTCAGCACCGTGGTCCTGATGCTGAAGGATTTTGGTTTTCACCTCGTGCTGCCTTTGCACACCGACGTTTAATTGTTATTGATCCAGAAGGCGGGACGCAGCCGAAGACATTTCGTACTGGTGATTATACGTATGCTCTTACTTATAATGGAGAAATTTATAATTTCCGTGAACTGAGAGAACAACTTCGAAAATGTGGTCATGCATTTGAAACGCATTCAGATACAGAAGTGTTACTACATGCTTATTTAGAATGGAAAGAAGATTGCGTACAACATTTGAATGGAATTTTCGCTTTTGCCTTATGGGATGATCAGAAGCAACAATTATTTTTAGCGCGTGATCATTTAGGCGTAAAGCCACTCTTTTACACAGAAAGAAATGACAGCATTATTTTCGGGTCTGAAATTAAAGCATTATTAGCGCATCCATCTGTCCCCGCTGAAATTGATGCGGATGGCCTAAACGAAATATTTGGATTAGGCTTATTTCGAACTCCAGGGTGTGGCGTCTTTAAACATATTCAAGAAGTGCGTGCTGGACATTGTATAACATTTACACGTGATAAAAAAGTAGTTACGAAGTATTGGAATTTAGAAAGTAAAGTTCATACAGACTGTACTGAAGATACATCATCACATATTTTATCTATTTTACAAGATACAGTAAAAAGACAATTAATTGCCGATGTTCCTCTCGTCTGTATGTTATCAGGAGGATTAGATTCTAGCGGTATTACTGCACTAGCGGGAAAAGAATTTGCTGCTGAAAATAAAACACTTCATACGTATTCCGTTGACTTTGTAAATAGCGCAAAAGATTTCGAGCTGACATTTGCTCGCACTGGTTTAGACGCTCCTTGGGTAAAACGCGTTTCCGAACATGTAGGGACATCTCATCATGACATTATTTTGAATGCTGAAGAATTAGCAAATCATTTATTCGTTCCCCTCCGTGCAAAAGATTTACCGAGTGCTGGTGAAATGGAAACTTCACTATATTTACTATTTTGCGAAATGAAAAAAGATGCAACTGTAGCTTTATCTGGAGAATCTGCTGATGAAGTATTCGGGGGATATCCTTGGTTTCACCAAGAAGAATTACTGTATGTAGATAAGTTTCCGTGGCTCACAAATTGGAAAAATACATCTCCTCTTCTACTAAATGAAATAAATAACGAATGTAACTTAGAAAACTATATTGATACACGATTCCAAGAAGCGATACTTGAAGTACCTACTCTTGAAGGTGAAAGTAAAAAATCCGCGAAGCAACGTCAAATGTTTTATTTATTTTTAACGAGATTTCTCCCGTTCTTACTTGACCGGAAAGACCGTATGAGTATGGCTGTAGGATTTGAAGTTCGCGTACCGTTTTGCGATTATCGATTAGTTGAATATTTATGGAACGTTCCTTTCAACATAAAAAGCATTGATAATATTGAAAAAGGCATTTTACGTAGAGCACTACAACCTGCTTTACCCGACGATGTACGTAATAGAAGAAAAAGCGCTTATCCAACTTCACAAGATCCACATTATCTGCAAACAATCCGTCATTTATCACTCGACATGTGCAGCAATAAAAATAATCCTATCTTCTCACTTATTAATCATTCCACACTACTTTCGATTGCCGATGAAAGCAATAAGGAAATTAACAATTTTGAAGCAAGAAGTGCTATGGAATACATGCTTCAAGTAAATGAATGGTTGAAAACATATCACATCCATATCGCTTAACAAAAAGGAGTTCAAGGGTAAAAACCTTGAACTCCTTTTATATTAATTAGCGCATCTTTTATTTTCAGTATCAATGGACCATCCAATAATAGTGGCACAGTCTCTACCTTTCCACTGTAGTACATTTGTTAATACTGGCTCAATCTGTAAGCTATTTCCGTCGTGCAATATTTCTACTAAAGATTGATCATCATCAAACCTTCGTTTATCACACTCTAAAATACCGTCCGTTGCCATTACAATGTGATTCATTCCTTTTTCTAATCCTCTTACACCTGACGTAAAGCAAGGTGTATTTGCTGCGAAAATATTTTTTCTACCAATATATTCGTAATTTTTCCGTTTATTTAATCGCCCTTTACTATTCTTCGTTTTCTCAGAATGGAATAAATATGCGAAACAATCACCAACTGATAGCCAATATAAAAATTCGCCTTTTCGTAAACAAATTAAGCATGCAAGTTCCTCATCATCTTGATCACATTTTTCAATAAACAACTCATCTGTAAATAACGCTAATAAGTACATATGTGTATGATGAAAAGCTAAATGTATCGGGTAGGAAAATAACTCTTTTAATTTCTCTTTTCTTTCTGAAATTGCTTCTACTATATAATTTATATTTTTTGTTTTGTGGTGTGTATCAAAAATCATAACAAATTCAAATTGTAATTCAGGATCCCACCAAGCAAGCACCGCATCTCCTCTTTCATATGCATCACTTTCTTGATTTCCCCCATATACGCCGACTGAAAGAGGACCACATTTTTCAACATGTATTTCATCTACATACATCTGTTCATGACTCATCCATTTGAATGTATTCACAGCTATCATCCTCTCTCTTGCTAAATGTATACCTTTACACATAGATTACCTTATATTTCAATAAAAATAAACTTTTTCAACATTTTCCATCCAAATAAAAGGATTTTACTTCTATACTCACGAATATATCTTATTATACGATATAAAAACAGGAGGATTTATCATTATGAAAGACATCAATCAGCATTGGGAGAGCATTTATTATCACTTACGATATGAGTATGAAGACAACCTTTCTCATCAAGCTATTCGTATTTTACAACTCATTTCTCGTGAGAAAGATATAACAATTGGAAAATTGGCTACTGAGCTTAGTCTCTCCCATAACACAGCGTCTGAACACGTAAAGCGCCTTATTCAAAAAGGATTTATCATGAAAGAAAGAAATAAACAAGATGAAAGAGTTGTGAACCTTACATTAACGAAAGAAGGCATTGGAGGATTAGAAAAGCATACTTTACTAGATAAAGAAAAGATAAAAATATTAGAATCTCAGTTATCAAAAGAAGAACAACAATTAATTGAAAAAGCCTTTTCTTTATTAGCGAAGGAGGCAAAATATGCATTTCCTCGTTAAAGTCATTGTTTCTGCACTTATTATTGGCGTTATTACTGAAGTCGCTAAACATTATAGTGCGATAGGCGGCTTTATCGCTGCCCTTCCACTCGTTAGTTTACTAAGTCTATTTTGGATTTCTTTCGAAGGCGGGAACAAACAAGAATTAAGTCAATTTGCTATAGGTGTATTATATGGATTTCCTGCATCCGCACTACTATTATTTATCGTCTATATTGGGTTAAGAAACTCATTTTCACTTAGTACATCTGTCCTGTTCGGTATAGGTGTTTGGTGTATCGTTTTTGCTTGTCAAAAATTATTTCAAGCATAAAAAAAGGAAGCAACTAAAGCTGCTTCCTTACTTATCTATTCATAATCTTCTTCATCATCGATTTCTTCGTAATACGAATTCCCATTACTTACATATATAGGGCCATTCGCAACGTCAATACGTAATACCCATGCCCATGGCACAGCTAAACGCTTATGTATTGATCGCCAAAAGCTCATTGATTTTCTTTCGTACTCCTGGAACTCCTGAAGTAACTCTTTGTAGGAGGAACCGTCTAACTGAATATTTGCTTCTAGCAAACGAGAATGGGCATAGTACTGCAGCTCTAGTTCAGCAGCAATTTCCATTTCTTCTTCCGTTGCCATACCAATAATTGCTCCATCTGCTGGTGCAATTTCATATACGTTGTGAACTTCAATAAGCCCTTCTTTCTCTTTCTCAAACATGTAAACAGCCTCCTTTAACATATATTTTTTATGTTACAAAGTCATACTTCTACAATAACATCTCTCTTTCCTCTTTTTTTGATAAACTTTTACAAATTATTTATCTGATGACCCGTATTCTCTATCCTTTCGGCAGAAACTAAATCTTCATTATGAAAATTCAACTTAAATATATCAGGCATACGAATTGTTTTCCAAAATTGAAAATCATATTTTGAATCAAAATAATTCATGAGTAATACCATAATATTCCCATGAGTTCCTATTACAATATTCTTATCTTCATATTTTTTTAATATATTTTGCATACATATTACAGCACGCCTTTGCGCTACATCATTCGATTCTCCGCCTTCGTGTGCAAAATCCCAATCTTCCCACACCTTTTGGACCGCATCATTAAAATCTGTTACTGGCTCTTTACTTAATAACCTTTCTCGTAAATCTTCTTCTATTTGTATCGATACATTATATGTATTTGCAATTCCTTGTACCGTTTGAATCGCCCTTTTATACGGACTAGAAATCACAACATCAATATGCTTATCTTTTAATAAGCGTGTTACATTCTCTACATCTAAGTGCCCTTTTTCAGATAAGGGACGTACCCTTTCATCTTTTGTATATATAGAGTGAGCATGGCGAACGAAATATATTGTCGTCATTTATTCATCTCCCTTTTCTGTTTCTATCCAAATTCAATACATTACCATCAAATCCCTTTACCTTTATAATAAGCGCTGTCAAATTTGAATGTTGATTTTCATATTAATAAAAGGGAAACACCTCTATGGTATTTCCCTCATTTAAAATAGACTACATTCAATTAAATACCTTATCAATTTTATTTCTATCGTATTCTAATATCCAATCATTATATGTATGATAAATATCTCTAATTGTATTAGAAGAGGTAGCTAATACATCACAACCCCTATCATCATAAACGTGAAATATAGTATTCTTGTTAATATTTATGAAATACACCCTATGAAAAATACGCGGTTTTATTCCCATATCTTGATTACAAATTGCTTTTAGCATAGGAATGTATTTCAAGTCTGAAACTTTACATTTCAAAGTATATCTATGAGTTTTATATACCCCGTCTTCATCGTCTTCTGGAAAAATATAAGGGATTGTATTTTTCTGTAACTTAAACAAATCGGACTTCGCTTTTACATACTTAGAAAAGATATTCAATTTGTGTTTGAAAATTTCACCGTCTGCATAGTCATTTACATCCACTACGATATAAATATCATCTTCTGTTGCATGTAAAGACTGAAATAAAGTAATCGCTCTATTATAAACGCCTTCTAAATATGAGCAATTTTCATAAATGTTAGTGCAATCATAGTTCACGCCTAATCTAAAGCGAATACCAATAGCTCCATTATAAAATAGAGGTGGTCTAAGTTCTAAATTTGGAAATGTTTCAAGCATATACTCATTCAACCTCATCTCAACACCTACCTTTAACCGCATCTTGTTTACATAATAAAATTATTCTATTATAATTTATTTCTGAATTCCTCACTTGTTATAATATCTCGAATAAAATAATCTACATTATTTCTCAGCTTTTGATATGCAACCTGATCTTCTATATCGTTAAACATAATGACAGCTTCTACCTTATTGCCCTTCTTATCTGTACTATACAAGCTTTTTGTCAATACGAATGTGGTAGAACCACCTTTTTGACCAGCATATTCGAACTTACTATTTTTAACTGTTCCTTTGAAAATGTTCTCGATTTCTTCTTGCATTGATTTTGGAAAATACTTTCTACTATTTATTTTTTCCATTATACTCATATAATCTTTAGCGTTTGCACCCACTAATCGATCTGACCAAATTCGCTGAAATTCCATATCTACCTTTAATGGGATATCCCGTTTTTTCCATTCTTCTTCATCTTTCATCCATTCATGAATTTGTAACACATGTTTATTATACTCATCCTTTGACATGTTACGTATCATTTCTAACGATTGATTTTCTGGCTCATGAAGCTCTTTTTCTACATACCCCCTCATATATAGTGAAGCGGTATACGATGTGAACTTGTCATGACTAGTAAGCTCTAATTCTTTTAAACTATCATTTACCCTTTCTATTCCAAGCTTTTCTAACAAATATGTTGTATTTGCATTAGAACTATAATGAATCATTCCTTTAGCGACTTCTTCTAAAGCGATTTGTCCATTTTTCACTAATTCTCTCGTTTTGACATCTTCTAGCCAGTCAGGATGCGCTCCACCATCAGTATCTTTAACGTAATATTTTTCTAGCTCGTGCAATGAAATTTGTTCATCTCGACTTATTTTTCCTTCTGACACTTGCTTAGCAAATTCAACTGCTATTACGATTTTTGCCGTACTCGCTAAAGGCAATTTTTTATTTTCATTTATAGAAGTTAATACTTCTCCATTTCTTTTAATAAGTAATGAGCATGTTTCATCATCTTTATGTTCTTTTATGTACTTTAATACATAACCAGGATCTTCTTTTGACAAATAGTACTTCATAATGACAAAGAAAGCTATAACGGCTACTATAATCACTCCTGCAACAATTCCTATAATCTTTAATATGTTCACAATATGCCCCCTCTAATAAATCCGCTTCTATATAATCATTATAACGAATCAAATTACAAATTTATACAAAACAGAGTAAATCTTCCTAAAAAAGAAAGAGTTACTCTATTTCACATGATGTTATTTGTCCATTTAACGTAACGACTATATTTGAATCGTCACTTTCTTTAACACTTTTTAGTCGATTTGAATTAGGAGGACCAATTACAACTGACTCCTTAATTGGCGAAAGTTCCTTCCCTAATTTTTCTGCACTTACACCATATGCAGCTTGAAATACTTCTGGTGGTGTTAATCTAAGTATGTCTGACCCTTCTGCTGTTTCAAACTGATCATTATTGAAGAACAAATGTAATTGTACTTCTTCTGTTACCGCTGTGATCCAATGCCACCATCCCATTGGAATAAATACAGTTTGCCCCGCTTTTACATGATAATTTTGCAATTGATTCGTTTCAGGATTTAAAATGGATGTAACTGCTTCTCCTGATACAACAACATCCAACTCCCACGCATTCGGATGCCAATGCGGTTCTCGCATATGCCCTTTCGTCATAAATAAATCAACAAATGCTCCACCTATCATCGCTGGTAACTGCGTTGACGTAACTTCATATGCAACGTTTTTCTCATCCCTTTTAAAAAAGATATTTTTTCTCGAATCAAAGAAAAGGTTTGGAGTTCCTGAGCTTTTCTTTAAATTTTTATTATCTGGAACATAACCTGAACTACTCATTTTATCCCTCTTTTCCACTCAGAACATTTCCATCTTCACATTGTATCGTATGGAAAAAATGTATGAATGTGCCTAATCATTCACATAACAAAAAAACATGCCTTCATGATGAGAGCATGTTTTGTGATATTATTCACATTATTTAGTTAAAAAATAAACTTTTACTTACCATGATGTAACATTAAATCACTAAGTTCTTCTTCAATGTGATTTAATTTCGCAACGCTTTCTTTCCATTTATGAATATAACGTGAAACCCCGACAATAAATAAAACAATAATTGTGGAAAGAATAATACCATACACGATTGTTACAGTACTCATAGTTACACTTCCTTATAATTAGTAATGTGGTTATTAGTTATATTTTTATTATAAACCTTTTTCTTTTAAAATACTTCGATTTCAACTTTTTGTAACAAAATTGATTTTTCTAACATTTCGTTCATACAAATGGCATATTTTTCACAAATTATACAAAACTTCACCATATGTACTATTACCATATGAGTTATATTATTTAATAGGAAAAAGGGGATGATATACTATGACGACTTGGTTTATTGTTATGTTAGTTGTATTTGGGGCATTTAAAATTATCGTTTCGAGCCTTCCTAACACTGTTATTGAATCCATTATTAGCAAGTACGAAACACATCCGCAACTTGAAGAAGAGAATGCGACTGTTACAATCAATGGAAATAACTTAGAAGGCGAACAAAAATCTAAAATTATTCATGATTTTAACGAAGGTTTATTTTTAGATCGCTATTATGCACCACCGCACAATGAGGGTACGCCTTTAATTATCAATGCAAAACGTGGCAAAAAAGATTTTATCTTTTACATTTATAGTCATGAAGAACATGTTGATGTTGTAAAGCAATATAAAAAGAAGGTAGTTGCTTATAGTTTACGCTCTAAAAACCTTCAAAATAATGATATGTTCGTGTCAGCTGATTTAGCTTAATACTCAGATATTAGAAAAAGGAATCCATATATGTATGGATTCCTTTTCACTATTCACTGAAAAATAAGCTCTGTCTTCAAACTATCTTTCGGCAACAGCCATCCTTTTTGATCTAAACTCTGCATTAATAATTCTCTTTGTTTTTTTGCAATACTTTCCTCTTTTGTTTTAAACGACACTTCTATTACGAAATCATCTTCTATTTTCCCAGTATTACTTAGTGGCCAAACTTCAATATTCGTTTTAATACTTTCAAATTCAGCTGTATACCTTTTCATTAATACAGGGCCATAAATACGAGAATTTTCGAGCATTTCTTCTCCCCAATTCGTATACAACCATTTGTTCATTTTCCCTGGTAACTTTTCTAGTAACATGTTTTGAGCTGCTCGTTCGTTTGGTAAATCAAGTACTCCATATCCTTTAGCACTGTAGCTTTTCTTATTTGAAATACTTAACGTTTTCTTCTCAAATCCCCAATCTATTTCTGCCTCATAGTTATCGGTTTTACTATCAAACCCATCATTTTTAGCCACTTCTAGTGCATCTTGAATTACACCATTTTGAATAGGATATCTTTTTTTATATGTTAGCTCAAAATCTTTACTAAATTCTTTCTTTCGAATTCTCGCAAACCAACCTTCATTACTTAAATTTTTATTTGTCGTATCTAAAAATTGCACTTGTATTCTTTCATAATTTTTAACAGCCTGGAAATATTCTAGTACCTCTTGATTTATCTCTTTGTTATATCCTAATACTTGTTCTGGTTTTAATAATAACTTCACTTCAAAACTAGGTGTCATTGGACTGGCAGCAAACCCTTCCTTAACGTTATACAGGAAACAACAAAAGAAAATACTTACGAATACAAATACTTTTTTCATATACCGATCTCCTTTATATTTTAAATGACTTCTATACGTTCCTTAGTAAGTGAGTACACATTTTCATACCCTGCCGTGCTAAGCTTTTTCTGTAATCGATCCGTATCCTCTTTCAAAGCGTGTACTAACACCGTATGTTCTGGTAATAATGTATTTAACATCTCTTTCACATCTCTTATACTTTGGTGAACTTTATACGGCACTCGCTTCACCCTACATTCCTTATCTACACGTTCTTTCAAAACTTTTTCTGCAAAACTCCCTTTCGCAATATGTCCAGTAAAGATAATGGAATTTCGTTCTTCATGCCGGAGTTGTTCATAATATAACTGCGCTCGCTTCGTTTGCATATTCGCATCATTCATTACAACTATTCCATAACTATTTTGCGTACAGCTGTCATCATCCATAACAATTATGTTTCTTTTTAAACTCTCCATAAGCCCTTCAAGTTCTTCATTGTTTTTGATCCAATCTTTATATACTAACATCTCCTCAAATCCATCCAAAATTTCTTGATCTACTATAATGGGAAGTTCTTTATATTTTTCATATAAATACAATACGATATCTTGCGCCCTACCAAGCGGTGGCAACGGTAGTAATGCTATTCCTTTCTTCTGCGCAACCCGCTCAATTTCTGTACATAGTTCCTTTATTCGTTCATGTTGCGAAACATCATCAGTATGATAAGCGGCATCTACGATTGCGACTTTTATATCGCCGTGCAACTTCTCAGGTAAATTAGCTCGAAGTATGTTAGACTCTGCTGAATAATCGCCAGAATAAAATACATATGTATGACTCATATCCACTAAAAACCAAACAGCGCCTAGTACATGCCCACTATACCCCCATTGAAAACGCAATGTAGGTGTAATCTGTATCCATTCATTCGGATTGCTAATCTCATCAATATATACATAATTTAAATCTTTAACATTTTGGTCGGTATAAGGTACATACCATCCTTGCGCCAAATTGTAGTTTCGCCATTTTTCATAATAAGCAGGGAGTTGCTCCTTCGTATAACGAGTCGTCCAAATTTTTTTCTTATATCCATACTTCGCTAATAAAGGTAAACCCATCGTATGATCTTCATGAATATGTGATAAAAATACTGCATCTAAAAATGGGACAACTTCCCTCTCTATTTTTGGATAACTATCCTCATATGATCGATTAATACCACAATCAAATACTATTTTCGTCTCTTTATTTTTTACGAAGTAGCAGGAACGACCATATTCTCCCGCTCCTCCCCATACTTCTACCCTCATCATGCTACCCCTTTTCGCTTTTGCTCCATATGTTGCAGAAGTAATAAACATACTGTTGTAAGTCCAACTGAAACGACAGCCATCGCCATTCCAATAGATACTTCTCCTTGTTCAAATTGAGCGAAAATAAATGTTGCTGACGTTTCTACTGATGGAGGTAGTACGAGAAGCGATGCTACTAACTCTCTTATCGAGATTGTAAATGTCATTGCCCATCCGGCAAGAATACCCGGGATAATAAGAGGTAATATTATTTTTCTAAAAATATAAATATAATTTCCAGAAAAAATACTTCCTGCCTGTACAAGAGAATCATCAATTTGACCGAGCGATACTTTTACATACTGCACCGTATAAGGTAAAAAAAGAACGACGTACGTTACGATAACCATGACTGGCGTATTGTAAATTGACAGGGGCATATAGGGTGAATTCCAAAACAAAATAAGCCCTACAACCATCACGATTCCTGGTACCATATTCGGTAACATACCGCACATATCAAGCCATTTTTCAGAGGACTTTTTCCCCTTTCGAATCATAAGCGCCAAAAAGACTCCAATTATAGCGGCCATTACCGCTGTTATAAGTGAAAAGAGAAAACTGTTCCATAGGGCTTCTAATCCTGGGGATCCAATTGTAAACAATGCTTCATAGTGACTTGTTGTAAAGTTATTTACATGTAAGCCGCCACCTCTTAATTTCGATAATGAAGCAATAAGTATAGAAAAATACGGGATTCCAATTGATACGATTAATAAACCCATTACATAAACCCATGCTACAAAGCGCGTAAAGATAGACAATGTATACCTTTTAGATTTCACACCTTTTCCACTCACCATTGCATATGAGTACTTTCGATTCAATACATTTTGCATATACCAAATGAGCATACATGCACTAAGCAATAAAGAAGATAATGCTGTTGCACTACTAAAATCAATTGGCCAACTCGAAATAAATTTATGAATCTCTGATGTTAACACATGAAATCCTATTCTTCTTCCGAACGTAGCCGGTGTTCCAAATTCAGCAATCGTCTTTACGAAAATAAGTAAAGCACCCATTACATAACTTGTTACTAATAACGGCAATATGATTTTTCTTAAACGATAGAAAAATCTCCCACCATGAACTGCTGCAGCTTCTTCTTTACTACTCCCAATTTGAAGTAATGTATTCTTCAACATGAAGTAAAGGAATGGGAATAAATGAAGACTCATTATTAAAACCATACCACCTAAACTAAAAAACGAAGATGATATTGTCTTTAGCATCGGGAAAAACTGTTCGAAATAGCCGTTCGACTGCATGAACAAAATCCAGCCCATCGATCCAATATACGGCGGTGTCATAAATGGAATCATAAAAATAATATCTAACTTACTATACTTTCCAACATCTGTTTTGCTCATAATGAACGCTAATGGAAATGCAAATATGGTTGCTCCTATGACTACGAGTACACCTAAAAGCATCGAGTTTAGAAAAATCCCAGCTAATCCACCACTCTGCATCACTTCAAAAGGCTTTAAAAAATTCCAACTACTATTTTCATATACACTAGAAAATAAAATGAGAAAAAGCGGAATGACGATTAACATCGCCACAAGTAATAACGCTAACGTCATTCCAACGTGTCTTACTGATATGAATCGATTTACCATGTAATCACCATCTTATTGAAATACTTTCTTAAATTGTTTTCCTATTTCATCTTGTTCTTTCTCAACTGTTTTCCAATCAATATTTAATACTGGAATCTCTTCTACATTCGGTCTATTTTCAGCTTTCATATCTGTTCTACCTGGCAATAAATACGCTTTAGCAATTTGTTTTTGCACATCATCTGATAATAAATAATCAATAAACTCTTTTGCACCTTCTACGTTTTTACTATCCTTCATAATCCCTGCTGCACGCGGGCTAATAACTGTTCCGCTTTTTGGATAAACAATATCAACCGATTCACCCTTTGCTTTTGCACTGTACGTCATATAATCAACGCCCGCAATGACCATGTCTTTCGCACCTGTTACTACTGGATCTAACGCTTCTTGATTTGCCCCCGCTACTGTAACTTCATTTTTCTTAAGCTGTTCAAATAAATTCCAACCATCTTTTCCATTCTTTTTCACATATCCTGTTACAAAGTCTAAAGCTGATCCTGAAAGCGCTGGATCTGGAAGATTCACTTTTCCTTTCCATTCCCCTTTCGTTATGTCACTCCAATCTTCAGGCGCTGTCTTCACATTTTTTGTGTTATACACAATCCCTAACGCTGAAGCACTATATCCAAAATAATGTCCTTTATCATCCGACCATTCAGAACGAAGCTTATCAGCTTGTTTCGCTTCTTTATAAGCTAACGTTTGTCCATCCTTTTTTAATCCTTCCATCGCTGGTAACGACGCAAGTACGACTACATCCACGACTGGATTTTTCTTTTCAGCTTCCATTCTCGCTAAAATCTTACCTGTTGTTCCTTGAAACATTTCTACTTTTATACCTGTTTTCTTTTCAAAGTCCTTTTGAATCTTTTCTGCTAATCCTTTAGGTCCTGCACTATATACAACAATTTTCTTTTCATTCGTCGTTTTACTTTTCGCATCTGCATTGCCTGTCTTTGAACTACACCCTGTTACTACAGCCGAAAATAATAAAGTACATACAAATAAAGACTTAAGCGAACTGAATTTCTTCATACGATTCTCCCCCTATATGATGAATACATTTTTTGGGCACATATAACGATACTGGTTTACCGATGCTTAATTTACTATTGTGATAAGCTGTCCATATTCCAAGTGCACCCATGTTTACTTTCATTTCATACCGTTCTCCTACATATGTAACGTTCTGAATTTCACCTTTATACATTTCGCACACTTCATTTTTCGTCCAGCTTACATGCTCTGGCCGAACCATTTGTTTTCCCTCTACAAGCCAATTTGCTTTACCAACAAATTTTGCAACAAATTCATGAGATGGCTTCACATAAATGTCTTCTGGTGTTCCTTTTTGTAGTACTTCTCCTTGTTTCATAACAATAATTTGATCTGACATTGACATAGCTTCTGTTTGATCATGAGTAACATACAATGCCGTTAAACCAATTGAATGAACGATGTCCATAAGCTCTAATCGCATTTCTTCTCGCAAAATCGCATCGAGTGCACTCAGCGGTTCATCAAACAAAATAAAATGCGGTCTCGTTACAATCGCTCTAGCAAATGCGACACGTTGTTGCTGTCCACCAGAAAGTTCATGCGGATATCTTTTCTCCATCCCTTGTAATCGAACTCTCTTTATTGCATCTTCAACTTTTTCCCGTAATTGATTCGTTTGCTTTGTAGCTCTTAAACCAAATGCAACATTTTCAAACACTGTCATATGTGGCCATAAAGCAAAATCTTGAAATACCATCCCGATATTACGTTCATGAGGAGATGTTTTAATTTTTTTCTCACTAGAATACATGCACTTATCCCCAAAATATATTTCACCTTTATCTGGCTCTTCAAGTCCTGCAATCATTCTAAGTAAAGTCGTTTTCCCGCATCCAGAAGGTCCTAAAAGTGTGGTGAATTCGCCTTGTCTCATGACAATTTGTAACGGTTTTAACGCCTGCGTTTTTCCAAACTTCTTTTCTAATCCATAAATTTTAATATCCATCGTATCACCTCTCTCCCCTCACTATTAACTTGCTTTCATTCTATATGGAAGATTTATACTGAATATTAATGTACTGTAAAGATTAAATTAAAAAACTTCTAATAAACTATTTATTTCTATAGATTTTTTCTATAGTTAAAATAAAAAGGCGGCAACTCATAATGAATCTCTTAAAATTAGAAATTGTAGTACTTATTAAGAAATACAAAAAACTTACGATTGTTGCAGAAAAACTTGGTGTGAAACAACCTACTATTACATTCCATATAAAAAGTTTAGAAGAGGAACTCGGTGTACCTTTATTTGAATTACGTTCTGGAAGATATTTCTTAACAGAGGCTGGTGAGGCACTGCATCATTATGCTTGTAAAATAGATGCGCTTATGAAAGAAGCTAGACGGGTCACACAAGAGTTTAAAGATTTTCATAAAGGTGCTATAACAATTGGTGCTAGCTATGTACCAGCGACTTATCTTTTACCAGAAATCATTCACCAATTTCAATGCGAATTTCCAAATATAAAAATAACACTTATGGTAAAAACCGCTCCTGAAATTCGGAAGATGCTACAAAATCATGAAATTGATCTCGGTGTAATTTCCGCAGCACCGTTCGATGAATCACTTTTACAAAAAACAAAAATAATGCCTGATACACTTGTTCTTGCTTTCTCCAAAGAACATCATTTTTCAAAAAAAGAAAATGTATCATTACAAGATATTGAAAAGGAACGTATATTATTGCATCGTAATCCATCTACAACGAGAGATTTACTTACAAAATGGATGTTAGAACATAACATTACGTTCCAATCTGAAATTGAATTAGATTCATTAGAAACGATGAAACAAATTTTAAAATATGGTAATGGAGTGGCTTTTATTTCTAAACTCGCTATCGAACAAGAAGTACACCGAAATGAGCTATGCTATATACCCATCCCTGGATTTGAATTTCAACGTAACATTTATACGATTCATCATGAAGACAGATGGAATTCTAAAATTATTTCTTTTTTACTACATAACATCACTTCTTATGCAGCAAAAAATTAAAAGGCTGTCGTTATATACGACAGCCTTTTAAACTATAACTCTATTTATTTTTCTTCGCTTCAATTTTTGCTTGCGCCTCTTCAGCCTTATCTAATGCTTCTGAAACTTTTTTCTCTTTTTCTTTCACATCATCTATACTATCGACAGCTTTAATAAGTTTATCGATTCCTTCTTCTTCTACTTTTCTCCGCTTTGCTACTCTTTCATTCACTTTCTCTTCTACATCTTTTGCTTTTTGAAGCATATTCTCTGCATTTGATGTTACAGCTTTTTCAAGTGCATCGTCTTTTTTCATTTGTAACACTTCATTTGCAATGTCTTTCGCTTCTAAATACTTACCATCTTTTAATGCTGTAGCTCCGCGATCCATTTTCTCAGCCATTTCTTTATATGATTTCGCTTCATTTCCTGACTTTTCTTTTTCCGCTTTTTCAAACCACATCGTTGCATCACTATATTTTTCATCTTTCAATGATTGCATACCTGTATCAATATACGTGCCATAATTACTACATCCAGCCATTACGACTAACAGAAAAAGCATAACAAAACTTAATTTTTTCATGATGTTTTCTCCTTTTCTTTGTCTGCTCACTATACTGTAACATACATGAAAAAGAGTTTCAAAAACTAAAATACTAATTTGGTCATTTTTATTATTTTCAAACGGACACATCTACTTGTTTTTTCGCCATATGCTGCTTTACCCCAACTAATACAACTAACAATAACCCTCCGCCTATTGTCATCATAACAATGCTAGTTGGCAACATGTCTAATAATAATCCATATACAATCATACCGAGTGGCGCGATTGCAGTAGCAATTGTTTCAAGTAGTCCAAACACACGCCCTAAGTAGCTCGGATCTGTCGTTTTTTGCATATGTACTTGCATCGGAATATTTACAATCATAATTGCAATACCCGTTAACATCATAAAAGCAATATAGTAAATAAAACTTGCCACTTTTGGAATGGTAACTAACAACGGGAATACTGTACATAAACTTAAACCTGCAAATAAAAACAGTCCCGTATAAATAGAACGAAACGGATTATTCACTTCTTTACGCACTGATAAAGCAATCGCCCCCATTAGCATCCCGACTGCTAACATTCCCTCTACAGTACCGAGTTGCTTTGAAGATAAATGCAATGTATGGACGATAATATATGGAAGCGCAACAGTTAGCCCACACGCAAAAAAGTTTACCCACAGCGCTATTTTCATTAAACCATATATTTCATGCTGTCGTTTTACATATGCAAATCCTTCTTTTATGCTCGTTAAGAAATGCTCCTTACTTTCAACCATTTCTTTTTTATATAAATCAAATACGATAAATAATTGCAAAATAACCGCTAAAAAGAACGTAATACTATTTAATAAAAAGAACGACTTAATGGAAAAGAAACCAAATACAACTCCGCCAATAATCGGCCCTAAAATATTTGATAAAGAAGCTGCCGTTTGATTTAAAGCACTCGCTTTTTGAATACGTTCCTCATTTACTAAACTCGGAATAGACGAAGTTAATGCAACAGAATAAAAACTGGCACAAATTGATAATAATGTTGCTGAAACATAAATAAAAAGAAGTGATGGTCCAAATATAGTAGCAAGAATAAACATAATAAGCATCGTTAAGCTACTTAATAAATCAGTACCAATGACAAGCCATTTTCGATTCACACGGTCAGCTACAGCACCCGCAATCGGACCACAGATCATCCTTGGAAGTGATCCGCAAACGAGCGTAGTTGCAAAACCCATTCCTGAACCAGTTGTCTTTAAAACGTATAACCCCATGGCAAATGTATAAATTCCTGCCCCTAATAAAGACGTCATCTTTCCAATCATCATTAAAATAATATTTCTCGTTGCAATCTTCATTCTTGCATCATGTTGACCTATACTTACATCTCCCATAACGACTCTCTCCCCTTAAAAGTTAAATTGTGTTAAACTTATTATATAATCGACTTTCTAATTTTTACAACAAAAAGTTAAATACAATTTAACTTTCCAGTTATAAAGGAGCAATAATATGGCAACTCTCGGCGAAAAAATTAAAGCATTACGAAAAGAAAAAAAACTTACACAAACAGATCTGGCAGGTTCGGAACTTACAAAAAGTATGCTTAGTCAAATTGAAAATGGAAAAGCTACACCTTCCATGAAAACATTACAATATATCGCTGAAAAACTAGAATGTGAAACGAGTTTTTTATTAGAAGATGATGATGGAGAAATTGTAGAACTCATTACAAAAATGGAGCAACTCATAAAGGAAAACAAATGTGATGAAGTGTATGAGACTTTACTACCTATCGTTCAAACAGAGCTACCTTCTACTTTAAATACAGCTCGTTTATACAAACAATTTGTAACTGCTGCGGCGATTATGAAAGATTACGATATTGAATCTTACGTAGAAAAAGCTGTTTCTATTTTCGAAAAATATAAGTTATACCGTGACAGTACGGAAACAAAATTAAAATTAACTTTTGCGATATTCACACGTAAAAAGTATGCAGAATGTTTACAACTTATATCTAATATTAGAAATGACTATGAAGAGAAACATTTAGAAATGGATCTTATTATACATATTGAATTATGTTTATATGAAGCCATCATATTACTAGCATGTGGCGATTATGAAAAATGTGAAGAAACGATATTAGAAGCACTCGCATTTTCAAAAAAGCATCAAGTGTATTATAAAACAGACGAATTTTACCGTATTTTATCTTACCAAAAAGTGATTACAGTCGATAAAGAGCAATATTTATATTACATAAAAAAATCTGAGCAATTTGCCATTTTTACAGAAGATACTCTATCCATTGCGATAATTGACATTTTAAAAGCTTACTACTACAACACGATTACTAATGAATATACAATCGCATTAAAACATCTAGAACAATTTCGAGAAAAACTAAAAGATCAACCCATTTTTCAAGACGACGGATTGTATTATCTTGAAAAAGGAAAAGCTTTATACGGATTAAAACGTTACGAAGAAGCTTTACAAGCATTGCAACGTGGTATTATACCAGATTATATGAACCATCCACTGGATCAAGCATGGCTTACAACAGCTGGTGCATATCGTGCACTTTGTTACGTTAAACTGAATGATAAAAAAAGAGCTCTTGAAGAAGCAACAAAAGCAAATAAAATGATACAATCGTATCCAGACTCTATTTTCTCTTCTTTTATTAAAGAAACATTACAAATAATACAAAAACTTTAAGAACGTCTCGAAATGGTATATTATTCCTCTTTTTTAGCAAAGATAATAATGATGGGAGGAATATAAATGAATATTCAACGTGCAAAAGAGCTTTCTGTGTCAGCGGAGCAAGCGAATGTTAGTTTTCAAGGCATGCCTGTTATGATTCAACACGTCGACGAAAGCAATGAAACCGCCCGCATATATGAAGTAAAAAACCCAGGACGCGAATTAACAGTTCCAGTTAATAGCTTAGAGGAAATATAAGAAATGCCACTTCATTTTTTTGAAGTGGCATTTTTCTTTTTTTAGATTACTTATTATAAATTTCTTCTATCTTCTATTTTACAGGAGCTGAAAAAATAAGAATTTTCTACTTCTTTTCTTTTTGTGACCTGCTAAAATACAAACTATGGATTAATTATTCACACTATATTAAGGAGGAAAAATAATGGCATCTAATTTAGAAAAAAACAATTCTTATTATGCAGTTATATTCACTTCCAATTTATCTAATGATACAGCAGATTATAGTACAGTTGCCGATAAAATGGAGGAACTCGCAAAACAGCAACCTGGATTTCTAGGTGTAGAAAGTGCGCGAGATCATTCAGGGCTCGGAATCACAATTTCTTATTGGGAATCACTTGAAGCAATTGAAAATTGGAAACAGAACGCCTTACATAAAGAAGCGAAAAAAAGAGGCCGTGAGCAATGGTATGAAAACTTCCATCTGCGTATATGCCTTGTCGAGAAAGAATTTAAGTTTCATAGAGGTACATTGTAGCGATGAAGAAAAAATTAGCTCTCGTTGTTGTTCATGAAATATATGGTGTGAATGACCATATGCATCACGTTATCCACCACTTCACTTCATCTCATATAGATGTATTCTGTCCTAATCTTCTACAATCGCACCATGCATTTCATTATAGTGATGAAGAAAAAGCATATCATTTTTTTATGCATCATATTGGATTTGATGAAGGCAAAAAGAAAATTGAAGAATTCATTATTCATCTTTCTAATAATTATACACATATTGGACTTATTGGCTTTAGTGTTGGCGCTACTATCTCATGGCTATGTAGTAACAATCCGAAAATAGATTTTATTATCGGATGTTACGGTTCCCGTATACGTGACTATATTCATATAAAACCAACATGTGCTACCTTACTTATTTTACCTGAAAAAGAAGCTAGTTTTTCAGTATCCTCTTTCATTCAGTCGTTGCAGCAACAAAAAAATCCTTTATTAGAAATTAAACAACTACATGGTGAACATGGGTTTCTAAATCCGTACACTGAAAAATATAACGAGCACTCTACAAAGCAAGCATACTCTCTAATAGATGCATTTCTTGTAAAAAACACTTTTATAAAGTGAAACTTTAATCAGTGGGGGTTTTCTTCATCCCCCACTGATTATTAGTTGAACCAATCGGACTTTTATGGGCAGTTGATCCCCCCACCTAAATTCTTTGCTTTCGCTGAATTTTGAGGTGGGGGTCTTACTGCCCATTAAAGTCGGATAAAGGAGAGCTAAATGACACTTACATTACTCTTACTTATTTTCATATTCATTGCCTTTATATTTGTGCTAACTATCATTTTTATAACAGTTAAAAAAGGGAAGTTTTCCAAACGTCCCTACTTACAATCTATTATCGTTTACATTTTATTTTTTACAAATTGGATCTTATATTTAACATCTTTTTATTCGTTACTCCCCGAGAAAGTTAGCGAGTTCATATTCTTGCCCATTTGGTTTGTTCTTTGTATTTTAGGATGTATCGTTTTCTGGCGCGAATGGCGAAACAATCGTGTGTTCTCAATATGTATCGGTTTTCTTTCCATTATTAGTTTTCTATTTGGGTTATTGTTGTTAGTTCTTTCAGGGATGTAAATGTTGTAAAGAGGATAACATACCTCTTTACAACATTTTTTTTCGTTCCATGACGAAAGGGATCGTTAAATATAATGCATAGGCAATAACCATCCAAATGGTAAATGATATAATTTGCTGTGAGGAGAATTGTGAGAATAGATTAGAAGAATGATATAAGATGTAAGAATCTAAAATTAAACCGATTGCTGTACCGCATATACCTAACTTAATAACTGCATATTTCGTAGTATCTAGTTTTTTGTATAACCACATTACAAAGTATAAAGCTATAGCTGTTCCTAATTCAAGAAACGTCAATTGTAGAAAAAATCTATTTGAAGTGTATTCTAATAAAAAGGAAGAACCGAAAATAATGAAGAATGCTGAGGCAAAAAACCAAACGCCAATCGAAAATAAAATAGTGAGCCAAAATTTATTATTCACTGTCATTACCTCCCTTTTGTAGCACTGTAACCTTTTCCAATAGCATATATAAATCACCATATACTTTCTCTGTAGAAAAAGATGGATTGAATAATGCTTGCAATGCCAATCCATCAATTAATGCATTACATAAAACGCTCCATGTTTCAGTTGAAATTTGAGATGTCATTGTATCTCCTATTTTTTTATTTAACACTTCTTTTAATTCTTGATTTTCATAATGTAACAATCCACCAATTTTATCTTTCATCGCATCATTTTGTAATCCACTAGCTACTAATTGAAAAAACAAATGATGATACATTGAATCCTTCACACATCTACTTTCCGCAGACTGTAAAGCCTTCTCTAACTGTACATCCTTTCCTATTTGTTCCCATGACGCTTTACAAAATGATTCAGTTACTTCAAGTAATAATTGATCCTTCGTTTTAAAATGATAGTATACGGTACCTTGCGTAACTTGAGCACTTTCTGCAACTGCTTTTAATGTCAACCTTTCCATCCCGTGCTCTGCAATAATTGATTTTGCTGCTTCTAGTAACTTCTCTTTATTAACAACATTCGGTTTTGCCACTTCTACGACCTCCTTTTAAGTTAGTTGGATAACTAACTTAAAATATACAGAAAAATCAGATAAAATAAAAGGAAGAAAAGCCACCATTCAACTTTTCTTCCTTCTATGTTTACCTTTATCTTTCACTGTCACTGATTCACAAGGTGTATAATATATTTGAGGTGTCGCCTTATCAACAAACATCATAAACGTAATGAAGCCGATAATAAAGAAAATAAACAACGTTAACAAAATTGCTCCTATCGTTAAAAGTATCATAACACCACCCCTATATCTTTCATGTTATTACACTTTTCGCTATTATATGAGCGTAATCCTTTTTAGAAAAAGAAACGTAACAAAATAATCACAATCACTCCTGTTAATACTGTACCTAATAAACTACGAGTATATATTGCTACAAGAAATGTTGGAATTGCTGCAATAAGATAATCCCACTGCATCGTTTCATGCATAAATAATACTTGTGCTAAAAGTGCTGCTAATATCGCAATTGGTATGTAATTTAACCATTTTAAACCCCAGTCCGGAATTTGAAGTTTGCTAAATACGAGTAGAGGTAAAATACGTGGCACAAGTGTGACAGCTCCTGCTGCTAATAAAAGTAGTATTACATCCAATCTCATTTCCATTTTTCAATCACAACTCCAATCGTCGCAGCTAGTAATGTTGCGATAATAACCGCTATACTATCTGGCATAAATAAGTGTGAAACGTATGCAATTATAATTGCTACAATTGCAACAGTAAGATGAATTGCTAGTTTCGGTTTACTACTTATGAGCTGAAGGACAAATAACCCGATAAACATTGCTGGTAATGCATAATCCATGCCGTACGTATGCGGATCTGGTATCCACTCACCAAACAACCCGCCAATAATAGTAGCAAGAATCCAATTTAAATATGCTGTGACATTTAAACCGATCATCCATCTTTCACCTAAATATCCTTTTTGCGCTGCATGCTGCACAGCAACACCGAACGTTTCATCTGTAATTTGAGAACCGATTATTACGTTTTTTAGTAGAGGAAGTTTCGTAAAGTACGGCGCGAGCGCAGCACTCATTAAAAGGTGGCGTAAATTAACAAAAAAGACGGTAAAAATAATTGCTGAAGCAGGCGCACCAGCTGCATACATACCAGCTAATATAAATTGGGCAGAACCTGCATAAATTAAAGTGGACATAAACGCAATTTCAACGATGGAGAAACCTGCTGTTTTTGCGATTACACCAGCTGCTATACCGATGCTTAAATAACCAAATACAGTTGGTAAACAATCTTTTACTCCTTGCTGAAATGTATCATCCCTTTGCAAAGCTACATGTGCCTGAGCTTTACTCATCCGTATCATCCTCCATTCCTTTCATCGTTCGTTTTCCTGTTACGACATGGACTAAATCTATATTTTCACGCCATAACATATCTAACTTATCAGCTCCAAACTCCTTCGTGATTTCTTCGACCATAATATCGTGCCGTACATACTCTGTAGCAACGAGAACTAAAGCTGGATCATATGTTGTAACGGCCCATGAAGTACTATCATTTGAGAAGTTCGCAATTAATACTTCCTCTCCATCACGAGCAATAACAGTTAAATGACCACCCATTCTCTTTTCTACAACGTGGGGTGTCATATAATTATGGTGAAACGTCGCGCCTATTTTTGTATTTGGAGCACCAAATAAGATTGAAAATATATGTACACCTTCCTTTTCTTTCTGATGAATATATGGTTCAATTTCATGTACTTGATCTTCCCAAATAGAAATCCATAACTCTTCCTTCGCTCTATTAATTATATTGCAAATTTCTTTTACAACACGATCATTTGAGCGAATATGCGAAATTACATCTATTTGTCGCTCTTGTTCTAAACCATTTAATTTCTCATCTAAAAATTCAAAGGACTTTTCAAAATCTTTTCGCATTCGATTCATTAATTCGGTAGCTGGTACTGGTACATATTTTACTGGTTCAGTAGGAACGATATGCACTGCTCCTTTATCCATTAACTTACCGAGTACCTCGTAAATCATAGAACGAGGTACTCCTGTTTGTTTACTCACTTCATACCCAGTTACTGGGGAATGTTTTAGTAGTCCAATATACGCTTTACATTCGTACTGGGAAAAACCTAGCTTTTGTAACTCCTTTATAATTTCATCCATCGGTAATCCCCTCTCATTCTATATAACTCTCATTTCCAAACAACATATATATTAGTAGTTATTAGTATACCTACTAATATAAAAAAGCAGACCCGCAAAGTCAATTGATAATTCTGAAATTTAAAACTAAAATAAAAAAAGACTCCCGCTAACGGAAGTCTCCTATCTCAATATTTCATTCGCTTCTTTTTCATAAATTTTATCAAATGAAGTCATAACGCGTTGTGACGCTGAAATCATTTTTTGATCCGTCATAAGATCAGCCATCTCTTTCGTCATATCTACATTTGAATTTTCTAGCATATGATTTTTTACTGTCCCTACTCCGTTCGGTAAATCAGCAATGTTTCCTTCTGCTAGTGTAAAGCTTTTGTTCTCTCTTTGTACGAGACGATTATTCGCTTCTGCACCTACTGTTTTTGTTTGCAGGCGAGCAATATTATTTTGTGTTACCGCATCATATAACGTACCGTCTGCTTGTACAGCGACCTTTACTCCTTCTGGAATACGAATACGTTCATTATTCTCTCCCATTACGAAAGCACCTGAAGATGTTTGTAAATAACGATCACTATTTAATGTAAAACTACCGTCTCTCGTTAAAAACGTTTCATCGTTTTTAGATGTAACGAAAAACGATGCTGTGCCAGCAATTCCGTCGTCTAAAAAGAAATCTGTAGCACTATTTGTCATTTGAATATTTCCTTGTACTAAGTTCACATGCGTTGCTGCTGGTACTACAGCGTAATCGACCGAACCGATATTTGTTACAGCACCATCTCCGCGGCGATATGTATCTTGTACATCAAATACTTTAGAAGTCATATTTTCTGCTTTAAATCCTGTCGTTTGAGCATTTGCAACGTTATTCGAATGAACATTAATACGCTGCATGTAATTCATCATACCCATAGAACCTATATAAAGACCGTTCATACTCGTTTGAATAAGGCGGTTGCCTTATCCTTCACCTCTTTTCTATGATGTTTGCAACATTTGTTTCGCTAAATGTTCAGCTGTAGCGATATGTATATGTTGCTTCACGTCTTGTCCGTCTGTCATTAAGACAATTGGTGCTGATGATACTGCTGGAATTTTCAACAATTCACCACTACTTGCTGTTTCATCAAATTTCGTAAATACGATACCATCAATATGAATATCTTTAAAGTTCGTAATGATTTCAATCATGTCTTTACTTTTCATCGAAGCTGATAACGTTAAGCAAATATAATCTGGCTCTACTTGTCCCATCGTTTCAATCATCTCTTCCACTGTTTCTGACGCACGATAATTTTTTCCGGCTGTATCTATTAAAATATAATCGACACGCGCTTCTTCTTTAAAGTACGTAAGCGCTCTTGTCATTGCAGCTTCATCACGCACAGCGATTACTTCAAATCCAATTGTCTTTACGTAATCTTGCAGTTGCTGTACTGTTCCAATGCGCGAATGGTCTGTCGTAATAAAACCGACCGTTTTTTTCTTACCGTGAAATTGCCATGCCATTTTCGCAAGTGTCGTCGTTTTCCCAACTCCAGTTGGACCGATTAATGCAATTGTTTGTACTTCTTTTTCAAATACATTCTCCGTATTGAAATGAGATCTCATATCTTCCAATATATATTCGATTACTTCTTCTTCTGTAATCATCGTCGCATTCTCAAACTTCACTTTTAACTTTTCAGCATATGCATGAATGAAGTATTGTTCTACATCATTTTGCTCTAGCATGCGAATTACTTTTTGAATAATAAATGGTACAGATTCTTGCTTTTCTTTTTTTACAACAACTTCTTCTTTCTTAACGGGAACGACTTTTTTCACAGTTTTTTGCTTTTTCGTTACTTTCTTTTCTTCCGTCTGTTTCACAACGACGATGCCTTTTTCAAACAGCTTTAATAGTTTCTCTTTCTTTCTTGTCCATTCTTCACTATTTCCTGTTTGCATCGCTGCGTATGACATGGGAGTCGTCACGTTTTCTAAATTGTGCAGTACCGATTGAATTCCGTTCGCCTTCACAATTTGTTCTGAAGGATCGTTTACAACATCCATTAATTGTTCATGAAATTGAGCTGTGCCTTCGTTCACTTCTTCCTGTTTATCCTCTGGAAAAGCGACTAACATTTCATAATTCTTTTTCCAAAAAAACGGGATGTTTCGTTTTACACTTTCATCGACAACGTAATAATAATCTGTACCATATTGGTCAAATAACTTTCGATACAATTCATTTTTCGAAGCTGCTTTTATTCGCATTAACGCTTCTTTCTTTTCTGTACTTTCCATTACTTCACCCCCTACTATTCAATATAGGCAATTTGATCTACAACAATCTCTGGTGCTAATTCGCTAATACAAAGTACTTGTGCTTCTATTTGATAACGCTCTAGCAGTCTTACAATCGCAAACCTAAAGTCTTTTCTGCGCGTTAATAATACTGGTTCTCTTCCCATTAAGCGGGCTTGTTTAAATACGCGCTGTACTTGCTCAACGACTCGCGATTCCAAATCTAAATCCCAGTTTAATAAATAACCTTGATAAGAATTGTTCACAACGTCCGCATCTAATTCGATTGAATCTGAGAAGAGCGCCGCATAAATTTTACCGTCAGGATTTTTCGCATTTTCACAAATAACTTTTGAAATACATTCACGGACGAATGACGTTACACCGTCAACATGATTTTGATAAATTTCTTTTCCGTCAATAATACCTTCAATAATGGTTGGTAAATCACGAATAGAAATACCTTCTTTTAAAAGTTGTTTAATAACATTTTGAACGAGTGATAAGTCAATTTCTTTCTTCTTAATCTCTTCTAATAAAACGCCGTTATCATTTTCAAGCGAGTTAATTAAGTCTTTTACATGTTGACGCTGAATTAACTCATGCAGATTACGTCTAACGACAACATCTAAATGTGTAATTAATATGCTAAGTGGCTCTAATACTTGGTAGCCTTTCATTTGTGCATCTTGTACCATATGCTCTAAAATCCAATATCCATCTTCACCGAAAATTGGATCTTTCGCTGGCTCTGCATCTAAATCGGCCATAACATTCGGTGTTTTCAGTGCTAATAAGTAACCTGATTTTAAAACACCTTCAGCTGCCTTCGCACCTTTAATACGAATAATGTAACGTCCACGTGGTCTAAAACTCGTATTATCTTTAAAATTAATACCAGGAACGTTAATTCCAAGGTCGGTAATAATCGACTTCCTCATCAGAACAACTTTATCACGAGCTGTTTCCCCGTTAATTTTCTGCTTTACAAGTGCTGCTAAATCTAAACCAAGTTCTACAATAATTGGATATTTATCTGTAAATACTCCGAATGAATCTTCCACTTGTTGCAGTTGTTCATCTTCGCCTTGAATCATTTCTATTTCTTTTTGAAGCTCTTCTTCTTTTTCTTTCTTTATTCGGTTTTTATTACGAATTCCTAAGAAAATAATTGTTCCACCAACGAGTGCGAATGGTAGAAATGGTAGCGGAGTAAAAATACCCATCGCTATAAATAAACCACCAAGCGCATATACAACAACTTCATGCGCTAATAACTCTTTAAAGATTCCTTCTGTTACTGTATCCGGTGAACCGTCAAATACACGCGTTACGATAATACCGGTTGAAATTGCAAGCATTAACGAACCGATTTGGTTTACGATTCCGTCACCGACAGTTAACTGTGTATAGTGTATAGCTGCTTCAGCAAAACTCATGCCCTGCTGCATCATACCAACAATTAAACCGAAAATAATGTTTACGAATAAAATGACAATCCCGAAAATAACGTCCCCTTTAATGAACTTTCCGGCACCATCCATCGCCCCGTAAAACTCTGTTTCCATATTTAATTTTTTTCGTTTTGCCTGTGCATCTTTTTCTGTAATAATGCGCTGGTTTAAATCAGCATCGATTGACATTTGTTTCCCTGGTAAAGAATCAAGTGTAAAACGAGCTGCTACTTCAGCTGTACGAGATGCACCGTTTGCAACGATAAACTGGAATATGATTAATACTGTAAAAATAACGATACCAATTAATAAGTTCCCACCAATTACGAACTGGCCGAACTCTTCAATAACATGACCGGCATTTCCGTCTGTCAAAATCGCTCGCGTCGTCGATACGTTAATCGATACGCGGAAAATCCCGATTAATAACAACATCGTTGGAAATGACTTTAATTCATCCCACTCGTTAATACTTGTCGCTCGCATATAAATAAGCACTGACATACTTAGTAGAAAAACGATAATGATATCAAGTATAAATGGTGGAAGTGGAATTAAGAGCGCCACTACGAATGACGCTGCTAAAAAGATAGAAAAATAGGTTCTTGCAGAATCTATCTTAAACAAAGAGATCTCCTCCAAACGCGCTATTATACTTCAAGTTCATTCGTTTGAATTAAATAGCGCATAACTTCAATTACAGCTACGTATAAATCTTCTGGAATCGTCTCATCTTCCTCGACTTGATAATATAAAGAACGAGCAAGCGGACGGTTTTCCACCATTGGTATTTCTTGTTCACGGGCAAGCGTTCGTATATATAATGCGAGCTCATCTTCCCCTTTTGCAACGACAATTGGTGCTGCATCAACGTGTTTATTGTACCGAAGTACGACCGAAATATGAGTCGGGTTATTTACAATAAACGTTGCGCCATCCATCTTCTTCGCAATTGTTCCTTGCAATATGGCGTGCATAAAGTTTTTTCGTTTCCCCTTTACTTGCGGGTCCCCTTCATTATCTTTATGCTCTTGTTTTACTTCTTCTTTTTTCATCTTAATATCTTGTTCGTACTCCCATTTTTGATAAATAAAATCAATAATAGAAAGAACGATTAATATAATTAAAATAGCTAAAAAGATAAATTTAATTTGCCTAATAATTTCAGTAAGTGACGCAGTCCAGTTAAATCCAATCATACTAACGATCTTCTCTAAATTCTTTTTAAAGAGCACGTAAGCGACGTAACCAATTAACCCCATATAAAATAGTGATTTCAAAATATCTACTAAACTTTTACGACTAAACAATCTCGTAAAATAGTTTTTCGGGTTAATACGCGACGCTTTCGGCTTAATGACTTTAGAAGAAAATAAGAAACCGACTTGAATCATATAATTAAATAAATGAAAAGCGTATACGAGTATTAAGATTGGAGCTGATACTTTTAATAGTAAAATCCCCATTAAATAAAAATACTCGGTCGAATCTGTACTTTTTCCAATTTGATCAAACAGCACCGCTACAGAATTTGCAATCTCATAGCCAAGCCAATCCCCGAAAAAATAAACGACAACTGCTAATACAAGTATGGAAAATAAATTATTTAAATCTTTACTCCGGGCAATATTCCCTTCTTCACGCGATTTTTTACGCTTCTGCGGGGTGGCCTTTTCTGTTTTATTATCCTTTGCCATGCGCGTCCCCCTACTTCGTTAAGAAAAAGTTAAATAGTTTCGTATATTCCTCAAGCAATACATCCGTCATATTTTTAAACACATAACCGAGCATCGGTACACTCATCGCAATAAACAAAATACCACATGTAATTTTAATTACGAATGCATTCATAAAAATATTTAATTGCGGAGCGTTTTTTGCGATTAAAATTAAAACAAAGTTAATGATGAATAAACTTCCCATAAGCGGAAGAGCAATTTCAACCGCTGATGTAATCGCAAATAATAACGTTGCGAGTAGACTATCTAAAAAACTAGTCGTCAGCAATTTTGAAATCGCCTCTGTATATTGAAACGACTTTAAAATCGTGGCAACGAAATAATTAATGCCGCCAAGTGAAATAAAAATAATGAGAAAAAATATATCAAAAATGGTTGATAGTAAAGTAGACTGTGAACCTGCATTTACATCAAACAAACTTGCTTGTGATAAACCGATATCAAAGTCTAAAATATGCCCGGCCATTTTTGGAATGTTCCACAGCATTTCTACAATTTTTGAAAGTGATAATCCAATTACTATTTGCGTTCCTGCATAAGCTGCCACGTCCCAAGTTGTCTTTATGTGAGAGACATCAACTTGATCGGCAACAGTAATCGAAAGAGCAAGTCCAAATGTAACCTTCGCCATCGCTGGAATGGATCGACCTGAGAAAAACGGTAAAAAATATAAAAATGAAGTAATGCGGCAAAACGCAAAAAACGTCGCCGCCCATAATTCCATATTCATTTCAGTCCACCTATCTTAGTACGAACGCAATAGCGATGGAATTTTATCAAATAAATCTAAAATAAGCGTCGTTAACTCTTGAAACATCCACGGACCTAAAATGATAATAACAAGTACAATGCTTGCCATTTTCGGTAAAAACGTCAGCGTTTGTTCTTGAATTTGCATCATTGCCATAATGACAGCGATGATAATAACGACAATCATACTAACGCCGGCAACCGGCATTAAAATCATAACCCCTTTATAAAAAAAGGTTTGAAAAATATCTATAATTGGTGACGTATTCATTTATATGACTCCTATCACATAGCATCAAACGCTTCAGGCGACTGTTTTAAACATAATGTCGACGATTTTTGTATATCCACCTAAATATACGAAAACGAGTATTTTAAATGGTAAACTTAAAATCATCGGCGGTACCATCATCATCCCGAGGTACATTAATAGTGTACTAATAATCAAATCTATAAATACAAACGCTAAATAAATGAACATCCCTGTTAACAATCCCTTTTGAATTTGCGTTAACGTAAAGGATGGTACGAGCGTAAATAATGAAAGATCTTTTAAATCTTTCGGCAACTCTTCTCCGCGTACTTTCAACATCATCTTTAAATCATGCTTATATGTATGCTTTGACATATACTCTTTCATAATCGGAGCTGTCGTTTCCGCAGCTTGACTTACTGTTATTTTCTCTTTCGTCATCGGATCCCACACATCGCTCTTTAGCTGCCCAAGTACAGGCTGCATCGTAAAGAGTGATAAAAACAATGCAAGTCCAACAAGTACTTGATTGGGTGGTAAATTCATTACCCCAAGTCCTTGACGTGTAATCCCAAGAACGATCATAAAATAAGTAAAATGTGTAAATAATAGAACGATAGATGAAGATAATGATAAAAGGGTAACGAGCGCAAATAATTGTACACTTGAATTACTCGTAAACTCTTTTCCATTTTCGAAATTAATAAAACCGTTCGGGGCCGCATACGCTGGATTTACAAAAATAATTGAAAAAACGATAGAAAATACGAAAATAACGGCTAATAACGATAACTGTTTCTTTATTCTCATGATGGATCCTCTACTTTTTTCGTTTCACTCTTCACCGCGTCTTCTAGTGCTTGTTGAAACTGATTTCCTGTTCCTGTTAATTGCACAGATTGTACACCGTTATTACTAATAACAGTGAACACTTGCTTGCCGTCCACTTCAAATAAAAAGGCGCTCGTTTGATGATTTAAATAAACGCCGTCCTTCACTTGAATGTGGCCATTTTCACCTTGTTTAAAAAACTGCTGCTTGCGCGTCTTTTTCGTCATATAATATGCACCGTAGCCGAGCGCACCAAACAGTAAAACGACTTGAAATAAGGTCGTCATATACGACATATGACTCCTCCTCTACTCTTTATCTTGCATTTGACTTTGCGCTTTCATAAGCGCAGCTTGCTTCTTGTCAGCTTCAATTTCAGAAATAATAATACCGAACTTCTCGTCCATTACGATCGCTTCCCCGATGCCGACTTTCATATTACTTAAATATACATCTACTTTATGTCCTAAGTTTTTCTCTACTTCTAGAACATCGCCCACTTTTAACTGTTTCACATCACCGAGCGTAATAGATGCCTTTCCAAGCTTTACACCAAGTTCAATCGAAATATCTGAAACAGTATCAATATGTGCTTTACTTGCTTCATTTCGCTTTCCTGCAAATTCTTCTAATCCCATTAATGACACAGGAGATACTTCATGCTTCATATGGATCCTCCTACTCTACAAAACTTTTAAATAAGAGCGCCTTACGCGTTCCATCTTTTCCAATAAAACAATTAAATTTATGTTTTCCATCTACATAACCAAGTAATTCATCCGAAACTTTCGTATGGAGCGGAATAATATCGCCTTCTTCAATTTGTTCAATCTCACCCATTGTCATCTTCTGCTCACCAATTGCTACGTGAACAGGTTTGTACACTTGATTTACTTTCGCTTCCACTTCAGACGTATACTTTTTACGTTTATCTGAAGAATGTTCAACAATATTTTCAGATGTTAACTTATCCATAATCTCTTCAACAGATAAGAATGGAATTCCGATACGCACTGTCGTATTCCAAAAATCCGTTTTCATATTTACATTCAGTAATGAAATAATATCACTCGCTGTCGTAATCTTTAATGCATTCGGATCTGTCTCTGTCGTTACAAATTTTGGTTCAATCGCAACAACGCTTTCAAACGATTGCTCTAAATTTTTACAAAGGAGCATAAAAATATTATCCAGTGTTAAAAATTCAAATGCGGTAAGTGGTCTGCGCATCGTAAAGTTACGCTTACTATCTCCGCCAAGCCAACATTCATGAATGTAAATAACAAATGCTAAATCAATCTCAATGACAATTTCTCCAAGCTCTGGAAGGCCAAGATCAATAACACAATATAAATAGTAATCTTTCGGCATTTTCTCCACATACTCACTCGTGAATGGAACTTGTTCAACCGTAGAAGGCTCTAACTCAATCGGAATACGCATACGCGCTGACAACGTCTGTGACGTCTGTTTACCAAATGTAGAAGCAATTGCTTGCAAGCTACGTAAATGCTCAACACCGAACTTCTCCGGTCTATTAAAATCATACTCTTGAAATTTCTCTTGCTTTCCTGCTTCTTGTGCGAAAGCTGGCATTTCCTCGCCTTCATTTACCGCCTTCAGCAGGGCATCAATTTGCTCTTGGCTTAATTTTTCGCCACTCATGACAATCCCCTTCCCTACCTTTTCAATTCAACGATTTCAACGTACATCTTTCCATTCTTCGTCAAAATCTTTCCGGTTCCAATCTCTTCATTCTCAAGCATAAGACGCACCGTATTTTTCGTTGAATTTTCAAGACGATACAATGTACCTTTCGTAATATGAAGCAAATCTTCAATTTTCTTTTTCGTATTTCCGATTTCAAAATAAATTGTTAACGGAATATCATCTTGTAATTTCAAATCTAGCCAACTCCCATATCATGTTCACGAAAATTTCATGTTCTCTCTATATATGAAACTTCTTATTTTGAAACGTCGATATTTAATATTTTTTTAATATATCCTTGCGTTTCTTTAAATGGCGGTACGCCTCCGTACTTTCTCACATTACCAGGACCAGCGTTATAAGAAGCAAGCGCTAGTACGAGATCGCCGTTATTTTTCTTTAAATAACCGCTTAACTCTTTCACACCGCCCTCAATACTTTCAGCTGGTGAAAATGGATTTTGTATACCCATCTCTTTCACATTCGCTGGCATAAGCTGCATAAGTCCCATCGCACCTGCATGTGACACCGTTTTCGGATTAAAATTAGACTCTACTTCAATCATTTTTTGAATTAACGTTTTCGGAATTCCGTATGTACGACTGACTCTATCAATAATATCCTCATACTTCCCTTCATTGGAAGAACGTATTTTTTGAATATTATACTTCTTCGTTAATTCCCACGTATCAGCAGCCTCATTTTTCGTTTCTGGGAAACGTCGTTCAAACTCTTTTTGTGCGACTTGCACTTCATCTACATTCTTCGTTTCAGCCTTTTCTTCAGGCTTACTCGCTTCCTCTACTTTATGAATAGATTGTTCCGGTTTATTTAATACCGTTTCTATTTTCGTAGATTGTACCGGCTGACCCATATCCTCTACATTTGCCGGCTGCGCAGTACCCTTCGTCTCCTTCGCAGGTTCACTCTGCAACTTCTCTTGAAAACGACTACTAACGAATGCTTGTGGACTACTTAGCTTTTGCTGAATTTGTCCTTTCTTATATGCAAGCACTTCTTTTACTATATTTCCAACTAACATAATATCACCTTTTCGGTAAACAAAGATAATCTAATATTAGAGTTTTTTTTTAAAGTTTGCAATAATCCTTTTAATAATATTGTAATAAAAAAATGAATATATTGTTAAACTGTTATTTTTTTATATTTATTAATTCGAATTTTTAGTTGACACCCGCTATGACAGGGATTACAATAAATCTCGAAATTGATTTTTTCGCATATTACCGTTTTTCAATTTGCAGAAAAGTCAATATAAAAAAATGGGGGTTCTTAATCATGAGAATTAATACAAACATTAATAGCATGCGTACACAAGAGTACATGCGCCAAAACCAAGCAAAAATGAGCAACGCTATGGACCGTTTATCAAGCGGTAAACGTATCAACAACGCTTCTGACGATGCAGCAGGTCTTGCAATCGCAACTCGTATGCGTGCACGTGAAAGTGGATTAGGAGTAGCTGCTAACAACACTCAAGACGGTATGTCATTAATCCGTACAGCTGATTCAGCTTTAAACTCTGTATCTAACATCTTACTTCGTATGCGTGACATCGCTAACCAATCTGCGAACGGTACGAACACTAGCGATAACCAAAAAGCATTAGATAAAGAATTTTCTGCATTAAAAGAACAAATTGATTACATTTCTAAAAACACAGAGTTTAACGATAAGAAATTATTAAATGGTGATAACAAGTCTATTGCTATTCAAACTTTAGATAACGCTGATACAACGAAACAAATCAATATTAATCTAGCTGATTCATCTACTACAGCTTTAAATATTGATAAGTTATCTATTGAAGGAACTGGTAATAAAACAATCACACTTACAGCAGCAGATATTGCTAAAGATAAAACAAATATTGATGCTGTAGGTCTTGCTAAAACAGCATTAACTGGGTTAACTGGTACTCCAGCTGCAGCAGATATTAATTCAGCAGTTGCTGACTTTAAAACAGCATTTGCTAAAGCTGACAAAAACTTAATGAGTGATGCACAAATTAAAGCTGTTACGGATGCAATTACAGCTTTCGAAGCTGATGCTACTCCAGATCTTACAAAAGCTAAGGCAATCGGAACTGCTTATACTGCACCTGCACCAGGTAATATTACAAAAGCTTCACCAAACGCTTCTGAAGCAATTAAATCAATTGATGCTGCATTAGATACAATCGCTTCAAACCGTGCAACTCTAGGTGCTACATTAAACCGTCTTGACTTTAACGTAAACAACCTAAAGAGCCAATCTTCTTCTATGGCTTCAGCTGCTTCTCAAATCGAAGACGCTGACATGGCGAAAGAAATGTCTGAAATGACTAAGTTCAAAATCTTGAACGAAGCTGGTATCAGCATGCTTTCTCAAGCAAACCAAACTCCACAAATGGTTTCTAAATTATTACAATAAGCCATTTGAGTTAGCTTCATGAATAAACCTCTCTGCTTGCGGAGAGGTTTATTTTTTGTAAAACCTTCCTTTTTTTTGATGGGAGAGAGCATCCGCGTGGCGTAGAAGCGGTCAGTGCCTATCTTTATCCCCTCTCATGTTAAAACACAACTAGAAGATAAGCATAAGTCTCTTTTTCTTTTCATAGCTGTTTATTGGCTTTAAACCCATATATAAATCTATAAGATAAGGAGTGTCTATTATGCGTATTGATACGAATGTCTTGAGTATGAATGCTAGACAATCACTATATGAGAATGAAAAACGTATGAATGTTGCGATGGAACATTTGGCTACTGGTAAGAAGTTAAACCATACTTCCGATAATCCAGCTAATATCGCGATTGTGACTCGTATGCATGCACGAGCGAGTGGTATGCGCGTGGCGATTCGTAATAATGAAGATGCGATATCGATGCTTCGCACAGCGGAAGCTGCTCTTCAAACTGCGATGAATATTTTGCAGCGTATGCGTGATTTAGCTGTTCAATCTGCAAATGGTACAAATTCAAATAAAAACCGTAATTCACTGAATAAAGAGTTTCAGTCTTTAACAGAACAAATTAGCTATATTGATGAGACGACTGAGTTTAATGATTTATCCGTGTTCGACGATGAAAACCGTCCTGTTACATTAGACGATATCGGTTATACAGTAAATATGACGAAACATATTCCTCCTTCCCCTACACAACATGACATCAACATTTCAACAGAGCAAGAAGCAAGAGCGGCAATTCGTAAAATTGAAGAGGCTTTACAAAATGTATCACTTCATCGTGCTGACCTTGGGGCTATGATGAATCGTTTACAGTTTAATATTGAAAATTTAAATAGCCAAAGTATGGCCCTAACAGATGCTGCATCTCGAATTGAAGATGCGGATATGGCGCAGGAAATGAGCGATTTTTTAAAGTTTAAATTGTTAACTGAAGTTGCCCTTAGTATGGTTTCACAAGCAAATCAAATTCCGCAAATGGTTTCCAAGTTACTACAATCTTAAAAAATCATCTTCCTTCTATGAAACGATTTCATACAAAACAAAAGGGAAATACATATAAACTATGTATCTCCCTTTTATTTTGTACCCAATTTTTATTACTGCGTTACAGTCATAACCTGCCCACTACGATCAACCATAATTTTCATTTTACCGTCCTGTGCATTATATAATCCTAATTTATGCAAATCTTGTTTACATTCTTTTACGAAGAAAGGTAATGTGCGAATTTGATCGATATCAGAGCTCGTAATGAAATGAATTAAATGATGCGTCATTTCTTTTATATCATGAACAAGCTCTTCCTTTTCTCGCTTAAGTCTTTCATTTTCAGCCCGTAATATATGTAATTCACCTTCGAGTCCACGAGCATTCTTTTCATTTTTTGAACGCTCTGCAGCCATGCTAGAAAGCTTATAGATTCCTTCCATGAACTGATGTAGTTCATGCTCTTTTCTTTCACTACACTCGCTAATCGTTTCAAAATTATCAACAATGCCAGATATAACTGTTACAAGATTTTTTTCATTCTCTATATTTTGAACTTCTTTTCTTAATTCTTTCTCGTTTTCTTTTTTCATCTCAACAATCGGTTCTTTTATAGGCGTATATTTTCGCTTTCGTCCTGGCTTTTGTTTTTCAATATTTTCAAACGGTATTTCACATTTTTTTAATTTGTAATACGTATTTTGTAATTGACTTTCTGTTTTCGGAAAAATATTTAGTTCGTTTTTACTAACGTATTTTGAAATATTAATAATGTTTAAACCGTGACGTTGGGAAAATTGATACACTTCATACAGTAACTCTAGTTCAGACTTCAGCCATGTAATCGCTGATTTTTCATATACTTGCATCCCGCCATTTTTTTCTATATCTATTTTAAATAATACCATTCTATTATATAAATCAACTAGTTCTTCATATTTTACTTGGAATTGTTTTTCTATTTTTTTAAATTCCGCTTCTAGTTGCACATCGATCATTTTATTATTTGACATGTTTTGTAAAAGACTTAATACATTGATTGCTGTGTGGTGATACATAATCTGTGTCACTCCCCCTCATCCTTTCACAATTCTCATCTGACTCCCATGTCTTCTCAGAAAATAGCATTTTTTCATATCCATATTATAACATTTCAAAATTATCTGTCAAATATTAAACATACAAAAATATATAGAAAGTATAGAAATAGAAAAATTATTTTTAATTAATATGTATAATTACATATTAATTATATTATATGGTATTTCAGATATATTTTCACCGAAAAAGTTTGCGTTACTACGCAACCTTACTAACATATTCCAAAAATACGCTCTCTTATATTTTCAAATAAACAAGCCCGCTATTTATTCATTAAACAAATTGAAAATCTCGAAGTAGAGACTATTCATACAGCCACAAACACTCCAGAAACGTTTAATCTTTCTACCTGTACGTAGAGTATAGAATGCAAAAAAGGAACTAGCCAGTACTACTTACACATGGCTAGTTCCCTCCTCCCTACTAAAAAATAGAGTTATATATCAGTTCTTCAAACCCTCAATCAAAGGCTCTTTTCTTCTACTGACCTAAAACCACTCCATATATCTGATCTCACATCGCATGGGGCTCTATTAGGCACTAATCGCCACCACGAATGGCTAGAATATAATGCAACTGTACACCGGTTCTTCTCAAACTCTCTCAGTATACCACTTCCTACACTTACCCAAAACAGCTTCATATCTCTGGTCTCACATCAATAGGGCTCTATTATGCACTGACCGCTCTACGCATGGTTAGAGCTTCTATTCCAGCTAAAAAAAGCTTTTCAAAACGTTTTTTATAGCACTAACTTATCAACTAAACCAATTAACTCTTGAATATCTGGCTTACTTACTTGCGCATTTGCTCCTACAGCTTCGCCTTTATGGAATAATTCATTTGTAATTAATGAAGAGAAAATAATGACCGGTAAACGATTCATTACTTCACTATCTTTAACCACTTTCGTTAAATGGTGACCGTCCATTTTCGGCATTTCAATATCCGTAATTAGCAAGTGAATATGTTCAAACATTTTTTCCCCTTGCTCTTTCGCTAATTTTTCAATTTGTGCTAATGCTTCGGCGCCATTGCTAAAGAAATTCATTTTCGTATATCCAGCTGATGATAATGTTTCTTCTAATATTTGACGAAGCATTGCTGAATCTTCTGCAATATAAATCACTTTTTCAGCTCGATCTGTTTTCTGTTCTAACCCTGCAAGTGATTTATTGTCATAACCAGTACCGCTAATTTCACATACAATTTTTTCATAATCCAATAGTAAAATGATTTGCCCATCCAGCTTTACAATACCAGAAGTCGTTTCTTCTAGTCCCATAGACAATGAAGCTGGTTCATCAATTTGTTCCCACGAAATACGTTGAATTCGATGCACTTCATCAACACGGAAAATAACTTTCATTTGATTTAATTCTGAAATAATAAATTTCGTTTGATCAAGTGGCTTTGTCGATTTTAAATTAAGAGCTGTCGCTAAGTTAATAACAGGTAAAATTTCACCGCGTACTTGAACAACACCTTCAACTGCATGATGAGATTCTGGCACAGTTGTAACAGGGAATGGATTAATGATTTCACGTACTTTCATTACGTTAATACTAAACAGATTTTCACCAACAGTATATGTGACAATCTCTAATTCATTTGTTCCGCTTTCTAATAAAATACTTTGTGCTTGTGACATAAAGGTGTCGCTCCCCTTCCATTAATTCCGTATATCTAATTATTAAGCTTTATTAAATCGAAAAAGTCAACTACCTATATAAAAAATATAGATAGTTGAACGATTTATTTTAAAAGACGCTTAATCTTGTATAAACGAAGCAAGTGCCTCTAATAACACTTCTTGTGCTCCTACAATTTCTGTCGGCATTGCTTCCCATTTTTTTGAAAGCTCCGTTTCTACTCTTATTCTTAGCTCCGAATCCATTTCTTCTAGCACATATTCTTTCGTCGCTATATCAACATCAAGTAGCGCAAGCGCATATAATTCTGGATCATTTATTTTTTTAAATAATTGTTTCAATATAGCTGGTGCTATATGTTTTAATTTTTCAATATGAATTTCCTTATCCGAAAATAGTAACTCATATTGAATAAATGTAACATTTTCTTTAATCACTTTAAAATAGCAATTATTTTTTTTATCATTTACAAAATAACCGTTCGGATCTGCAATAATACTCTCTACTTTACGAATTAAATCCGGCAAACTACTCGCCGCCATTACAGTCCGCTGCTCAACCTCACTCGGCGAAATGAATGTAACGCGATACTTATTCTGCGCCATCCTCCTCACCTCTCCTTTTATAGAAATCTATCGTCACATACTATCCAGAAGGCGCTGGTCAACTTTGAAAGGATTATCTCATCCCAACTATCCCAGTATCTCTCATATCTATGCTCTTACAACTACGTGCAAATCATGTCTGTTATCTACACTTCGATTAAATCTTCTTATATTATCCTAGTAACTCTACATATCTCTGGGCTATTAAAAACCGGTCGAGAATCTATTAGGCACTAACCGCTACGATATATCGCCGAGTCCTCTCTCAAAACCCAAAAAGGGCCTTTAAGGTCTTTTTCAGGCTTTTAAAAGCTTTTTAAGAGCTTTTCAATAACTCGATGTTATTGAACCAAAATGCAATCTGCTGATCCGTTATCCCTGATAGTGTAATAAAAAACTCACGGCACTTCATCTCGTCCTTAAACAGTTGATACTTCCATTCTCCTTCACTACCAACACTTACGAAATAAAACTCATGAATACGGCCAATGATTGATTGCTTTTCGCCAAATGAATATGGAGGTACTTGCTTAATTTCAAATTGATCAGGTAAATATACATGCTCTTCTCGTTCCATTTTTAACACTTGCTCAGCAAGTTCACGTTTATTTTCGAAAAAAGGCAATTGTAAAATTCGCTCTTGTCTTGTCGTCATACGAATAAAAAACCCTTTCTACTACATTACAATTTTACTTTACGATATATTATCGAATTAAGTTTACAACTTCATTTAATACTTCATCTGACACTTTAATTACTTTCGCATTTCCTTGGAATCCACGTTGATATAACATTAAGTCAACGAATTCTACAGATAAGTCAACGTTTGAACTTTCCTTCGCTCCACCACGTACGTTACCGGCACCATTCTCACCTGCAACTCCAATTGCTGGAATACCTGACGATGGTGTTGCAATGTAATTACCATTTCCTGATTTCATTAACCCACCTGTGTTCGGGAATGTAGCCACTGCTAATTGTCCTACAACTTTCATACTACCATCTGAATACCTCATCATAACGAAACCACCGTCTGAAATAGAATAATCATTTGCAATTGCTGCTGGGCGTCCCGCTACATTTGTTGCTGTAAGTGTTTTTCCTGTTGGATAATTTGTTAAACCACCTAAATTCAACTCTAGGTCTTTATTAGCAAATGGAATCTTTATAGTCCCACCTTGTGTAACCTCTCCTGTATTAGGATTACGTTGCACATCTTCGTCAAGCTTTTCTAATTTACCAGTTTTATCAAATTTAATGTTTTTCGTTAAAGGTGTACCGTCTTCCCCATTAACAGGCTTAAATTCTTTTTCATTTTGAGAATCATTTCTCATAGAAAATGTATATGTATATTCTCCTGGAACAGGTACATCAACTGTCTTTTCGCCATCACCATCGCCTTTACCATCTCCAACAGGCTCTTTTCTTGTAACCTGTTTAATATCTAAACGTAATGTGATTGAATTTCCTTCATCATCATAAATTGTAAAATCTGTTGATAGATTTGATTGATTTCTAGATAAATTTCCACCTAGTGTTGCCTTATCAGTTACACTTCCTCCTATGGCCGAACCAATAGGAAGTTTTATCGCACTTGGTTGCGATGAAAAATCTATTTCTTGTGTGCCTGGTTTTACACCATACCCTAATACATATTGTCCACCTGTAGACGTTATAAAATTGTCAGCAGATGCACCGAAAGAACCTTTTCTAGTATACTCTATATTTCCCCCGTTACGGTCCCCAACTATAAATAAACCATTTCCTTCTATTGCTGTTTCCATCTTCTCACCGGTTAAAGTAATAGAACCATCACTAAAATCTGTAGCTGTACCACTAAATTTCAAACCATTACCAACACTCTTTGGATTCGTACCAGCATAAGAACCATCACCGCGTGAACCAACCGTATTATTATATAGTAAATCATCAAAAATAGCTTTTTGCTTCTTATACCCTGCTGTTTGCGCATTCGCAATATTATTTGAAGTAACACTCAATGCATTTTGTGTTGCACTCATCCCTGTAATACTTGTATATAACGCTTTAATCATAACTTATGTACACTCCTTATTTATTTTCTTTAACTTCCTCAGTTTCTCCAGCTGTTTCTGTATTTTCTTTTTTCTCATCTTCTGGATTTGTTTCTGTTATCGGTTTATCTGAAACCCTTTCTACGAAGCGGGTTGAGACAACTTGGTTACCAACAATAAGTTGGACATCATTATTCTCAGCAAGTCGCACTGTTTCCACTTGGCCAAATACTTTTTCTCCCTTATCGTTAACACCTTTAACATACTTTCCTAAAAATTTCATCCCTCCATCAAGAGCTGTCGAATACATCGTTGCTTGGAGCTTATCAACAGCTTTCGTCATATTCTGTACTTGTTCCATAAGGGACAGTTGAGCAGTTTGATTCATCATTTGGTTTGTATCCATCGCATTAAACGGATCCTGCTGTTGAAAACTGGCTAAAAAAAGCTTTAAAAAATCATCTTTATTCATAATACCAGGTGTATTTTGAGTACCCGTTGATACCCCGTTCGCTTTTTGAACTGGCGATTGTACACCACCGTTAACAGCTGCGTTCTTTGTTTGCGCTCCTGCTTGCAACGGAATATGATTTGTACTCGTTGTATTTAATCCAACTGTTGGCACGCTTTATCCCTCCAATAATCCCGCAAATTCTTTTGCATGTTGTTTCTCATGTTTCATACTTGCTAATTTTTGTTTTTGCCTTTGCTCTTGTTCTCGCTGTTCTTTACGATTTTCATCTTTATCTGAATAACTAATTTGAATATTGATTTCTTTTTCTTTTAACTTTAGTCTCAATTCATCAAAAATGATTTCAACACGTTTTTTCGCATCGTGCTTTTCCATTTCTACGTGGACATCAATTTGATCTCCATGTTTTTTCATAAACACAGTTAATGTACCAAGTTTTTCTGGATTGAGCTGGAATAAAACACGCTCTTGTTTCACTACAAACTTTTGCAGTGCTTCTACTTGCGCTTCCATTTTCTTCCCTAAGTCAGGTAATGTCACTTTCTCAGACATTCCATTTTGTTTTGCTACTGGTTCACTCCCCACTGTTTTTTGAAATAATTCAGCTCCATGCATCTCTGAGTCATTCGCTATAACCGTTTCTTCGTTTTGAACTAATTCTTTTGCTTGAACTTTTTCAGAACCTTTAGCCGAATCCTTTGCTGAATTTTTTTCTAAATCTAGGGCTCTCTTTAATATCTCCTCATCATTTTCCTTTTTTAGAAATTCCGCGTTTTTCGGTTCTTCCTGTTTCTTTGCAATATTACAAGTTTCTGTTTCTACCACTTTCAATACTTGCATCGTTTGCTCCGGCATCTTCACTTTGTCTAATGCCATTTGCATTGTATCTTCTAAACATATAGCATTTTTGATATTCATATTGGAAAGGAGCTCTTGTAACTGTTGTAATTCACCTGCGGGCAATTCATTAAGTTTTACATTTCCATATTCTTTATACAGCTCTTGTATTTTTTGTATGTATTGATATAACAATTCTGGCTGCACACGTAATTGCTCAATTGCAACCATTTGCTCAGATACAGCTAATAACAACTGTTCTGTCTCTTGTTTTTCTTCTTTCTTTACAATTGGTTCTTCTTTCGTTACTGATTGTTTAGAAAGAATATATTCTTTTTCTTCTTTTGGTGCTTCTTCTCGTTTCATTTTCTCCGTTTTCGGCTGCTTTTTATTTTCCATTCTCATCGTACGATCGAATGAAGAATCTTCACTTTTTGATTGTACTTCTAGCCCTTTTTCTTTTTGCGGAGGTAAACTTTGTTGCACCGGTAATACAGACTGTATCACTATATTCACCTCATCCATTCATACACATTTTCAAATCAAGAAGCATTTTTTCTTCCTGCTTTTCTCGTACTTTTGCAAGCTTTTTACAATCTTCTTGATACATCTCATCAATGACACGTTCTTTTTCTTTTACTTGCTCTAAAAGGCTTTCATTTTTTTGAATAAAATCTTCCGTTTTTTTAATTTTCCGATTCCATTCTTCTATTCTTTCAGGTGAAAACGTATGTGACGAAAGCATGCCAGCCATTATACGCTGCCCAGTTTGTACGACTTTACTACGCGATTTTACAACATATAAATCATATTCTTTTTTTTGTTCTATTTTTCTTTTTTCAGCTGTTAATTCATACACTTCTTTCAAAATCTGTTCTTTTTCTTGATTTATTTGCAATTTTATCGTGTCGTACTGCTGCTTATCCACCTGTTTTCATAGCCCCTTCCTATTATAACGTTCTCTTTTTCTATTATATAGTTTTTTTCCAAAAAAATCTGTGAAATATTAAAAAACAAAAAAATAAGACCTCTTAGGCAGAGGTCTTATACTATATGGTGCATCGCTTCAACAATATCATTAAATTGGAAGCGATCTGATCGACCTTGTTTTAAAAACGTATTTATACCTTCTACTTTGTTTTTACATTCAAAAATATAAGCATTTTCTGCATTTTCTTGAATCGTTCCTAATTTAAAATACAATTCATTTTCTTTATAAACAGATAAGATTTTTCTCATTTCATTTGCAAGTTGCCAATGAGTTGGCGAAACGATTTCTTCCATAATCCTACTCACTGAGTCTAGCACTGAAATAGCAGGATAATGACTAAGCGTTGCAAGCTCACGTTTTAATACAATATGTCCATCTAAAATACCACGCGCTAAATCTGGTACAGGGCCGTTTAAATCGTCTCCATCAACGAGTACGGTATAAATACCTGTTATGGATCCCTTTTGTGTTTTCCCAGAGCGCTCTAATAGCTTCTTCATATAACTTTCCATTAAGAGTGTTTTACCACCAATCGGCAACTCTTTAACGGCAATATCAACACTTCTACGCGCGTCAGCAAAACGAGTAACAGAGTCCATCATAAGTAGTACGTTATTACCTTGATCACGGAAATATTCAGCAATAGATGTTGCCAGTTTCGCTGCACGAAGTTGCATTAGGTGACTTTCATCTGACGTCGCTACAACAACGACGCTTTTTCGCATACCTTCTTCGCCTAACTCTTTTCGAATAAAGTCTTTTACTTCTCGGCCACGTTCTCCTACTAAACTAATAACATTAATGTCAGCTTTTGCGTTTTTCGCAATCATTCCGAGTAAAGTAGATTTACCAACACCAGAACCTGCAAAAATACCAATCTTTTGACCGATGCCAATTGTTAGCATGGAATCAATAGATTTGATTCCCGTTTCAAATACATCGGTAATTTCTTCACGTTCAAATGCATGAATAGGCGGGGCATCTAGTTTTATTTTTTGTAGTGGAATATTGTCTGTATCCTCATTTAGTACTCCGCCATTTGCACTTAACACTTTTCCGAGTAAATGATTGCCACGAGGTATAACAACATCTTCTTCAATTAGTGTAACTGAATCTCCGTAACATACTTTTTCTGTTTGTTCAAATGGAAGTAACATGTTGTTCTCTTTTTCAATTGCAATTACTTCACATAAGACGCTATGTTCTCCAACGAGACAAACATCACCGATTTTCGCCTTTGGCCCTTTCGCTACAAAAAACTGTTCTTGTACACTATGAACTTTACCGACTTTCGTATAAAACGGCGTTTCAATAAACGTATTCCATTTTTGGTTTTCATTCATTAATAGTCGATTCATACATTTTGCTCCTCAAATAACTTCTCTTCTTCCCATTTCTGGCGAAGTTTCGCAAATATAGGTGCAAATTTAAATTCAAAGAACTCTTTCTCTTCTTCCAGAACAAATTCACCGAACTGTAAGGAGAAATCATATTTCCATTCTACTAATTGTAGTAACCAATATTCTTTCGTATTTTCCTTTTCTTCTTGAATGCGTTCAAAAGTTTCTGGATGTACGGTAATAACTAGTTTTTCAAACGAAGTAGGCAATGTTTGAACGATGCCAGTTAAAATAGGTAACACATCAAGTAAGCGCGAATCTACTGCTTGATTTACAATTTTTTCGGCTAGTTGAAAAGATTGATCCCATAATAATTCCGTCCATTCGTACGCTGTTTCTTGTTGTTCTTTTTGAAACTGCATACGTGCCGATTCTATCTCTTTCATCTGCTGCTGTACATGTATTTGAAATTGCTCTTGATCATGTAATAACTGCTGACGTTCCCGTTCTAACATTTGTTGTTCTTGCCTTAGTTGATTCAGTTCAGTATGTAATGATTGTTGCTGCGCAAGAAGTTCTTCATGGTCCACCTGTATTTCTTCTACTTGAACTGGTATTGGTTTTGGAAATTGTAATTCATACGTTTCTTCAGAAAAAGAAACAGAATTCTTCGGAATTCTGTTTTTAAATAAGGACATCATCTTCACCTCTTTGAACGATAATTCTTCCTTCTTTCTCTAGCTTTTTCACCGTACCTGTAATCGTTTGCTGTGCCTTTTCAGCATCCGTCATCTTAAGCGGTCCTAAGCCATCTAATTCTTCTAGAATCATCTCTTTACGGTTTGAAGACATACATGTAAATAATTTTTCTTTAATCTCTTCTTTTGCAATTTTAAGTGCTTTCGCAATAACACCGTTATCTGTAATTTCTTCTAATACACGACGAAGTGCAAGATCTTCAAGTCCGAGTAAGTCTTCAAATACAAACATGTTTTCTTTAATTTTCTCAGATAACTCATAATCCATTTCATCCAGCTTTTGAAAGACTGTTTTTTCAACACCTCGTGAAACGTTATTTAAAATGTTTACTATTGTTTTCAAGCCATCTGTTTTATTAATTGCATTAAACGCCATATTATTTAATTTTGATTTTAATAAATCCCCAATTTGATTTATTAATTCACCATCTACTTGCTCTAGCTTCGCAATCCCCATTACCGTTTCTACTCGCTTATGATCTGGTAATCTCTCAATTAATTGAGAAGCAAGCTGCGGTTTAATATAAGAAGCGATAATTGCAATCGTTTGTGGCGATTCATCATTAAGTACAGTAAGAAGTGGTTCTAAATCTGTAAGTGAATTTAAGAATTCAAACGGATTATCTTTGTTATACCAAAGATCTTCCAATAATTTTTCTAGTTCATCTTCTGGCATATTTTTAAATATGCGACGAATATATTCTTTATCTGGAGTCACTAGGTTCAATTCTTTTACGTTTAATTCATACAAGAACTCCCCTAGTACATTTTCTAACGTTTCCGGTTTATATACACGAAACTTCGCGATTTCCCGAAGTAATACTTCTTTTTCCTCAGCCGTCATATATTCAATGACTTTTGCTGCCACCCCTTCTTCTAATGTACGAATAAGGATGGCAGCTTTTTCTTTGGAGGAGATTTCATCTAACATCGTTGTTCCTCCCTTACTGTCCATTTAACCATTTTTTAATTACTTTTGCAGTTCCTTCTACATGTTCTTTCGTAGCATCCTGCACTTGTTCATCTAACGTCGGTTCTTTCGGTTCTTCTGGTTCAGGTTTTGGTTCTGGTACTATTTTTTCTTCAGGAATTTCCATAATACTTTCACTACTTGCAGCAATTTCCTCTTCTGCTAAGTATTCTTCATATTCCTCTTCTTCTTTCTTTCTCTTACGTCTTGCTAAGAAGAACCATACTAGACCACCAATCGCTAATAAACCAGCTGGAATTCCACCGAATAACCACCAGTTTATGCCGCTTTCTTCTGGTTCTTTCTTCTTCTCTTCTTTCGGCTGATCAAACTGAACAGTTACAACGTTAACTTGACCGTTTGTAAAGTTTCCATTCGGATCAGCTTGAAGCCCAGCAGCTGTGCCAATTGCTTCTTTAAAAGTAGTCATATCTATTTTTCGTTTTACTAACGTATCGTTGTCTACCCATACTACAACATTTGTTTTCGTTAATTCTGGGTGTTTCTTAATTGTTTCAACTGTTTTATCTATTTCATAGTTTTCAATTTTGTTACCATTTTTATTATCATAGACGATTTTACCATTTTGATTATTGTTCGTACCGTAGTTTGGTACTTCGCCGTTCGCTGTAATACCAGCGCCTTGCTTCGTCTCTGCTCCCTCTTGTGCAGTAGAGCTTTCTTCTTGCTCTTGTTTACTACGAAGTACACCTTTATCACCATACTTTTCTGACTGGCGTGTAACTTCATCATAGTTTACAGACACTTTCGTATTCACTTTATATTCATTCGGTTTAAACATCGTCATTAATGTTGCGTCAATATCTTGCTTTAATTTACCTTCAATTTGATGCTGCATTTCTACTTCTTTTTCATAAGAAGAGGAACTAGTAGAATGCGCTTCATCTGCCCCTTTTGAGATGACGCCTTTTTTACTATCAATCACACTTACTTCTTCTGCTTTCACCCCAGGAACTGCTGCACTAATCATTTGCTGTATACCCGCAACTTGATCAGCAGTTAATAATTGACCACGCTTCACTCCAACCGTAATCGCAGCTGTTCCTTTTGCTTTTTCTTCATCAAAAATTGTCTCTTTTTCAGGTAATGTAATTTGAACATTCGCCGTTTCAACTGTCGCAAAGTTTCTTACGATATCTTGCTCCAATTGCTTTTTCGTACCGACAATTTGCTTCATTTTTTTATCTTGCTCACTTGAACCGAGCGAGCTTTCTAATAAAATTTCCTCACCGCTTTTAGAATTAAACGGTAAGCCCATCCCATTCATTTCTTTTCGTACCCATGGAGCATCATTTTTTTGCACACGAATCGATCCATCGGCCGCTAACTGATAATCAACACCTAACTTTGATAATTCTGCTGTAATCTCTTGCTTATCTGCATCATTTAAATTTTGATATACAACAACATATTTATCTGGCAAGGTGAAGTATAAAAGTGCTCCTGTTACAATCGCTAAAAGCGCAGCACCGATTACTAACTTATGCCACGTTTTTAACGATTGGATAACATTTTTCATCTTTTCCATTTAAACACACCCGTCCACTTTCCTAAATTTGCATATTAATTAGTGACTTATAATTTTCAATAAGATTATCACGTACGAGAGCAGCCGTTTTCATTTGAGACTCAGCCTTCTTCTGCTGAATTAAAACGTCATGCGTTTCTCCTACCCCTTTCGTTAGTAAATCATATACTGCTGTTTGCGCATTGTTTTGTGTTTGATTCGTATCTTCCAATAAATCGATAAACTTTTTCCCCTCAACTACTGATGTTTGAGAACTTTTCGGTGCACCAATTGACTGAATTGCTCCAAATGGTTGTGTATTTAACATTGGTTGGATTTTCATATTACTATATTCCCCCTTATCCTCGGCCAATTTCTAAATCTTTATCAAGCATTTTTTTATTTGCATTTAATACACTTGTATTTGCTTCGTACATTTTTTGAGCAACCATTACATTCGTCATTTCAGCAGTCACATCAATATTTGGATAACGTACATATCCTTCTTCATTTGCATGCGGATGTGTTGGGTCATACACTAAGTTTTCAGTTTTATCTGCTTCAATACTTTTTATTTTTACCCCATTAGTAGGAGACCCATCTAACATATTTGCAAAACTATTGTTTGATTCTAGCACTACACTACGACGCTCATATAAATCTGCCCCCGGAGCCGCCGTTGTATTTGCATTTACAATATTATTTGAAGTAACTTCCATCCACTTTCTCGCTGTCGTTAGTCCTGAGCCACTTGCATTAATTGCCTGAAACATCGTTGTCTCTCCTTCTACTTTTAACGTCCGCGTGCCGCTTGGTTAATTGCATATTGTGTATTAATCGCGTTAATTGAAATACCGTATAACTGATTTGCTTTCATTAAATCTAGCATTTCTGTCGTTACATCCACACTATTTCCATCTTTATTCGTTTGCATTGATTTTGTTTGAATCTTTGCATATGTATTTTTCGTATTTACTGTCGGTAAGTGCATTTCATTCGTTTGATATAAATCTGGATTGCTCTTTAAGTCAGCAACATTGTTCTTATATAATGCACTACTTTTATTCATTTGCTCAGCAAATGTTACATCTTGCGCTTTATAGCCGGGTGTATTCGCATTTGCAATATTACTAGAAACAGTATTTCGTTTCGTCACTAAATAATTCATATAATGGCCTACATCACTCACTAAATCTGGCATATTCCACACCCTTTCTTTTTAACTTAATGATCCACTGATGGAAGTTTCACTTCATTATTTATTTTCTTATATGTGTTTATTAAAATATTAACAATCATGTACCCTTACATATTTTATTCCATTTTTCCATTGTTGTCTTTAGAAAAATACAAAAATATAAAAAAGAATACAAAAAAACTGTATACACGCAATAATCTATGAAACATTTTAATATATGATCTACAAACCAAAGTTAATTTACATATTATTTAGATTATTACTATTTTTTCATTACAGTCATAAAATGAAACCTCAATCAGCGGAAGTCTTTATTTAAACAAAGGAATGGATCCCCTCTTAAAAAGGGGAATCCGTTTCTAAACTCTATCATTAAAATTTACCGTAAAATGAATTAGCTTTCATGCGCCCATCATTTGTCATAATCATTTCTTCCAAAATCTTTTGCTTATCTCGAATATGCTGTGCCGCCTTAATAATGAATGGACTTACTTCTGCTGCAACTTGCGCACGCGTTTCCTCATCCAATGTCATCATCCAGCGATTTAACATTTCACTCTTCTCAGCAAACTCTTCATCTGACACTTGCAATTCACCGATTTCATTAAAACAGCCGACAAACGTCCGATAAATATCATTGTTCATTTTCAAGTGCTCCGCGGTAACCGTCTATTAAATCTTGTAACACTTTCACAATCGCATCAATGTCTTTTGCTTCACGTGTTACTTTCATCGTTTGAATTTGAATGCTAATCCAATCGTATAAACCGTAAAGACTATCATATAAATCTTTCGTAATTTCAGGATTTAATTGAAGTTTTAATTCTTCAAAAATACGTTCTAACTTTTCAAGAAGTGCATCTCCTTCTTGTAGTTTAAAAGTATGTAAAAGTTCTTCTAAATTACGAAACTCCACAATACATCTTTCATAAATGAAAATTGTATTTTTAATTGGATTACTCGTCATAATATCATTTTGCATATAACGTTGCCATGCTTGCATACGATCACTTCCTTACTTTTCATTAATCATCACTTTTTTGTTTTGTCATTGCTTTAATTGTTTTTAATTGGCTATCAAGCGCCGCTAATGTACTCTCTAGCTTTTGATACTTCTTCACAATTTCATCTTGCTTTTGCAAGTTTTGCGTCTCAATATCTTTAATCTTTTTATCTAAATCACTTACACGTGAATCAATGTTTTTTACTCTCTCTCCGACTACACCTTTATCACCAAATAACTTATCAAGTGGCTCTTCCATCATTTTCCCTAAACCGTTAGAGCTGAAGAAAAATTGCTTCGCTGCATCTGGTTTTTCTTTTAGTGCTTGTGTTAATTTTTCATCATTAACTTCCATCGTTCCATCTTGCTTTAATTGAATGCCAAATGAGAATAAGTAATTGCCATCTTGTGAAAATGTTACAACATTGTTCATCGCTTGACGTACACTTTGCATAATTGTTTGCCCTTGGAAAACTCCACCTTTCCCGGCAAAAATATCTACTGTAGAAACGGCTTTATTATAATCTGCAACCATCTTTTTAATAATATTCGATGCGTCTGTTACGTTTGAGTCACTTACTGTGAATTTTAGATCTATGCCTGTTGCTTTTGGTTCTGTTGTTGTACCTGCATCTGGTGTTCCTTCTACTTTCGGTTCAGTTACTTTCAATAATTCAATTTTCACACCTGGAAGTGTTTCAATTGTATTGCTCGGACTTGTACCATCAATACCATTAATAGTATATTTTGCATCCAACGCTTCATTAATAGTATTTAATTTCATTTCCGTCGTAGATTCCACTTTCGAATAAAATAATTCTGTAAGTACATTAGGCGGTGTCTTTTCTAATTTAATTTCATTCATTGCCCCTTCTTTTTTCGAGGTCATGAAAATTTTATCTCCAAGTGTATAAGCCGATACACCATAATCTCCATCATTAATTTTATTAATTAAATCCTTATATGTCATATCAGTTGTTACTTTTAGTTCTTTATCACCTAATTTTATTGTTTCATCTTTAAGAAGCTTCGCATTTATATCAGTAACCTTATTAGAGGCTATTTGATGACGCTGTGCAAGCTGAGTAATCGTCATATTAAAAGTTCCTGCAATCGCACCCCCATCAGCTTTTACGTTAATATAACCATCTTGTGATGTTGTTACCTTTTTCTCATTTCCTTTAAAGCCCGCTAAATTTTTAAACGTTTGTGTGAAAGAGCTAAATTCTGATTTTAAACTTGTATATAATGATCTATCTTGTGAAAGTTGGTTCTTTTCATTTGTATACGGTGTTTTTCTCATATCTAACGCATTCATTTCTAATTCAACGAAGTTAGAAGTATCGATCATATTATTTCCGAGGTTCCATATTTGTTGTCTACCACCAATACCTGTCATCGTTCCTGCCATGTTGTCTCACTCCTTATTTTTTACATGTAGTCTAAAATACTCGTTTTACTCATCGTACTAACTGCTTTAAGCGTCGCTTCATACGTCGCATTAATATATGCTAAGTCAGAAATTGCTACTGCTAAATCGACATCTTCAATGTCTTTACGGTTCTCTTGAAGTGCTAAATTTTGCTCACTTAAAATTGTTTTAAATGTCTCCATTGTGTTCATTGTTGAACCGACTTCAGTTGTACGATTAATGATACCATCTAAGTTTTTCTTATTTTCTCCTAATAACGGTTGCAACGCTTTTTGATCACCTTTTTGCATCGCTTCACTCATCTGTTTTAACGTTTTTATAACAGGGGATAATAGCGCATCTCCGTTACGAAATGCTTTTAATTCATAACCGTCATTTAGTTGCCAGTTCACATCATTTTGTCCCCCTTGATATGTACCATCTTCTGTAAATGGTGGCTTTTCTGCACTATCACCACCGAAAATATAACGACCTTGCTCTTTCGTATTCGCTAAATATACAACTTGTTTTAAAATTTGATCAATCTCTGCACCGATGGCTTTCAATTCTTTTTCACCATTTTGCTCACTTAATGCCTGCACCATTAATTGATCTGCTCTTGTTATAGATTTTAAAACACCTTGTAAAGTATTTTCAGTTTGTGTTAATACATTTTTCGAATCTGCTAAATCTTTTTGCATTTGTTCAATATTCGCCAATGAATGCTGAATCGCAAATGACTTACTTGCTGCAAGTGGATCTTCACTCATAAGAAGGTTTTTCTTCCCTGAAGTTACTTGATTTCGGTGGTATTGCTGTTGCACATTTAAATCCATTAACTGATTCTTTGCCCAACTTGCATTTTGAAATGTAGATACTCTCATTTCTATCTCCTCCTTTTATATTTCTAGTCAATTACTATCACTTATCGAATAATTGAAAACAGGCTATCAAACACTTCATTCATCGTCGTCATAGCTTTAGAGTTTGCGACGAAGTATTTTTGGAAAGCCATTAAATTAACCATTTCCTCTTCCATATTCACACCTTCGATGCTCATCTTTTCTTGCTGAATTCCCTCTAATAAATCTCCATGAATTTTTTGATATGCATTCACTGCACTTTTATCAGATGCAACACCAACTACGAATTGGTCTAATGCTTGTTTATATGAAAGACCTACTTTATAATCTCCGTCTGTAATTGCTGCTAATTTATTTGCTGTTTCAGCTGATATTTTCATTTTCGAAACATCTTTTGCAAATTCAGGGTTTAATTTCATATCTTTCGCTTGATCCCCAACGAAGAACTCTTTCCCCATTACTGTGTTCACTTCATTCTTTACAGAACTCATTAGTTCTTCAAGGTTTTTCTTATAACTAGCAATCTTTGCTTTCGTATCGATCGCTGATTGGATTGCTCCACTAGCTAAGGGAATTTTCGAACCATAAATCTCAACTGACATTGGTTCTTTTTCTTTATTTAATTGAAGTGGGTATGCATCTTGCCCATTTACCGTTAAAGCACCATTCATTCTAACACTCGCGATATTAGGATTCATAGATTCATAAGATACTTCTATATTTGCATACTTAGACATCTCTGTAATGATACGATCACGTTCATCTAAAAGTTGATTCGGTACTTGTGTACCTGCTTCTCCAATTTTTTTATTCGCCTCCGCTAAATTAGCAGCAAGACGATTAAATTCATTAACATGTGCTTCAATATCGTCTGTCGTCTGCAATTCCACTGAATCTAAATTTTTCGCAAGACGATTTACTTGACTTGTAAACTTTCCAGTTTCAGAAATTAATGTATCATAGTAGTTTGGTTGTTCTGGATTTTTTGCCACTTCACGAAAAGCATTAAAGAAGCCATCCATTAAACTAGATAATGAATTCTTTCCTGTCGTTCCAGCCATAGACTCTACACGTGATAAAGTCGAATTCATATAGTTATAATAAGAGAGTTGAGATAATTGATCGTTAAACTGTTTCGTCTTCACTTCATCAGTAATACGGTCAACGCCTAGCGTTTGTACACCGTAACCTATTTTTTGTTCCGGTGAATAGCCATGACTTGCTCCAGCCGATCCGTAATTCGCCATTTGACGCACATAACCAGGCGTATGAATGTTAGATAAATTTTGTTTCGTCGTTTGTAATCCCATTTGTGCCGCTAACAAACCCGATAGCGGCGTATTATAATCAGATAGTCTCATAATGTTTCACTTCCCCTTTACAATAGTTCGTTCATAAAGATTTGTGAATTATTGTTTCGTTCTAAATTATATTCAGAAACGGAATCCACAATACTTTCTGTAGTTTTTAATAGTACGTTTAAGTAATATTGATTTTTTAAAAGAACCATTTTTACATTCTCTTCTAATTCAGTTACATTTTTTTGTAATTCTTCCATTTTTTCAATTTCTCCGTTAGAAAAATACGAAAATAATGCACTTACACGAAACAGTTCGATTCCCTTTTCTTTACAAAACTGAACAACCATTTCTTCAAACGAGCTTGATAATCCTTTTAAACCATCAATGTACTGCAATTGCTCTACTTGCAATTTTTGAACTGCATTTACATTTTTATGTTTCAAATTCTCATATATTTGTTCTCCGAGCGTTTGAATGTTTTCATATGCTTTTTGAATAATAACGAGCTTTTCATATAATTGTATGTACATATCGTTTCCTTCCCTTTTACAAGACTAAATTTACAATTAAACCGTGGATTTCTCCAATCTGATTTAACATTTCTAAATGTCCCGTTTTCGTATTAATTAAATTCATAACATCTTCTAACTCATTTAATCCCATTTCCGCCTGTTTCACAATCGTCATTTTCTGTGAATAGCCATAACGTGGATGACGAGACATGACATCTTTATATTGCAATACATTATCTACGTAAAAATTCAAAAATGATTTTACTGTATTTTTGTATTCCATTACATTATCAAGCGTTAATTCCATTTCAATTTTCTCTTTAATTTCTCCAATGTTATCGACAAATGCTTCCATTTGTTCTAGCAATTTATCTTTTTTCGGATCTGCATGCAAATTATCCGAAAATGCAAGTCCTGTCCTGACATTTGCTTCTTTCGGCATTTGAGTAGCAGGCGGTATATGCGATAAAATTGGATTATGCGAGATCGAACGCAGCATATATATCACCTATTTATTTTTTTATTTCTTCCTAAACTTAATCGTAAAATCCAGTTATTTATAATTATACTCTGAACACTAATATTTTGCAGTTATTTTTTATAAAAGATATGTTACAATTTAGCATGAGGTGGCACAAATCTATGAATATTTTTCTTTGTGGTTCAAATCAATTAACAGCATTAGATCAGGAAGAAATAAAAAAATTTTTAACTGACTATGCTCACAAACATAAAATTTACATATTATGTTATAAATCTATCGAAAATGAGATTCTTCGTTTTTTCATCGAAAACGAAAGACTCGCTCAAAATTTATGCCTTTACACGCTACAGCCGTTACAAGCATTAACAGATGAATTTCGAGAGGTCGTTGATTACTTAAAAAAACACGGAGCCGAGTATGTCGCTTTTGATCATCCTTCCGACTCCATTTACCGATCAGATTATATGTTTTTTGTAAAACAAATAATCGAAGATACCGATTTAGTTCTCTGTTTTTATAATGGGGACAAGCATACATCTGTCATTCCCGTTGACGTTGCAAAAGAAGCAGGAATCGATGCTGTTATTTATGATTTACCAGGTTTACATGAAAAACAGATGAAAAAAAACTTTGAACAAAAAATCCGTATGATGTAAAGGGGGAGGCACAATATCGTTATTGTGCCTATTATAAATATGATAATTGAACAAGATTATGATCATTTTATCGCGAGTTTTAAACAACAATTCAATATGGATATCGCTTCATATAAACAAGATAGAATGCGTCGTAGAATCGATGCTTTTATTTCGAGAAAGGGCTTTGTGAACTACACTAGTTTTCTAAGTAATTTACGTACCGATCAAAATTTATTTTTAAGTTTTATTGACTATATTACAATTAACGTTTCAGAGTTTTTTAGAAATAAAGAACGCTGGCAAACGCTAGAGACGAAAGCACTACCAAAATTACTCGAACAAAATAACGGGAAATTAAAAGTATGGAGTGCCGCTTGCGCTGCCGGTGAAGAACCATATACACTCTCTTTAATTTTATCGAAACATTTAGCTCCATATCGTTTTGAAATACAAGCAACAGATCTTGATTTTCACATTTTAGAAACTGCAAAACGCGGTCAATATACAGAACGTTCTTTAAAAGAATTACCTACCGATTTGAAAGAACGTCATTTTACAAAAGAGAATGATATATATTCATTACATCAAAACATTAAGCAAAACGTTACGTTCAAACAACATGACCTGTTAATGCAGTCGTTCGATACAAATTACGATTTAATCATTTGTCGCAACGTAATGATATACTTTACTGAAGAAGCAAGGGTAAAACTTTACGAAAAGTTTAGTCGTGCTTTACGAAAAGGCGGCGTACTATTTGTTGGTAGTACTGAACAAATTTTAACACCTGAACGTTATAATCTTCAGCGCTTCGATACATTCTTCTACGAAAAAATATAAAAGAGGTCGTCACAATGTAAAGTGACGACCTTTTTATATAACTCGAATTAAAATAATAGCAACAATCCATACAAAGAGAAAAAGAAACGTTATAGACCATTTATGTTCTTGCATCGTATGTTTCAAAGCCTGTGATAATTGTGTCATATTCATTTCTGCAAGTGCTCTCCATACGCTTACATCCCGCTCTTTAGCAGTACGATCTGTAACGCTAATTAAAATGGTTTCGTTAGACAATTTTGTTATATAAGCAGTAATAACCGTTACCATTAAATTTATATTTCCTTCTGAAGAATCACTTTCCACTCTAGAAATGAGTGCACTTACATCTAATAACGGAATATGTACCTTTCTACCAAATGATAATTGTACTTCAGCAAAATCATACGTCCCATCTAACAAAGGAAGTTCTTTTATATGCGCCTGCTTAACAAGACCTTGTAAACTTCTCATTACTTGTTCAAATATTTTATCTGTTTGCTTTCCTTCTCCAGATAATGTATGTAACTTCTTAAAGAGTTGTAATACTGTATCCATCTCTTTAGAAAGCATTTCCTTCATAACCTTTCCATCACCTAAACTCGCAAGTAAAATCCCTATTTCATTATTCTGCGAAATAATCTTAGACTGTCCAGTAAACACTAGATTGCTTTGCTTGCGTTCCTTCTGGATTTCATGTTCTGAAATAGCTGCAGGCTGTTTTAATGGTTGTAGCGTCTTATTTTCAATTGTCGTACGTTTAATATCCATCTAAGCGCCTCCACTACTATGAAATTATTAGCCCCATTCTTTATTACTTTTTAAAACTAGAAAGAGTACGAATAAACCAGACATAATAGCAAATACATTAGAAGCTTGTATTCCCTCGTCACTTTTAGCTTCTTTCTTATCTTCTTGCTCTTCGTTTTTCTCTTTCTTTTTCGAAATGACTTGATTGTTATTATCTTTATCTTTTTGAGCCTTCGCTTTATTTACTTCTTTATTGTCTGTGAGGGGCTCTTTTATAACATAAGTAATTTTTTCTTTCTCTTTCAATGGTTCTTTTATAAGATCGTTTACTTTCTCTTCTTTTTTCGGAATTTGAACAACTGGTGGTTTTTCTTCCAGAAGCGGGATTTCTACTTTCGGGTCTTCCTGCTTCTCAGTTTCTTTCTTATCTTCTAATTTATCCTCTAATTTATCTTCATTCTCTCGTTCTTCTACCTTTTTATCCTCTTCTGTTTTTTGCTCCAAAACAGAAACGATATACTCACTTTCTTCAACGAGTTTATTGCCGGCCGCATCCACTATCTCTACAAGTAATTCGTATGAGCCAATTGGCAACGCATCCGTTATTTCAAATACTTTTTGCCAATCCATATCGCGCTTATTGTAATCTAATAAAAATGTAATCTCTTTATTTTCTTTTCCTTTTAATGTAACACGGACTTCTTTCACAACTGATTCTACGTCTGTCGCCTTCACTCGTACACGTATAGAATCGCCTCGTTTTCGTTCAATTACGTTTCCCTTCGTCTCATCAATCGTAACTTTATGTAACTTCGGTAACTCTTTATCTAGAGTTGGCATTTCATTATTTATATGAATGAGCGGGACTTTCACTTCATTTTCTACGAGCTCTTCTTTCTCATTTTCTTTGTAACTTTGAACGAGCTGAAGGCTCCAATCACCTTGTAAATCAAAAGTCCCGACCTTGTAGTTAGCAATCCATCGCTTCGTTTCTTCTTCATACTTAAACGATAGCATTCTTTCTTGTTCATACTGATCGCCGTTTTTTGGCAAGCGCAAAATACCTTTTATACTTTGAACATTTTTCTCTTTCGGCTCTACAATAATCCGCACTTCTTCGCCAACTTTTAATTCCGACTTATTTACTGTAATAACCCCTTGATCCGTCTCTATCTTTTTTTCGGTCTCTTGTTCATTTTTTGCTTCTTGTTGTTCCTCTTTACCTTGATTCACTTCCACTTGCTCTGGCTGCTCTTGAACTTCTTTATTTTCTTCTTGCACATTCACTTCATTTAATTTTTGTTCTGGCACATTTTGCTCTTCCGCCTGACTTTGCAGCGGGAAGAGCAAGCACACATGTATGCATAGCCAGCAAATTAGAAAGAACTTTACGCTTTTCATTTACTATTTCAACGCCTTATAGTGATTTCGTCACTTTTACTCCGAAAAATCCATCTACATTTACAAGTTCACCATACGCCACCAATACATCATTTACATAAATACGAATTGGCTCGTCAATATCCTCATCTAGTACAACCGCTTCATTCTCTTGTAAACTTAAAATATCTTGAATTGTTTTCACTGTGCTTCCAAATACAAATTTCACATTCATTTCTACATTTTGTAAGATGGATGTGTCCATGTATACTGGTTCCATTTGTTTTACTTCTTTAAATTCAATAGGTTGCACAACAGGTTCGACAACCTCTTCTTCCATTTCTTCCGTAACAATCTCTTCTTCCTCTTCCATCATTGGATATAGAAGTCTTCTTACCATTTCTTTCGCTTCTGAAATTGGTAAAATTTGATACATTTTTGATTGAAGCAGGTCGCCAATTTCAAGGTTGAACGTAATTTGGACGAGTTCGTCCACTTTCATTGACTCTCCCAAATATTCCATTTCTTCTTTTAGCGTTACGAATTTAACATTTGGTGGTGTCATGTCCATTTTTTCTTGAAACATTTCTGACATCGCCGTCGCAGCATGCCCCATCATTTGGTTCATGATTTCTTTAATACCGCTCAGTTCTAATTCACTAAGCTCCTTCTCTGGATCAACTTCCCCTGTTCCCATCATCATTAAATCTACCATTGTTAAAGCGACATCTTTCGTAAATACGAATACATTCTCATTCTTTAGTCCTTCAACAAAATCAACATTTAAAATAACAAATGGGACTGGTACTCCGTCATAATGACGAACATTGATTGATTCTACATTGGGCGTACTAATTGTAACTGGCTGATTTAAAAGCGTTGACAATACTGTTGAAGCGGAACCAATTGAAATATTTGCAATTTCACCAAGGACATCTTTCTCTTCTTGCGTTAAATGCTCTTTTTCAACTTGTTCTTCTACAATCTCAGTTTCCACTACTTCTGCTGGCTCGTCTTGCTCTTCTACGTCACCAGATAATTGCATTAATTTATTTACCATTTGTTTCGCATGTTCAACTGAAACAATTTGCACAAGTTTAGAATTTACCAGATTATCTATCTTTAAATCAAACGATACTTTAACAATCGTTTGATTCCCATCAATTTCCGAGATTTTCTCCATTTCTTCTGATAGCTTTACAACTTTAATTGTCGGCGGAGACATATCTACTGTATCTTGGAAGAATTCAGACATAGATGTAGCTGCGAACCCCATCATTTGATTCATCGCTTCTTGTACAGCACTTAGCTCTAATTCACCAAGTTCTTTTCCGTCCTCCACTTCACCTGTTCCCATCATCATTAAATCAGCAATGGATAATGCAACATCTTGCTTAAGGACAAGAAGGTTTTCCATATCTAATCCTTTTGTAAAATGGATGTTTAGTACAACGTGTGGAACTTCGACGTCGCTTGAATCATATAAATCTACCAATTCGATGCGAGGAGCAGTAATACTTACTTGCCTATTTAAGATTGTTGATAATACAGTCGAAGCTGAACCAAATGATATATTTGCAATTTCGCCAAGAATATCGCATTCTTGAGGCGTTAAATGCTCATTTTCTTTTTCTAGCACAATGGTGCTCGTATCCCCTTTTGTGTGTTGCTCAGGCATTTTCTCTGCCTCCTCATTTCTGTTTTTCTATCAAATGATATAAACTCTCATTTTATTTTAACAAACTTATTATATAAAACGTTAATATGTATTTATTCCCATTTTTAGATTAGTAACGATTAACCAAAAAGCTCCCCAATTGTATACAAGTGGGGAGCTTTCCTTCATTCCTATTATAAACCTTCTGGGTTTAAAATGAGGACCACTCGTCCATCACCGAGAATTGTCGCACCAGAGAAATAATTAGAACTCTCTGCAAAGAAGTCACCTAATGACTTTAAGACTATTTCTCTTTGACCGATAATTGTGTTTACAATAAGTCCATAGCTGCGATGTGTATTACGAACAATTAACACAGGAACCATTTGACCATCATATGACGCAAACGCCTCATCTGCTGTTTTCTCACCAAATACCGTACTTAAATGCTTCACTTCAATAATTTGATTACGGTAATTTAACACATCTTTTCCTTGTATGGATTGGATGTCTTCTCTCTTGATTCGAATTGCTTCAACAATATTACCAAGAGGTAAAGCATAACGTTTATCATTCGTTTGAACAAGCATAGATTGTATAATAGACAACGTTAATGGAAGTTCAATTCTAAATGTACTGCCTTTGCCTTCTTCAGAATCAATAATTAAATGTCCACCTAAACTATGGATTGTATGTTTCACTACATCTAATCCAACGCCACGCCCAGAAAGGTCTGATACAACTTCAGCTGTACTAAATCCTGGTTGGAAGATCAAATCAAATATTTCACGGTCTGTTAATTTATTTGCCTCAGATTCTGTTACAACACCATTTTTAATCGCTTTTTCTAATACTTTCCCTTTATGAATTCCATTTCCATCATCCGTAATTTGAATTACGACATGATTTCCACTATGGAACGCTTCTAATTTAATCGTACCTGTCTCATTTTTACCTGCATCACGACGTTGTTCAACAGTTTCAACCCCATGATCAATTGCATTACGAATTAAATGAACAAGCGGATCACCGATTTCATCAATAACAATTTTATCAACTTCAGTATCTTCACCTGTAATTTGTAAATCGATTTTTTTCCCTAAATCTTTCGCTAACATACGTACCATACGCGGGAAACGATTAAAGACTGTTTCAATCGGCACCATACGCATGTTTAGAAGTACATTTTGAATATCTTTTGAAATATCGCCTAATCGATTTAAATGCTCAATTAATTCCTTATTTTGAATTGCTTGCGCCAATTCATCTATGCGACCACGCTCAATTACACTTTCTTCAAACATGTTCATTAATCTTTCGATTTTTTCCAATTGAACACGTATGGAACGATTTTCTACTTTACCATTTTTCGTTTTTGCAGTGCTTTTAGCTGGTGTAGCATTAGCAGATTGTTTAGATACTTCTTTAGTTGATTCCACATGCGTAGCTGCTTGTGGAACTTCTTGTACGACTTCTTGTGTAGCCAATTTTTCAGAAACTACTTCTTTTGATGTATGTCCTTGCTTCACTTCTACTTTATCAATTTCAGAAACATGAAGCACTACTTGTTTTAATTCTTCTTCACTTTGATCAGTATCCATAAATACTGTGAACTCAAATCCGAAAGCATCTGCTTCAATTTCTTCAATACTTGGAACTGTTTTTTGTACATTCCCTACATTTTGCAGTGCTTCAATACACATAATGGCACGTACTGCTTTTAAAATAGCTTGTTGCTCAACAGTTATATGCACTTCATGTGAAGTTGCATCATCGTTATTTATAGTTTCTTGTTCTATATGTTCAGCAGGAATTTCTATATTGCCGTTCAATAATGCTTCTAATTTCTGTTTCGTTGCAATTACATCAATATTGCCCATTCCACCTTGCTGCACATCTGCAACCATCTTCTCTAAATTATCAATGCACTCAAAAATCACATCAATAATCTCCGCATTTACAACTATATTCCCATGACGAATTTCATCTAAAACGTTTTCCATTTTATGCGTTAAATCCGCCATTTCCGTAAATTCCATACTCGCTGACATCCCTTTAAATGTATGGGCTGAGCGGAATATTTCTCCCACAACATCCATATCAGTGGGATTTTGTTCTAAAGTTAGCACATTTTCATTTAGCGATTGTAAATGTTCTTCTGATTCCTCAAAAAATATATTTAATAGATCTGTTTGCATTTTAATCCCCTACCTGTCTAACAAACATTTCATTTATGTATAACAATTTAGTGTTTTAAAGCAAGAAAAAAGGGGGCCACACGCATATCCGCTATCAATGTTTAGATTCCTTGTGGCACCCCTTCTATATTAGCTGTTTGCTACTTTTGTTAAAGCTTCGATTACACGATCTGCTTGGAATGGCTTTACAATAAAGTCTTTTGCTCCACCCTTAATTGCATCTAATACCATACCTTGTTGTCCCATTGCAGAACAAATAACAACTTTTGCACTTGAATCAATTTTAATAATTTCTTTTAATGCTTCAAGTCCGTCCATTTCTGGCATAGTAATATCTAATGTAACTATATCAGGTTGAAGTTCTTTATACTTTTGAATTGCCTCTACTCCATTTTCCGCTTCTCCGATTACTTCAAATTCAGAATTACTTTTTAATAAGTTTTTAATCATTGTTCGCATGAACATCGCATCGTCTACAACTAAAATTTTATGTGCCATTCTTTTTGATTCTCTCCTTCTATGTATAAATATATCTTAATATTTCACCTTATCATTCTCACTCATTATACAAAATAAAATGATAAAATTTAATATTTTTTTAAAAGAATTTTCGTATTTTTATTATTTATTATCAAAATAACAATATACTATTCTTTTATATAAATGACAACGCGGCGATTTTTTTCCCAATTTTGCGGTGAATCATTTGGTACTACTGGCTTGGTATCTGCATATCCTACCGCAGCTAGCCTTTTATCATCCACATTATACACTTCAATTAAGTGATGAATCATATTTGCCGCTCGTGCGGAAGATAATTCCCAGTTTGAAGGGAATTTATCGTTATGAATCGGTCTACTGTCTGTATGTCCTTCTACAACAATGGGGTTTGGTACCGATTGGAAAAATCCAACTAATTGGCTTATTATCTCTTTCGCCTCCGGTTTAACGTTCGCATCACCCGTATCGAATATTAAATTATCTACTATAACGACACTTACCCCTGTGTCCTCTCGGTATACGTTCACTTGACTAATACCGTTATTATCCACATATGCTTTTAACTTCTTATATAATTCATCCATTCTTTTTTTCGAAATCATTTTTTCATCATTTTTTTCATGTGAAATATCTGGTATTGTATTTTCCATTACTTTTGCATCTACTTGCTCCGCGTCACTAAACTTTTCAAGCATCTTCGACAATTTTACTGCATCCTGCTTTGATGTAGCAACTAGTAATACAAAGAAAGTTAATAATAACATCGTTAAATCTGTAAAAGTCGTCATCCAACGAGGCGATCCCTTTTGCGGTCGTTTTATCATCACCATACCACTCCTTGCAATATTAGGCTGCTCGTTTTACTTTTTTTATCTTTGTTTCGTATACGTATGTATCGAGTTTCAACTTTAATTTAGAAGGGATTTGTCCACGATACAATTCTGAAATTGCTTCAATAATAAACTTCTTCTCTGTATATAAATCTTCAATACCACGATACACTTTTTCAGCAAGAGGAATTGCAATCATATTCGCAAGTACTGATCCATACAATGTCGTTAACATAGCAACTGCCATCCCTGTACCAATTTGTGATGTGTCTTGCAAGTTTTGAAGCATAATGATAAGACCGATTAAAGTTCCTATCATACCCCAAGCCGGAGCGAAATCACCAATTTTATCTAATAATGTCGCTCCCTTTCTTAACTCATACACTTCCGTTTCAACATCTTTCATTAACACTTCTTTTAATTCCTCTTCATCATAACCACTTAACATGAGTCGAATCCCTTTTTGAATAAAAGGATTGTCTACTTGCTCTCCATCGACTTCTAAAGAAAGCAACCCATTCTTTTTAGACTTTTTCGAAAAATCAACAAACAAATCCGTTAACTGCTCTAAATCTTCTTCTCTTCTATGTAAAACAGTAAAAATACTTTTCGTATATTTTTTTAATTCTCCAAATCGATATGCCACAACAATTGTGGCAGTTGTTCCCCCTATAACAATTAAAATAGATGAAACATCTAAAAAGTTTTTAAAAGCTTTTATTCCACCGCCGCCAAGCATAATTGCCGCTATTACAATAGCAAAACCTACTATTATGCCAACTGGGCTAGAAATATCAAACTTCCTTTTTTTTCTTTCTGGTCTAGCAAATCCTTGATTTTCGTTTCCCATATTCCTGCCCTTCCTTTTCATTTTTATAAAACATTTTTTTATTTTAATAATGCGTTTTCACATATAATAAGTATTATACGCTTATCATCTATTTATCGCAATATACTCATAGAATTGACACATTTTATTTCCATATTAGAATTATAGTATAGATATATGAGGAGGATCACAATGGAACATAACATTTTACAAGTCATTGCACTAGCAGAAAAACTAAAATATGAAATGCGACATAGCTGGCTTTCTAATGGACGTCAAGAAAGCGTTGCTGAACATACGTGGCGCATGTCCTTAATGGCCATTTTAGTTGAGCCTTATTTAGATCAAAAAGTAAACATCGAAAAATTACTTAAAATGGTTATTATTCACGACCTAGTCGAAGCTGAAGCTGGTGATATTCCCGCTTTTGATACAATGAACAGTCATGAATTACAATTACAAAAACAAAAAAATGAGCAAGAAGCAATTTTAAATATTAAGCGCACATTAAAAGGTTCTCTCGGCACGGAATTATATGATTTATGGATGGAATTTGAAGCGAAAGAAACATACGAAGCAAAAGTGGCTAACGCACTTGATAAGCTTGAAGTAAAAATTCAGCATAACGAAGCTGATATTGATACGTGGCTACCAATTGAGCATAAAATGACTTTCCAAGTAGCAAAGCATACAAACTTTGATTCTTTCCTATCTAAATTACAAAAGATCATCGAACAAGACGGAGAAAAGAAATTATTAGATGCCGGCATTGACGTGGAAGCTTGCAAACAATAATGAAAAGACACTCAATATGAGTGTCTTATTTCATTATTGTTGATATAGCCTGCTTGTAAATAAGTTGTTGTTTTCCATCAACTAACATTAAAACGGTAAATTTGTCTATCGCCACAACTTCTCCTACTATTCTAACGCCACTTTTTAAAAAAATTGTAACAATACCTTTTTCTTCTTTTATTTGTTTATATAGCTCTTCTTGTAAATGTTCCAAATACTTTTCTCTCCTTTTTACGGAATATCCTAATATAAAAAACTACAAATTATTTATTTATGTACTTTATCTTTTACATTCATAAACTTATTAATAAGTATATCTAAATCTCGGCTAAATAACAAAACTTTATCATGATCCAATCCGTGTCTAGCAACAAGTTGAATTAGCTCTTTCTTTTTGTCTTCTATTTTATTGTGTAATTTTCCCATCTCCATCTCTTTACTAAAACTCCCTTTTCCCATAATATTACTTGTAAAATTATAGTACAAATCCACTCATAAAAAAATATAAAAATGGTTTTTTTTACAATTTTTCTATTTTTTTATGAACAAATCGCAAAATATATAGGAATTCATTCACATATCCCTAGCTAATTATACAATCAAAATGACCATACAGGCGTTTGTCTAATTACTCAAGAGACTGGCTCCATTTCCATACAAAAAACATACTGTATACAGTAGTCCATGAATTATATAGATTAACTTACTCAAAAGGAGGAACATATATGAGTTATGGTGGAAGTTGCGCTGGTTTCGGCGGTGGATTTGCTTTGCTTATCGTACTATTCATCCTTCTAATCATCATCGGATGTAGCTGTTGGGGTGGCGGCGGATACGGATACTAATATATCCTATCCTTAACAAATGAACGAAAAACTATACGAAAACAGCTCATATTTGAGCTGTTTTTTCATACTTTCGTATGAAGTTATGTCCCTCCTTTTTCTGATTTCAACTAATTAAAAACCGTTTACTATGAAATTAAGAAATACTTTACTAAGGAGGATTACAATGATTAAAGGTCTTTACGAAGCACATTTACCTGTCCGCAACTTAGAGGTATCAATATCTTTTTATGAATCACTTGGACTGAAATTATATAAAAGAGGAGATGCTATTGCTTTCTTTTGGATTAAAGAAAATGAAAGTTGGCTCGGTCTTTGGGAAGGCACAGAATACAAAGTTAATTATCACCCCTCTTTACGACACGTCGCCTTTCAAGTAAGCTTACATGATTTAGAACATGCGATACAATGGCTACATCAAAAAGGCATTTCAGCACGAAAAGATTTTGGAATGGAACCAATTGAACCGATTGTTTTTCCAGAATTAGCGCATGCCGCTATATACTTTAACGATCCTGACGGAAATAGTTTAGAATTGATTGCACAATTACCTGTTGGACTCCCTACAGAGGAGAAAGTGTATTTAAGTGAGTGGAAAAAACAAGTTCAAGCATCTTCATTACATAAGGATTAATCTTTTATGTCAGTTTCTTATTCCGCGCTTCTTAAAACAAATACTAACTTCAAAAAACTATTTTACGGGCAAATATTAAGTGTACTTGGAGATTGGTTTCATACAGTAGCTTTATTAACATTCGTCTATAGTATAACGGAATCTCCGTTTATGATTGCACTCACTTTTATAAGTAAAGGTTTACCACAACTTCTACTTAGTCCTTTCATAGGCGGGATTGTAGATCGTTTTTCTAAAAAGAAGATTCTGATTTTTACCGATATTTTACGAGGCATAATCGTCCTTACTTACTTATTTGCACTATATAAAATTGAGATTATTTTCATTTCTAACATATGTTTATCCGTACTTTCTTGCTTATTTGAGCCGGCTAAACAAGCAACATTAAAAAATATCGTACACCAACATCATTTCGTAACTGCTAACTCTCTTTCTAGTACAATGAATGGTTTTATGTCTATTATGGGGGCTTCTTTAGGCGGGATACTTGTACAATCTTTACATATTGAATTCGCTTTTTTAGTAAATAGCCTTTCATACTTTATTTCAGCCTATTTTATTTATAATATGAGTGTCCCTACTCATGATACTTGTAACGAAAACAAAGCATTTTTTACTGATATAAAAGATGGGTATACATACATTTTACAAACAAAATCATTTTAACATTAATTCTTGTCGGCATTTCATGGGGCATAATTGGCGGCGCTTATCAGCTACTTTTAACGATCTATGCCGAAAGAATTTTCTACACGAATATTGGAATTTTATATACAGTTCAAGGGGCTGGGCTGATGATTGGGAGCCTCCTCGTTAATCTTTATATATCTAAAAATGAAGAAAAAATGAAAAAATTATTCGGTTGGGCCTACTTCCTACAAGGAGTTTTCTTTCTCGGATTCATTTTATCCGATCAACTTATTATCGGTATCATTACATTGCTCTGTATGCGTATAGCAGGAGGAATCATCGTTCCACTTGATACGACATTACTTCAAACTTACACGAAGGACAATATGATGGGTAAAGTTTTTTCATTCCATTATTCCATTTACGGATCTCTTATTCAGTTATCCATGTTTTTTACAGGAGCGCTTTTAGAAATTCTTTCTCCGCAAGTTATTGGTACCTTGCTAGCTATATGCTGTATTTTTGTTAGTTTTATATGGCTTTACCTGCTTTATCGCGGGAAACTGAGTGAAGAACCTACTATCATGTAATAGCATGTTTATGTACATGCTATTTTTATTTATGTCGAAATATAAAGGAAAAAGGCGATTTATTTCCCTTACGTTCTAATTTTTTAGAATGTACAATAAATTTAGATTATAAGAAAGGAGATGTCATAATGTTTGACGATAGACTTACTATTTCAGCTGAGCAGCAGAAGCTTATTTCCAATGCAACCCGCATTCAAATTCTCCACCTTTTAAAAGACGAAGCACTCACTGCAAAGCAATTAGCTACTAAACTAAATAAATCTGCTGGTAGCGTACATTATCACGTTCAAATTTTATATGATGGAGGGTTACTTGAATTAGTAAACACGAAAGAAAAACGAGGAATTATTGAAAAATATTACAAAGCAAAATCTGCTCACTTCTATATTGAAGAAAGCGGCACAGAAGGAACGAATACAGGCAGTCATATTGTATCTCATTTATTTTTAACTCCAGAGGAATTACAACAGCTTACTTGGGAAGTTTCACAAGTTTTATTACGCTGGGAAAACAAAACCGCTCGTCAATCAAACTCCGAAGAGGAATACGCTATTTCCTGCAGGATTAAAAAACAATGAAAGAAAGGTCCGGCCGCTCATGAAAAATAAATTATTATTATTGTCGGGAACAGGAATTTCTCGTTTAGGTGATTTTATGTATCTCATCGCCTTAAACGTAATGGTGTTAAATAGCACAAACTCCCCCGCTGCTGTAGCAGGATTATGGATTGTAGGTCCAATTGCGACCGTTGTTACAAAAATATGGTCTGGTAGTATAGTAGATCGATTAAACAAACGGTCTATTATGCTCATCACAGATATAATTCGGGCAGCTCTTATTGGCTGTGTTCCACTATTTGATTCTATTTGGGTCATTTATATTTTTATCTTTTTAACTCGCATCGCTACATCATTTTTCGATCCAGCTTCATTCACCTATAAAACAATGCTCATACAAGCTGAAGAACGCGCTCAATTTAACGCTTGGAATAGCTTATTTACAAACGGAGCTTTCATTATCGGTCCAGCCCTTGCCGGAATACTTCTCACCACGCACTCAGCATCCTTTGTAATTTACTGCAACTCACTCTCATTTCTACTTTCTACCATTCTCATTTACTTCTTGCCAAACATTACACTACAAACAAAGCAAAATGAAGAAGTTGCAAATACTTTCGTACAAACATTACGAAATGATTGGAAACAAGTTTTTGCATTCGCTCGAACTGAAACTTACATCATTCTCATATTCGTTTTATTTCAAGCCACTATGCTTGTTTCTATGGCGCTCGATTCACAAGAAGTTGTATTCACAAATCAAGTACTATTTTTATCCGACATGGAATATAGCATGCTTGTTAGTATAACTGGTGCTGCTTACGTTTTTGGTTCATTTCTTGTTTCTCTCTTTGCTAAACGATTACCGATTCAATATTGCATCGGATTCGGTATGATATTTACAGCAATAGGTTATGTAATTTTCGCCTTTTCAAATTCATTTATAAATGCGGCAGGCGGTTTCATTTTACTGGGTATCGCTTCATCATTTGCTGGTACTGGCTTTATCACATTTTATCAAAATAACATCCCGGTTCATATGATAGGACGTATTGATAGCGTATTTGATTCTATAAAAAGTTTTATCCAAGTCTTTTTCATTTTAGCAATTGGGGCATCGGCTCAATTTATTTCCGTTCAAATCACTGTAATCAGTAGCTCATTACTCATTCTTTTCCTTTCTTGTTTATTAGCAATCCGGGTAATGGCGCCTTCACGAGAAAAATATTTTACAGCGACAGGATCATCATTGGAATATTAATTGCAACATAAAAAGTGGCTATTTTGCCGCTTTTTTCCCGTATTAAAGAGCAGCAAGCCCCACTGATTAAAGTATCACTTTATGTTAAAATATGTATTGGACCTAATTATATGTGGGAGGGCTATTTTGGAGATTATATTCACTTTCATATGTATTATATTAGTAGCTTCTATTTTACAAACAAGTACAGGTTTTGGCTTTTCTATTATGGCAACACCTTTCTTACTCATGCTATTTCTACCACAAGAAGCTATACAAATAAATATCATTTTATCATTAATTATTTCCATATCACTCATCTGGAAAATAAGAACAGACATTGATTTTATTCTACTGAAAAGATTAATTTTTGGAAGTATAGTTGGTGTTCCTTTTGGAATATTAATTTTCATTTCCATTAACATCAACACATTTAAATTAGTAATTAGCATCCTTCTCTTACTATTAACGTTGATGCTAATATGCAACTTTAAGATTCAATCAACAAAATCTAGAGATTTCATAGTTGGCGGATTATCTGGTGTTTTAACGACAAGTATCGGTATGCCAGGACCTCCCCTGTTACTTTATTTTACAGGAACTGATACGAAAAAGGAGAAGTTACGAGCAACTACATTGGCTTTTTATCTATTTATATATTTCATTAGCCTACTCACTCAAATACTCTTTACTGGAACAAACAAAACAATTTGGGAATCAAGTTTTTATGCTATTCCAATCGTATTTCTAGGTTTGTATATAGGTCAAATTATTTTCAAATGGCTTAATCAACGGATTTTTAAAATATTTACGTATATCCTTTTGAGTTGTACGGGTATGTATCTTCTTATTGAGAGTTTGCATTTATTATAACTAAGTTTTTCAAGATAATAGATGCTTTAGATGGTACAAGAACATATTGACTTAAACGATAAAAAGCGGCTATTATGCCGCTTTTTATATTCACTTAAACTAACGTTTCATCACACAGCTCTGTCACATTTTTAAAATATTGTAAGTTTTCCTTCGCTTCAGCTTCATTAAATAAATTGAGCCGTTTCATTATTTCAGTTGCAAATTCAACGTACGCAGATCCTACAGCTGTTATTATTTTCCCATCAACGGTTACATCTTTATTTTGTTTATATTTCCATTCATGTAAATGCGCTAACTGTTTTTCATCTGGTGTTAATGATGTTGAGAATTTCTTCTTATTAAGTACTCCTGCTGCATGTAGTAAAGATGTTCCTGCACAAATACACGCTATCCATTTATTTTGCTTATGTAATTCGTTCACGATAGATAACAACTTTTCATTTTCTAAATGATTAAAAATATGTCCTCCTGGTACAATAAACACTTCATAGTCTGCTACTTCATAGTCTGCTACTTCAATATGCTCGATAGCAACATGTGGTTGACACAAAAATCCACCTTCTCCTGTAACTGTTTTTCCGTCTACAGTTGCTGTTATTATTTCAAATTCCTTACTTATCAAAAATAAACTCGCTATATTTACTTCAAATTCTGCAAATCCATCAAATAAAAAGATTAAAGCTTTTTTCATAGTATCTCCTCCCCCTATACTTATTCGAAGACAATCATCTTTCTCCTCCAAAAAAGGCAAACCCGCATCACAGATTTGCCTTTTTACTCATTTTTTATTTAGTCCTTTTTCACTTAAAAACTCTTTCATATGCATTCTTTTTTCTTTAGACATAAATGAACTCATTGATTCTGTCCATGTTACATTTTTCTTGTTTGCTGACCTTTCTTTGTAATACGAGCTCATCGTTTCATCGTATTCGTTTAATAATTCATCATATTTCTTTTCATCATATCCATTTTCATGAAGGATTGCCGCTACTGGTAAACGCGGTTTCACTCCATGATCTTCATCTGGTACACCAACTGTCATTCCGAATACAGGATATACTTTATCCGGTAAATGAAGCAATTCACTTACTTCCCTCGGATTATTGCGAATACCACCAATATAACAAATACCGTATCCTAACGATTCTGCTGCTAGCGCTAAGTTTTGCGCGAAAAGTGAAGCATCTACCGTCGCAACAATAAAGTCTTCTACTCCTTCATGCTTTATTTCTGTACCATGTTTTTCACATGCCATTTCAAGACGTTTTAAATCTGCACAACAAACAAAGAATGCTGCGCAGTCTTTCACGTGACGATTTCCAGATAACTCTGCTAGTTTAACCTTTAGGTGTTGATCTGTTACATATATAACAGAATACGCCTGTACAAAATGTGAGGAAGCGGCATGCTGCGCAGCTTGCACCATTCTTTCTACTACATCTTTCGGAATTGATTCTTCTTTATATTTACGAACTGACACGTGTTGCTCCATTTTATGTATAATCTCATTCATGAAAAACACTCCTTTTTTTCTCTTCATAATGAAAAATTAACATATCTTTTCCAATATTCACAACTTATAAGCACAAAAAGAGCAATTCTTGTTGAATTGCTCTTTTTAAAACGTCTATCAATACGGTACATGAAATTATATCGACGATTATTTAAATATATCAGCGATTTTTCAGATATATCGACGATTCCTTGCACTATATCAACGATTTTTCGAATATATCGACGATTCGACAAGGGATATCGACTTACCGACAAATAACGACAAATCCACTCCGACTTATTCCTTATCTTATTACGCTGTTTTCAAAACTTTAATACCTTTTACGATATTCCAAATGAAGTAATAAATCCCTACAAGAATGAACACCGCATATGTGATCATCATGCCAATTCCAGCACCATCCGATTGATTGAAGCTTAACCCGTATATGCCGGATACTGCTAATCCACCAAATAAAACCGCATACGGGAAAATATGTGACCAAAATGCTTTTTTCGCGTGGTATTTCACTTCATCTTCCGCAACGAAGTACACGATAATTGGTAGTAAAAATGGTGCAAAAAAGATACTAAAGTAACATAGTGAAGATAATATATTATTCCCTTTCATCCGATTCACCTCTAAATAGTTTTGTTACCTTCATTATGTCAGGAATCCACTCTAGAAACTATCGCTTTACCTTTCATAAACATGACACATTTGTAAGATTTCGCCCAAAAAATCCCGCCTAGAATGCTAGGCGGGATCACTTTCACTATATTCGATTCATAAACCAATATTGCGTAATAGCTAAATACTCTCGTAAATTCGATGGAATGACAATTCGCTTCGGCGTTTCGGCCGGAAGTCCTTCTAATTGTAAACCTTGCTTTGCTGCTATTTTTTTCGCTCTAAACATATGGAAGTCATTTGTTACGATCATGCCCTTTTTCATATTGTCTGGAATTAAAGGTTTTGAGAATTTAATATTTTCATCTGTACTCGTTGACTTATCTTCCATTATAATGCGGTCTTCTGCAATTTTTAGTTTCATTAATCCATGTTTCATTGCTAATGCTTCTGAAATATCTTCTCCTTTTCCTTTCCCTCCAGACACAATAGCAATTGCTTTCTCATGTGATTGTAAATAGTCAGCTGCTTTATCAATACGATATTGCAATGAGTACGATGGTTTCGTTCCGTTTACTTTCGAGCCTAGTACAATTATATAATCTGCGTCGTAGGTAACATTCATTTGCCCATGCTTATAAATGTTATATTGTAAAAATCCCGCATAAACGGCGCAAACCATTATAATTCCTAGCATATACTTCGTTATTTTCTTCTTTTTCATATCCAAATACTCCTAAGTTCTTTGCTCCTTTAATCATATTATCCGTTTATTCATTTGTATACAGACAAATTCCATTTCACCCTAATTTATCCTCTAAAAAGTAATATTTATATTCCGTTCGGGAACAGTAAGTACAACTTTGCACGAAGGAGTGTCTCTATTGCTTCTCTTTTTATGTAACGTATCATTCTTTTTCATCTTATTTTTACTATCACTTAAATTGCTCGGTAAATCTGCTTTAGCACAACTAACGCCTCATGATTTTGGTGCTATTATCTTTTTATCTTATTTAGCTTTTCAGGCCATACCAGTCTCTGGTGCTTTGCAAGCTTTTCTCGGTATGGTCGTTATTACATGTTTGCATTTGCTTCTTACAAAATTAAGCTTACTAAACAAACTAAATCGTTTTATTCTCGGGCACCCGATTATTTTAATTAAACACGGTGACATTATTTTTGAGAACTTACAAAAAAGTAGATATCCAATCGCTGAACTTCTTTCTAACCTTCGCGTCGCAGGATATCCAAGTGTTCACGAAATTGAATATGCTATTTTAGAAGCAAATGGCGCCATTAGCATTTTACCAAAGCGTGAACTTGTACCATTAACTCCGAAAGATTTGAACATAGATGTTACATATGCTGGTTTACCAATTGCCCTTATCGTTGATTCTCAAATTCAATACGATAACTTAAAGTTAATTCATAAGGACGAAAAATGGCTATATAAAGAATTAAAAGAAAAAGGAATTACAAATATAAAGACCGTTGCTTTCGCGTCTGTTCAAGAAACAGATGGATCTTTTGCAATTAGTTTAAAGGAATAAAAAAATCCCATTAATTGCTTAATGGGATTTTCCTCATTATATTGCTTCTTTCTTTCCCGCCATATTTAATGGAACAGGATGTTTCATACGATTCATCGTAAATACGATAATCGCTGTCAATACTTCCGCTACTGGCATAACGAGCCAAATTCCGTTTATCCCAAATAATTTTGGCATAATCCATAATAATGGAATAATAAATAATAACCCTCGGCTCATTATAATAAGTACTGATTTCGTCGTTTGTCGAACGGATTGGAAGTACTCTCCATACACAATGTTATAGCCTAAAAATACATATTGGATAAAGAACAAGCTAATTCCCGTTAATGTTAACTCCAGTAACTTTGGAGACTGGACATCAAATAGACCAATAATATATTTCCCGAAGAATAATCCGACAATTATCGCAACGCCTCCAAGTACAACTGCAATTTTCACAGCAAACTGCAATCCTTCGCGCAATCTTTCTGATAAATTTGCACCGTAGTGGAAACTCGCAATTGGTTGTAACGCTGCTCCAACGCCGAAGAATAGTAGTAATGTCATCGCGTGAATACTATTCACCATCGCATAGGACGCGACACCTACTTCTCCTGCATATTGAACGAATGCAATGTTAAAACCAATCGTTACAATTGCAACTGTACTTTCTGCTGTAAAGCTCGGGAAACCGATTATCATAATTTGTTTCACTGTATCCCATTCAAAATGGAATTTCGTCCACTTTAAAATACTACTTTTTCTAAAGAAGTGCGTTAATAATACAAGGAAGCCAATTGCTGCTGAAAGAATAGTCGCTGAAGCAGCACCTGTTACACCCCATCCAAAAATGAAAATAAAGATATAGTCAAACACTATATTTAATACAGCCGTTACAACTAGACCTGCCATCGCTAAGTTAGGATTTCCATCATTTCGTATAAATGTACTTAAAATATTTTCTAAAACGTATATCATTCCAAATGTTAATAACACGTGTAAATAGTCTAACGCATACGGTAAGATCACTTCGTTTGCTCCGAATAAGTATGCTAAATCTTCTATTCTCCATAAACAAATCGCTGCTAATACACCTACGATAATTACTGCTACCGTCATAGATTGAGTAAAAATAGACCTTGCTCTTTCTATTTTATTTTCACCTAATGCAATGGAATATAACGTTGCCCCGCCCATTCCAATCCATAATGAAATTGAGAAGAATATTGAAAACGCTGGAATAGCCACGTTTACTCCTGCTAATCCGTTTGCTCCAACTCCTCTACTAATCATAACCGCATCAATCACAATATTAACTGACATTAATACCATTCCAAGAACAGCTGGTATTAAATATGAAATAAATAAACTTTTTATCGGTTTTTCTCTTAACTTTTCTGTTGCTTCCATACTCTAATATGCTCCTTTTTTCAACTCTCTTTACTCAGTTTAAACCTTAAAGTAACTTGAAGGTCAATAGAGAATTTAAAAAATAGGTAACTTACTTATCGTGTTTCATGCCAATTTGTAATGATACGAGTTCTATAACTTATTGCTTTGTTTTTTCATAATAGGAATTTGAATTTCTGTTACTTGTTCCTCTGGATTTTCTGTTACAGACCAATCAATTAATGCAATTTCAATTGCATCTCCACTTATTTCGTATCCTTCTTGATCAATATATTTCATTAGCTTCTTATATGTTTCATCAGTTTCTTCATATGGCCCATGATGATATACACAGGCAAACATACCTTCTTTAATTTCATCTGAACTATGTACTTGAAAAGGCATGTAATCCAACAGAATAAAAACACTGCTATACGCTTGAAACTCATTTTGCAATAATCCTTTTTTCGCAACTGTTACACCGATATCTCCAGAAAACAAGCTATCATCCATTTGCCTCATATTTTTTTGCAACGAATGAATGTAATACTCAAACATATCATCTGTCGTATTCGGTGCAACCGCAATAGCTGTTATTTTTCGCTGCGGAATCTCTTTTATTACCATTTGTTCAGCTTTTGCTTTTGTTGCTTCCTTAATTAAATGAATTCTATGCTCCATTTTCGCCAAAGCATACTCAATTTCTCTTTGTTTTTTCAACATCATTTCTTGTTGTTTCTCCAGTAAATTGAGTGCGTATGCTGGATTTCTTTCATCAATATATTTTTTAATTTCCTTTAATGGAATATTTAATTGGCGTAAAAACTTAATCGTATCTAATAGTGAAAATTGATCGATTGTGTAATAACGATAATTGGTTTGCGGATCTACAGTAGACGGATGAAAAATACCTTTTTCATCATAATAACGTAATGTAGATTCTGCTATATTATGCATTTTTGCCATTTCTCCAATTGTAAAGCGTTTGTTTAATAACATCTTTTATTTCCTTCCATTTCTATTTATTTCATTATATGTTCATTCTGTCTTCAAAACAAAAAAAGAATTCCCCTAAGAGAATTCTTTTTATTAAATCTTAAACCTCTATTATTATAGGAAGGATCATCGGTTTTCTTTTCGTATTAGTATATATAAACTTCCCTAAAGCTTCTCTTACTTCTCTTTTCAAAATACCCCAGCTATTCACATTCTCTTTCTTTAAATTATTAATTGTAATAACTGCTAATTTATTTAATTCCTTCAAAAATTCTTCTGAATCACGAACATAGACAAATCCACGAGATATCATATCAGGACCGGAAATAATTTCTCCGTCCACTTTATTAAAGGTAATAACTATTACGAGCATTCCATCTTCTGAAAGTTGTTTTCGATCACGTAATAAGGCATTTCCAACATCACCTATTCCTAATCCATCTACGTATATATTTCCTGCCTGTATTTTTCTAGATTGAATTGCCACTTCATTACTTATATCTACAACATCTCCATTACGAACGATAAAGATATTTTCTTTTTCGACACCAATTGATTCTGCTAACAAACTATGGTGATGCAGCATTCTAAACTCTCCATGAATTGGGATAAAATATTTAGGTTTCATTAAAGTGAGCATTAATTTCAATTCTTCTTGATACGCATGACCAGATACATGGACTCCAGTAGAACTACCTGATCCATAAATTACTTTTGCTCCTAAAGCAAATAAATTATCTATAATTCTTGAAACGTTACGTTCATTTCCTGGAATCGGAGTCGCAGCTATAATAACCGTATCTTCTGGTAAAACATCAACTTGTCTATAGTTTCCACTCGCTAAACGCGCTAAAGCTGCCATCGGTTCTCCTTGACTTCCTGTACAAAGTATCGCTACCTGCTTTGGATCTAAACGATTTACCTCACTCGCTTCAATTAACATGCCGTCTGGAATATGTAAATACCCTTTCTCTAGAGCAACTTCTACTACATTTACCATACTTCTCCCGAGTAAAGCCAGTTTTCGATTTGTTTTTATGCAAGCTTCAACTATTTGCTGAACACGATTCACATTAGAAGCAAATGTAGAAATAATCACTTTTCTATTTGCTTTCATAAATATTTCTTCTATTCGTTCTCCTACTGATCTCTCTGATGGAGTAAAACCTGGTCGTTCTGCATTTGTACTTTCAGATAGTAAAGCTAGTACACCTTCACTACCTATTTTAGCCATTTTATGAATATCAGGATGTTGGTTATTTACTGGTGTTAAATCAAATTTAAAATCCCCGGTATGCACTACAGTACCTTCTCGAGTATGAAACACAATACCGAGACAATCTGGAATACTATGATTCGTTTTAAAAAATGTCGTCTGAATAGAACCGAGATCGATTTCTGATTCAGCGTGAATAACAATTAATTCTGTATCATTTTGAAGATTATGCTCTTTTAATTTAATTTCAATTAAACCTAACGTTAACTTCGTCGCATAAATTGGTACGTTTAGTTGTTTTAAAAAATATGGTATTCCGCCAATATGATCCTCATGCCCATGTGTCACGACTAACCCGCGAATTTTTTCTTTATTTTCTTGTAAGTATGTGATGTCTGGAATTATTAAATCAATTCCTAATAAACTTTCATCTGGAAATTTAGATCCACAATCAATAACGACAATATCATTTTCATATTGAATAGCGTACATATTTTTTCCTATTTCATTTACTCCACCTAAAGCAAAAATAGACAAGTTGTTCTTTAATGAATTCAAAGGCTAGGCCCTCCCTTTCATATTTATAATTCGAGAAATAGCATTTAGGCTTTATTATTTGTAATAAAAAAGGACTTCATACTATTTCATACATATAAAGTGAAACTTTAATCAGTGGGGGTTTTCTTCATCCCCCCACTGATTATTAGTTGAACCAATCGGACTTTTATGGGCAGTTGATCCCCCACCTAAATTCTTTGCTTTCGCTGAATTTTGAAGTGGGGGTCTTACTGCCCATTAAAGTGGGATAAAAATTCACACACTATTCTTATATGTATATCCCTAATAACACCGTCTCTCTCTAAAAAAGCTCCCATTTTTTCATTGATTTTTTGTAAAATCTATTATATATTAATTACAGGTTCAAATTACGAGTTCAAAAGAACTTGTAATAAGACCCTTTGTTTAATGGGTTTTACATATTTTCATTAGGCAAATTCCGAGAAATCGTATGATAAAAATAAAAATGATGAGGAGAGGATCCGATGGAATTCGAATTTTTCTTTCAAATTGCACTTATTTTATTAAGTACAAAGCTTGCTGGTGATCTTAGTGTTAGATTAGGCCAACCTTCTGTACTCGGTAAATTAATTGTCGGTATCGTTATCGGTCCAGCTGTATTAGGTTGGATTGAAAATTCAGAACTTCTAACACAATTAAGTAATGTGGGTGTTATTCTTTTAATGTTTATGGCAGGACTTGAAACAGACTTAGAGGAATTAAACGCAAATCGTAATTCTTCTTTAGCTGTTGCACTTGGAGGTATCGTTCTTCCATTCGTAGGTGGTTACGTTTCTGGTCTCGTTATGGGAATGGAACAAGGAAATGCTGTATTTTTAGGATTACTTCTATGTGCGACAAGTGTTAGTATTTCTGTACAAACACTTCGCGATTTAGGAAAGATGAAAACACGTGAAAGTACAACTATGCTGGGTGCAGCTGTATTCGATGACATTCTTGTCGTTATTTTATTAGCATTTGCTATGAGCTTCTTAGGTACAGACGATGTTAACTTAACAATGGTTATCTTGAAGAAAGTTGTATTCTTCGCTTCTATTATTTTAATCGGATGGAAAGGTGTTCCTGCGATTATGCGCTGGTTATCACCACTACGCGTATCTGAGTCTATCGTGAGCGCGGCTCTTATCATCTGTTTCTCATTCGCATATTTCGGCGAATTATTAGGAATTGCTGGTATTATCGGTGCTTTCGCAGCTGGTATCGCTATTTCTCAAACGAATTACAAACATGAAGTAGAAAAGAAAGTAGAACCAATTGCTTACGCTATGTTCGTTCCAGTATTCTTCGTAAGTATCGGTATGAATATTACATTTGACGGTATTGGCAATCAAATTTGGTTCATCCTAGCATTAACAGTAATCGCTGTATTAACGAAACTAATCGGTTGTGGCTTAGGTGCACGAATGACTGGATTTGACGCTAAGTCTTCTGCAATTATCGGTGCTGGAATGGTTTCTCGTGGTGAAGTTGCACTTATCATCGCAGGAACAGGACTTTCTTCCGGTCTATTAGCACAAGATTACTTTACAGCTATCGTTATTGTCGTTATTTTAACTACAATGATTACACCACCAATGTTGAAATACACTTTTGGTGCTAAAGATAAAGCAATGAAAGCAAGTAAATAAGCTTTCTACAATAAAAAGAGATTACTATCTTATAAGATAGTAATCTCTTTTTTCATTTTATCTTTAAACAATTCCATTCGTTTTTAACCAGTTTTCAAAAATAATTCGTGCTTCTTCATCGTCAATATCATTACGAAATGAATACACCATAATGCCGTAATCATCTACATATTCACCTAGCTTCATCTCCTTCACTCTCTTATAAAAATCGTCTGCCTCATAGTGCGGAATATAAGCATCCCAAACTGGTTCATTTATTCTTTTGTACGCTGTCACTTCCAAATCATATCCATCTTCATAATATCCGATGTGATAATGTTGACTAGGATTATATTTCTCCATAAAAAACTCCTCCTACTAAACAAAAGCGAGCTGTAATCTACAGCTCGCTTCATTCATTAAATGCGTTCCATCGCTGTCTTCAACGTTCCAACAACAAAAGCGATTTCTTCACTCGAAATAACAAGCGGTGGTGCTAATGTTAAGACGTTATTGTATCCTGCTGTTGTCATACCGTTTCGCCCTATAATTAACCCTTTTTCTTTACAAGCATTTACAACACTTGCAATTTTGTCGTTATCAATTGGCTCCTTCGTCTCTTTATCATTTACTAGCTCAATTCCAACTAGTAAACCTTTTCCTCTAATATCCCCAACAAGTGGATGCTCTCCAATTTCTTCTTTTAATTGCTCTAATAAAAGCGAGCCCATTTGTGCAGAGCGCTCAACTAAATTTTCATTTTCCATAATTTCTAAGTTTTTAAGTGCTAATGCACAAGCCGCTGGATTTCCACCAAATGTATTAATATGACGGAAGAATTCATATTCTCCCTTCCCTTTAAATGCTTCATATATTTCTTTTTTCACAGCTGTTGCTGATAACGGTAAATATGCGCTCGTAATCCCTTTTGCCATCGTAATGATATCTGGCTTCACATCATAATTCATAAATCCAAATGCTTTTCCTGTACGTCCGAAACCACAAATCACTTCATCGCTTATGAGCAAGGCACCGTGTTTTTGACACGTCTCATGAACAGCTTTCATATAGTCTTGTGGCGGCATTAAAATGCCTCCACCCGTAATAATTGGTTCCATAATAAAAGCTGCAATCGTTTCACTTAATTCCCATGTCATAACGCGATCTACTTCTTTCACACATTCTACATCATAAATGTTCTCTCTTTCTATTCCAGGCATACGATAGCAATCTGGCGGCGTTACATGTAAAAAGCCTGAAGCAAATGGCTCATATTGATATCTACGCTGTGCTTGTCCCGTCGCTGCCATCGTTGCCATTGTATTTCCATGATACCCGCGGTAACGTGACATAAATTTATAACGATGTGGTTCACCTTTTTGCGCATAGTATTGCCTTGCTATTTTAAAAGCTGTTTCGTTCGCTTCCGAACCACTATTAGAGAAGAAAATAACATACTCTCCTCCAAGCCACTCATTTAATTTTTCTGCAAGCTTTATAGCTGGTTCATGCGATTGTGACATCGGAAAGTATGATAATGTTTGTAATTGCTTATAAGCCGCCTCTGCGAGCTCTTTTCTGCCGTATCCACTATTCACACACCAAAGACCACTCATACCATCTAAATATCTTTTCCCTTGTATATCTTCAACCCAGCACCCTTCTGCTTTTGCCCCTACCATTGTATTATTTGGACTAAAGGGACGCATTCCGTGCCAAACATATTGCTCATCTTTTGCTAATAATTCATCAGTCTGTTTCGTTTTCATCATTTCTTCCACCTTCCATAACAACTTATTTTTCACAAAAGCTGCGCTGGTGCCATGATGATTTAAATTTCTCCCTGCTTATTTTCATTCCACAAAATTAAGACAAATCCTACTTACAAAGCAGTATTATTTACAATAAAATGACAAAAGAAAAAGGAGCTTTTCTTATTATCGAAAAGCCCCTCTTTTTTAATGTGAAGACGCATCACTAATACCATGACCAGTATTAGATTTCACAAGAATTTCATCAAACTTCGCCGCATCTTCTTTCTTACTAGATAAAATGGTCCCTAAATACGCTGCAAGGAATCCGAGCGGGATCGAAATAATTCCAGGTGTCGTATATGGGAATATCGCTTCTCCAACGAATATAGCTTTTCCAGCTACAGGATTCCAAACATTCGGACTTAACGCTACGAGAACAATAGCTGATACAAGACCAACAATCATACCAGAGATGGCGCCCGCTGTATTGAAACGCTTCCAATATATTGTGAATAATATAACTGGTAAGTTTGCACTCGCTGCAACTGCAAATGCTAATGAAACTAAAAATGCTACGTTCAATGTTTGAGCAAATAACGCTAATATAATGGATAATACCGCTACTCCAATAGACGCATAGCGAGCCATTGAAACTTGCTCTTTTTCCGTTGATTTCCCCTTGCGAATAATTTCATTATAAAAATCATGTGCAAAGGCTGACGCTGCTGTTAATACAAGGCCTGCCACTACAGCTAAAATCGTTGCAAAAGCAATGGCTGATACGAAAGCAAATAAGAAATCTCCACCTAACGCTTTCGCTAATAAAGGTGCTGCCATATTACCAGCAGGATTTGCTTTAATAATTGCTTCATTTCCTACAAATGCTGCTGCCCCAAATCCTAAGAAAATTGTCATAATATAAAATGCGCCAATTAACCAAGTCGCGTATACTACAGATTGACGTGCTGTTTTTGCATCACGTACTGTAAAGAAACGAACAAGAATATGTGGTAATCCAGCTGTACCAAGAACTAGTCCTAAATTTAAAGATAGCGTATCCAGGCCATCTTTATACTTTACTCCTGGATTTAAAAACGAGTCTTTTAACGGTGTAGCTGTCTTCATTTGCGCGAACATTTCAGTCACACTAAAATTAAATTTTGCGAAAACGATAACAGAAATAATAAATGTACCAGCCATAAGTAATACAGCCTTTACAATTTGAACCCAACTCGTCGCAGTCATTCCGCCAAAAATAACGTACACTGTCATTAATGTACCAACGATTAAAACAGATGTCGTATATTCGATTCCTAATAATAATTTAATAAGTGCACCAGCCCCAACTAATTGTGCAATCATATAAAAAATCGAAATCGTCATCGTATTAAGCGCTGCAACTCCGCGAACTTTTTTCGCATCAAAACGTGCCGCAATCATATCAGCTAACGTGTACTTCCCTAAATTTCTAAGTGGCTCTGCAACTAAGTATAATACAACTAAATAGGCAACCAAGAAACCGATACTATAAAAGAACCCATCAAACCCAGTTAACGCGATCGCCCCAGCTATACCAAGAAAGGACGCAGCAGACATATAATCTCCCGCAATAGCCAGACCATTTTGCCAACCAGTTAATCCCCCTCCAGCCGTATAAAACTCACTCGCATTTTTCGTTTTCTTCGATGCAAAATAAGTTATGACGAGTGTACCAAGTACGATGATTAAAAATAGTGCAAAAGCGGTTACATTCAAAGTCAGCCCCTCCCTTTTTGCATATCTTGCAGAATGTTTTGTGAGATTTTATCAAAGGATTCCGCTTTTTTGCTGTAAATCATACATAATGACCACGTCATAATAAATTGAGCAAATGCAAATACCCATGCCCACGTAACATCACCGAATACCGGTGTATTGAGTACCTTTGAATACGATGTTAAAATAGGTAACGCAATAAAAAAACTTAAAAAGAAAATACTCATTGGAACGATGAACTTCTTTTTCGTATTTAATAGCAATTGAAATTCTTCTGACTGAACAACCTCTGTATAATTCACCTCATTTTGCAACTTACGTGCTGACGTATCATCTCGTTTCATTCTCTAATCCCCTCTCTTACTAAAAATATAATTCCCCCATGTATACCTAAAGACTAAATTTTATAAATATTCAGAAACTTATTTTCATTTTAGACAATCCATACATTCCTGCAAAGATTTTTCGATAGACATTTTTCGGCAATTTCCCCTAAGTTTTTAATATACTTTTTCAGCATAAGATTTACACACTAGCCAAGCTTCCATACTCGTTATAACAAAATAAAAAAGTAGTGCTTATCGCACCACTTCTGTTTTTTTCTCTTTTTCTAAATTACGAGCTGTCTCACTTAATTCAACATCTTTTCCATCTTTAAGCGTTCCAAATAGGAAATCAAACACTGGATTTGAAACACCGAACCAAAACTTTTCATTTTTATAATGGTGTAATATGTGCTGTTTTTTTAGCCATCGTCCAAACTTAGTGACAGGACGAATTGGCTTATGTGCAATATAATGTTTCCATTCATAAACGAGAAGCATAATAATCATACCAATCCCGAATGAAAGTGTAATAGTAACACTTTTTGTTATAGCGTATGATAGGAGTAAATATATAGTAAAGCTCGGTATACTAAACCATACAGGCAAAAATAATAGTTTTAAATCATCTGGATATACGTGATGATCATAATGTAATCTTCTTAGCATTTTTAATAAAAATACGTTTTTAGGTGGTTTTAAGTGAAATAAAAACCGGTGTGTCATATATTCGTTAAGTGTATAAAAAACAATCCCAAACAAACAGGCTAACATACCGATCCATGTGAATAATTGCATTTTTAAAATAATGATAAAAATAAATAAAATACTATACATAATAACGATATCATGTTGTAAAAAGAACTCTTTCCCTACTCTCTTCATCTTCCTTCCCCCTTTTCCAAAAAAACAGCCGCAACATATCGTTACGACTATTTCTTTTATTTTCTATTCTTATTCTATTCACTTTACAAATTTGCCTGCTGCTCTATTGTCGAGAAAAAATTATTCGATCCAAATATATTTTGCTTCGGAATAATATGTTCCACCGCAAACACTGTTACTTCTCCTCTTTGAACCTCTCCAATAATGAGCCCAAATATTTCATGATTTACCGCAAACGTCGGTTGCTTTGTTTGTAGTAATCTTGCCGCATTATGAAATACCGCTTCATAAAGTGGATCCCTATCAGTAATTTCTTTTCGGATTTTTGGTGCTAACGTAATAATAATTTCTTTTTCCTCAATAGTGGTTCGATACATAGAAATCTCCCCTTCAATCTTATGTGAACAACTGTAAAGCTTTGTATGCAAAATGGATAGAATATCCTACTAAAATAATACCTGCTCCGGCTGTTATATAGCCTAATGCTTTTTGCTTTAATAAAGTTCTGCCAAAATGAACAGAAAAAGCGATATTTAAATTCCATAAAATAATACCTACGATAATACAAAGACTGTACAAAAAGGCTTCTTGTTTCGTTACCTTCGTAAGCAACGAGCTAAGTGTACTTCCGTATATACCAAACCAAAAAACAAGATTTAATGGATTGGATATCGCAATTAAAAAACCTGCCATAAACGATTGTTTCAGGCCACCTACCTCTTCTTTTTTATATTCCATATTCGAGTGGGAAATTCCTTGTTTTACACTTTGAAATCCTAAATAAAATAATAAGAAAAACCCTGTGCAATACATAAAAGCTTGTACATATGTATACATAAACAGAGAAGATAAACCGAAATAGATGAGAAGCATAAACAAAATATCGGCAGTCATTCCACCAATTCCAACAATCCACGCATGCCAAAAACCTCGTTCAATGCCTCTTTTTAACATTTCAATATTAATCGGACCTACTGGTGCAGCTAATGAAATACCTAATACAATTTGTTGTATAATCGCTCCAAACATCGCTCTGTCCTTTCTACTTCCTTTACTATTAAGTAATGATGTAATGTTTAAAAATAGACTAGCTTTCATCAAAATATTCACTACTAAAATACCCTTTTTTATCCAAAATATGCAAAAGAGCCATCTAGATGATGGCTCCTACTTTTCTATCTTATGAAGAAAAGGACATTTTCCTTTTATCGGCTCTACATCGTCTCCTATGAAGTATTGTTTCCATTCGCGATGATCTGGATCACCATAATGACTAATGTTAGGATGCTTTGGCAGCTGATCCCACTTTTCAACCCGCTCGCGAACCGTTTGTCTTGAATATGCTCCTTTAGGACGATCCCCTTCTAATCCATCAAAAATGGTGCGTGGTTGAAACCCAATAACGAGAGAATTTCCTAAGTGCCTAGTTTTTCGTTGTTTATAAGCTGGTGCATTTCCAAATGCAAATATCGGTTCACCACCAAATGAAAATTCCCATAAGTAATGGTCTGGGTCTTCAGGAATTTGCTTCGGCCATGTTTGATCATCGTTTTCATGTAAATATTGTAGTACTTTCCAAAAGTAATCCCGATAATATTCCAGTGATTGTTCCTCACATTCCGGTTCCACAAAGAGGAAAAATCCTCTTCTTACAATTGGGCGCTCTTTCATTAACTCTAAAAAAGATAACATCGTATGTGGCAAATGACTCCAATCATTATGAGAGAGGAAGGAATAACGAAGCTCATTCTTTTTCAAAGCTGTTAAGCCGAAATAACACGGGAAAGTTGGTTCTAGCACGACATTCGAAAAATTTTGAAATTCTTTTGTAACCCAATTCGGTATGTCCGTTCTCGTTCTCATTCCTTCATTATCTAATAAATAAGACTCATTCATTCTTTCTTTCACCTCATTATGTATAGCATTCAATTATGAATATTACATACTCGGCCTGTCCTATACCTATTTAAAAATTCGACCGGAAAATTATTTAAAAATACAAAAAAATAAAATCGCTTACTTGACTAAATTCTACCAATTCGTGTATATTTAAATTAATCATTTAGCAGAATATTCAAGATTATAGCATTTTTAGTTTATATTATCTTTTCAAATGAATTTCACTAAATGAAAAAAGCAAATGTTTTTAGGAGGAATTGTAACATGCAAGGAAAAGTAAAATGGTTTAACAACGAAAAAGGTTTTGGATTTATCGAAATGGAAGGCGCTGACGATGTATTCGTACATTTCTCTGCTATCCAAGGCGACGGCTACAAAGCTTTAGAAGAAGGTCAAGAAGTATCTTTCGATATCACTGAAGGAAACCGCGGACCTCAAGCTGCTAACGTAGTAAAACTTTAATCTAACATATGACAGGAGGTTACCTAACTTGGTAACCTCCTTTGTTATTCCTTTGTATATTTCCGTTTTCCAGAGCAAAAACTATGTGAAATGCGCAATATACAAAGGAGGAATTAGCAATGGGATCAGAAGTAAATGATTTTGAAGAAGTAAAATTCCGTGTAGAAACAGCACAAAAAATGGTAGGATCAGCGACAATTTCAATGGATCCAGATACATTAGAGCATGCTACTACTGCTGTAGAAGCCGCTCGCTCTCAGCTTGAAATTATGAAGTCTGTTGCAACAGATTTAGATGAGCCATTTCTGATGAATGAGGAAAAAAAATTAAGTCAATGCGAGCATCAATTAAATGAAGCGAAGCACTAAAAAACATCCAGAGAATTTTCTCTGGATGTTTTTTCATGACAGCTGTTCTCCATACTTTTTCAACGTTTCTCCAACTGTACATTGCCTGATACAAAATGAATGAGCGTAATACTTACTATTCGTCTTTCGATTATGTTCTCGCAAAAAACACCCTTCACAATACGTTTCTAATAAGTCATTTACCTCTGTAATGAGTTGCTTTTTATCCACCTTTGCACCTCTCTATTCGGTTATTTCTTTATGACTATCAATAACTGTTCCTTCTAATGCTTGCGTAGCTAATTGATGTGCTTCTTTATTTTGTTTTCTAGATATCGGCTCACATACAAGTTTTAATTTCATTTGCTTCGCCTTTTGTTCAATTTGATCTAAATAATGATTTAAATGTTCATCATAACAAGGCCATTCTCCAGCCAATTGCTGCAGTACAACTTGAGAATCTCCGCGAAGTGTAACTGCTTCATACTTAATAGCTAATTCCTCGAGTATATTCATACCGTATAATAATGATGCATATTCCGCTTCATTATTATCATATATGCCTTCTATATATGCATTACGGCGAATTCGGTATTTTTTATTTCCTTTTTTATAGTATACACATATACCTACCCCAGCTTCTTTCGTCTGCACATCATAGCCGCCATCAAAATAAACGTGTATTTCTTGAGGCTCTTCCTCCACTTGTTTACTCAGCTTTTTCATTTCCTTTAATGACCATTCGGCATCCATTTCATCGTAAAATAGTAGTTCTTTCACCCTACCCGTTTTCTCAAAATCCTCTGCAAATTGAAGTACTTCTTCTATGTTCATATAATCTGTCGTTAATTCCGTCTGCAAACCGCGCTTCGTTTTATACAACCAATGAATTTTATATTTCATACTAGATTCCCCTTATATAAGACTTCTTATATGTAGCCAGCTAATGAAAGCCTCACTTTATTTTATTATATTGTATCAATAGTCACAGCATTATATTCAATGTGATTACATACAAAAAGAGCTATCCCTATAGGAATAACTCTTTCATCTATTGCATAAATCTTTCAAATTGTACTCGCTTGTTAATCCAGTACATTACAGGCATACCAATCGCCATGACAACAAATTCACCAACTGCACATGTCAACCAAGACAACATAAATGGTAAACCCAATGCAAGATGAAGTTCAATTGCAATCATAAACATTGTAATTGTAAAGATAACTGTATTAAAAATCATACGAGCCCAAACACCTTTAATAAATCGCATAGAAATAATCGTTGCAACTAATGCAAGAATAGATTGCCCTACTCCAAATACTAAATCGTAAGCGATCATAGGTGAGAAAAAGAGATTCGTTAAAAATACACCTAATACAATTCCGTAAATTGCTTTCTTATTAAATACAACAAGATGATTAAACATCTCTGAAATACGAAACTGTACATTCGTAAAGCCAAATGGCTGAATAAGCATAGAAACAGCAATATATAATGCCGCTAAAATACCATTACCGACTAAAGTTCTAATATTCATGACAAAATCTCCTTAGTTTTTTTACGTGGGATGGTTTCGAACCACGTTATTCGTTTTTTAAGCAACAAGATTATATTTTACGCAATACACACTCTTTCGTCAATAGATTCCTATCATGAACTACCTTTTTTCTTTTAGACAACGTATAATAAAACATATGAAAGTTTTAGGAGGTTTCACTTCATGACAGCAACAATTCAAAATGAAAAAGTGATCGTTTCCATTTCTGACAAAGGTGCAGAATTACAAAGCGTTCGCTTAAAAGAAGATAACACTGAATACTTATGGCAAGGCGATTCTACTCATTGGGGGCGCCGCGCACCCATTTTATTCCCAATTGTCGGCCGATTAGTAGATAATACATACTACGTAGATGGTACACCATATTCTTTAACACAACACGGCTTTGCTCGTGATCTTACATTCTCTGTAAAAGAACAAAGTGAAACGAAAATCACTTATATTGTTACTAGTAATGAAGAAACATTAAAAAAATACCCATACGAATTCGAATTACTTGTTTCTTATGAGCTAGACGGACAAATCGTTCATGTAACATATGAAGTAAATAATCCTGCTTCAAAAGAGATGTTCTTCTCAATCGGAGCACATCCTGGTTTCAACTTCCCGTTATTAGAGGGTGAATCATTTACAGATTATCATTTATCCTTTAATGGTTCTGAACGCTTAGAAACAAGCGTATTAGAAGGACCTTACCTTTCAAGCAAAAAACAATTAATCGCTGAAAATACGAATGAATTACCACTTACATACGATTTATTTAAAAATGATGCACTTATTTTTGAAAATATGAACACGGATGAAATCTCTATTCGTTCTCATAAACATAATAAATTTGTAAAAGTAGAATTTGACGGATTCCCATTTGTCGGCGTATGGACACCAGGCGAGAATGCACCTTTCTTATGTATTGAACCTTGGTACGGAATTGCCGATGAAGTAACTCCAGCAAAAGATTTCAAGGAAAAAAAAGGAATTCAATCTTTACAAGCGAATGAAACATTTACATGTCGTTATAGCATTACAATCGGCTAATTACTCTATCCCCTACTTCAAAGAAACATATAAGTAGGGGATCATCTTATCATTTGGAGGTTTCTCATTTTGATTGAAGTATATATTGATGGTGCATCAAAAGGAAATCCTGGTCCTTCTGGTGCGGGAGTATTTATTAAAGGGGTTCAACCAGCTGTACAATTATCATTACCCCTCGGGACAATGTCCAATCATGAAGCAGAATACCACGCTTTACTTGCGGCATTAAAATATTGCACGGAGCATAATTATAACATTGTCTCTTTTCGTACAGATTCGCAACTTGTCGAGCGAGCTGTCGAAAAAGAATACGCAAAAAATAAAATGTTTGCACCTTTATTAGAAGAAGCACTGCAGTACATAAAAAATTTCGACCTCTTTTTTATTAAGTGGATTCCAAGTAGTCAAAATAAAGTTGCTGATGAGTTAGCTAGAAAGGCTATCTTACAAAATTAACGGGGGTATGAGTGTGAAAAAAGATTGGATTGCTCCTCTTGCTTTATTATTTGTCTCTTTTATTTGGGGAGCTACGTTTGTTGTCGTTCAAAATGCTATGTCTTTCGTTGGTCCATTTACTTTTAATGGTATTCGCTTTTTATTAGCTGGAATTATTTTATTATTCGTTCAAATGATTTTCGCAAAAAAAACTTCAAAACAAGATATAAAACAGAGTAGCCTTGCTGGATTAATCGTTGGATTCTTTTTATGTGTTGGCTATGTGTTACAAACATTCGGCTTACTTTATACAACTTCTTCAAAAGCAGGATTCTTAACAGGGCTTAGTATCGTTATGGTACCTATTTTGTCTTTTATCTTTTTAAAACAAAAAGCTACTATTTTTATCGTAATGGGCATTGCTGTAGCAACAGCAGGTTTATACTTATTAACAGCTGGTGATTCATTTCAATTAAACATTGGAGATATACTCGTTCTCGGTTGCGCGGTTGCTTTCGCTGCTCATATTCTTGTTAATGGCTTCTTCTCTAAGAAAATATCACCTTTATTGTTAAGTACGTCGCAAGTGTTAGCTGTCGGTATGTTTTCTTCTATTTGCGCCTTTTTGTTTGAAGATTGGGAAAAATTATTTTCAGCAGCACTATGGACGAATTCTTCCTTTTTATTCGCCCTATTTCTAACTTCCCTATTCGCAACATCCATTGCTTTTTTCATTCAAACATCAGCGCAAAAACATACGTCTCCAACGAGAGTAGCCATTATTTTCGCAATGGAGCCCGTTTTCGCTGCCTTAACAGGCGTTCTCGTTGCAAACGAACAACTTTCTATTTCCGCTATTATCGGATGCCTCTGTATTTTCCTAGGCATGGTGTTTGTTGAATTACCTTCCAAAACAAAAAAAGAAGCGCAGGCTGCGTGAAGTTACGCTTGTAACTTCCGCATAAAAGCCTTAGCGCTTTTTTTATCTGTAATCTCTTCTTCTTTCAATCGTTCTAATAGCGCAACAAAATAACTCCCATCAAACTGTAACTGATGTTTAATTGTCGCTTCTATTGCCGCGTTCACAATTCCATCAGATGCACCAGTATATCCTTGTCCGAACATAATAAACCCTTGTGCTTCCTCTGATAGTTTAAATCCTTTCGTATGTAAGAATGAAAGATAATCTTCTACTGTTTGCATGATATTCCCACCTACTCAAAAATTCTCCATCTCCTATCATACATGTTTTTACACGCTATGAGAATGAAATTTATATGACAACTTTGTAAATCTATCCGAAGTAGACGATAGAGGATTTCCTTACAATATAAAAGAATATGTAAAGGGGAACTTATTTTATATTAAAGGGGATAGGGATACAAAATGAAACAAGCACTATTAATTATCGATGCCCAGCAAGAATTAATGGATGGCAATGAACAAGAAAATGAAGTTTTTCGTAAAACAGAACTACTATCTACACTAAATACAGCCGTACAGAAAGCAATCGATTCAAATGCCCTTATTGTTTTCGTAAGAGATATCGATGTTGCTTCTGGTAGCGGTGAAGGATTTGAAGTACATAATGAAATTCAAGTACCTCAGTCTGCAATCCTTATTAATAAAGCAGCAACGAACGCATTTTATGGCACTTCTTTACTTGAACTTTTAAAAGAAGAAAAGATTGGCCATATCGTTATCGGTGGATGTAAAACAGAACATTGCATTGACACCGCTGTTAGAACAGCTACTGTACAAGGATTTGACGTTACATTAATTAAAAATGGTCATTCCACAACTAATTCTAACGTATTATCTGCAGAGCAAATTATTGCTCATCATAATAAAATTCTACATGGACATTATAATGTGGATCATTTTTCTATGGTGAGAGATATCGAGAAAGACCTATTTCAACCGACTCACGACCAATATCGTGATTAATAAAAAAGAATCCTTCATTTAGAAGGATTCTTTTTATCCGAAGATTTGCGCTGCAATACTGTATAGTTCCCCATTTCTTTTCAAAAAACGAGCACTATTTTTCATCATAATTGGTGGTGTATTAACCTTTTGAAAGCCAACAGACTCTAATTGATTCATAAAATCGTTTTTCCCCTCTGGTACATCAATTCTTAATTTACCATGATGCTCTCTTGCTAAATAATGTACAATCCTCATTGCCATCGCATCATCTTCAGCAACGACCGGACCTATTATTTTATTTTCTGGTGTTTGTATACTTAAACCGTAACCTAATACATTTTGTTCCTTATCCTTTACAACGATACACTGTTCACTTTGCATAATTCTTTTCGTTACAAACTCTTTTCTATTTGTTCCAAACGCATATTCATCTAATTTTATTAGTTCTTCTAAATCACACTCTTGATAATTCATTATATAATCTTCATTTTCTATACAATAATCATTCACATTGTACGAGTTACATATGTATTTAGAAACATAGCTTACTGCTCTAAATCCTAATTTTTCATATAAAGGCTTTCCCTCGTCCGTAGCAATAAGCATAATGGAAGTTTGAGCTGATACGCTCTTCATGCATGCATTCGTTATCGTCTTTCCAATCCCGCGTCCCTTATAATTCGGATGTACAATGACCATTCCGATAGATGCTAATTTCTCTTCATATAATATTATTGCCGCACTAGCAATGAGTTCCTCTCTCTCATTCCACACACCGTATACAATACCTGAGCTAAAAATAGTCTCAATTTCTTCCCTGTTATAATCCCACCCAATATAAGAAGATAATGCAACAATATCGCCTATTTGTTCTTCCCTAAGACGTTTCACCCTAATTTCCAATTCAATCATAATCCATCCCCTTATCTAGACATTTAAATCATTATTATCAAATCAACTTGTACATGTTTCCCTTTATTTGTCACACACATATCCTATTTTGACCAAGACTATATTGGAAATGAGGTGACAACATGCCCATTACGAATCGATTTTCTACCACCACTAACGGCGCACTCGCAATTACAGGAAATACTTTAGGCTTAAGTAAAATTAGTAATCAAAACCGTGCTGGTACAATCGGAGCAATTGGTGCATTCGCAACTACGAATACTGCTTTACAAGTACCTACTTTTCCTGCTGGTACGACATTAAACTATACACAAAATAGTTCTACCGCTCTTTTAAATATACCTGCTGGTAGTACGATTCTTTACGCAGAACTCGTTTGGGGTGGGAACTATTTATCTCGTGATCAAAACATTACGAGTGTATTAGGAAACCCAGTTTCTTTTACAACACCGGTTTCAACATACTCGATTACTCCTTCAGCTGTTACAGCTTCAAATCAAACTTTCGTTTCAAATTCTATTACATTTGGCTTTTACACGCGTTCAGCAGACGTAACAACCCTTATTCAAGCTGGAGGCTCTGGTTCTTATACTACGGGAGCTGTCCCTGGACTTGTAGATCCTATAGATGCTTCTAATGGAACAATTAATTCAGCTGGATGGACGCTTATCGTCGCTTATCAAAACGGGACATTACCAGCAAGAAACTTAACAATTTACGTAGCTGGAAACCGTGTTTCTGCTGATACTGGTAGTGCAGATGTAGCTGTTTCTGGATTCTTAACACCTTCAGGAGGACCTGTAAGCGGGAGATTATTTTTAAGTTCTATTGAAGGAGATGCAGATATAACAGGGGATCAAGCGCTATTTGGACCAAATTTCAGTTCATTAAATGCTTTATCTGGGCCAAATAATGCTGTAAATAACTTCTTCGGTTCTCAAGTAAATAATGCTGCAGGAAACTTAGATACAACTGGGACATTTGGAACGCGAAATCAAAGTGCCGCTACAAGCACAAATATCTCCGCAGGCCGGCAAGGTTGGGACATTACTTCTATTGATATTTCTCCTTATTTAACAAATTCCCAAGTCTCAGCTGCAATCCGTTTAACAACTAACGGAGATGCATATATGTTAAATACAGTCGGGTTACAAATTAATATAAACTCACCAAACATACAAGCAACGAAAAGCGTGAATAAAAGCGTAGCAGCAATTGGAGATGTCCTCACTTATACCGTTACTATCCCTAACACCGGCCTTCTACCTGCTAATAACGTTACTTTTACAGACATACTCCCTAACGGCACTTCCTTCATACCTGGCACTGTAACGGTAGATAACGTACCTCAAACAAATGCAAACCCGGCTGCTGGTATATCTCTTGGAACAATTAATAACAATGCTTCTCGTACAGTAACTTTCCAAGCAACTGTCGTTTCTCTTCCAAATCAAAATCCAATTTCTAACACTGCGAATATTACATTTCAATATACACCAATTGCCGGTGGAACTACTTTTAACGGTCTTGCAACAAGCAACTCTGCTGGAACACAAATTAACCTCGCAGATATTAATGGAACAAAATCAGTTAACAAACTTTTTACTGATATTGGTGAAACGTTAACTTACAGTATCGCCTTAGCTAATATAGGAAATATCGCCGCAACGAACGTTATATATACGGATCCGATTCCTAGCGGGACTACTTTCATTCCGGGAAGTGTAACTATTAACGGCGTTACGCAAGCTGGCGCAAATCCCGCTACTGGTATATCAATTGGATCTATTGCCGCAAATTCCACTACTACTATTTCATTTCAAGTATTCGTTCCGTCCATCCCCCAAACAAATCCAATATTAAATAGTGGCACAACAACATATCAATACATCCCTGTACCAAATCAACCAGCAGTAAGTGGGACTGATACGACCAATATTGTATCTACTCAAGTGAATAACGCTACTGTAACTATGGCAAAAGCAGTAGATAAAAATTTTGCAGATATTGGTGATACATTAACTTACACCGTTTCCTTTACAGGTACAGGTAATACGAATGCAAACAATGTTATTTTTACAGATATCATTCCTACTGGTACAACTTTTGTTCTCAACAGTTTAACAATAGATGGCACGACACAAGTTGGCGCAAATCCCGCTACTGGTGTGAATATAGGATCTATCCCAACTGGTACAACAAAAAACGTTTCATTTCAAGTAGTAGTAAATACAATTCCAGCGTCGAGTGTCGTATCTAATGGTTCAAGCGCTTCTTATCAATATACCGTCAATCCTAGCCAATCACCTGTTACGAAAAACATTTCTTCGAATCTCGTTTCCACTCAAATTAACAATGCAAATTTAACTTTAACAAAATCAACAAATAAACAATTTGCTACAATTGGCGACACAATCAGTTATACGATCCTTATTACAAACAGCGGAAATACAGCTGCTACTAATGTGCAACTAACAGATCCACTTCCAAACGGAACGATATTAACTCCTGGTACTATAACACTAAACGGAGTTTTACAAAATGTAGATTCTCTCGTTGCTTTACCTATCGGCACAATTCCTGGCGGAGCTACTTTTACTCTTTCTTTCCAAGTAACAGTCATTAATATTACCGCACAAAATCCTATCATGAATAATGCTTTCGCTTCTTATTTATATACTGTAAATCCAAGTGTGCCACCAACTTCAAAAACAGCAAATTCTAATTCTGTTACATCAACAATTAGACTAGCAAACCTTCAAGCTACTAAGTCTGTAAATAAAACGTTTGCAGAAGTTGGTAACATATTAACTTATACCTTTGCTCTTACAAACGATGGAAATGTTGCGGCGAACAATGTAGTACTATCCGATTCCATTGCGAATGGTACTGCCTTTGTGCCAGACAGTGTTATAGTTAACAATGTTGCTCAGCCAGGTGTTACACCAGCTAGCATCAATATCGGTAGCATCAATGCTAATACTACAATTACAGCTTCATTCCAAGTATTAATAACTAGCATCCCAAATCCAAACCCTATTTCAAATAGTGCTTCTATTTCCTATAACTTTATCGTGGATCCAAATGCTTCCCCTGTAAGTAAGAACACAACTTCAACCACTACATTTACTCAAGTAAATGACGCAAATGTCATTTCAGCAAAAACAGTGGATCGAGCATTTGCTACTGTTGGGGATGTATTAACTTATACCGTTACTTTGGCGAATGCAGGAAGTGTTTCCGCTGATGGTCCTACTTTTGTTGATACGAATCCAGACGGTACTACCTTTATCCCAAATACTTTCCTTATTAATGGTGTACTCCAAAATAACGTCGATCCAAATGTCGGTGTTCCGTTACCTTCTATTCCTGCTAACGGCTCACTTACCGTCTCTTATCAAGTAACTGTCACCTCTTTACCAACACAAAATCCAACAATAAATTCATCTAGTACACAGTATAGCTTTATTTTGAACCCAGGAGATCCACCAACGATAGAAACATCTTTAAGTAATACTGTAAGTACACAAATTAATTTAGCAAATGTAATTATTTTCAAGGATGTAGATTTAACTATCGCTGATGTTGGGCAACCAATCACATATACAATTGCCTTAGCTAACCCAGGAAATACTCCAGCAGATAATGTAGTCGTTACCGATATACTTCCACCTGGTACGACTCTCGTACCAAATAGTATTTTTATAGGAGGTGCTTTACAGCTAGGTGCGGATCCAAGTGCCGGCCTTCAAGTTGGTACGATTCCAGCAGGCGGCATTACAACAATTGTTTTCCAAATTAGTGCAAATAGTTTACCTTCACCAAATCCAGTTCAAAACAGTGCTGCACTTCAATATAGCTTTATCGCAGATCCAAATTTACCTGCTGTTGTCAGGAACGCTATTAGCAATATTGTAGCTACACAAATTAATACTGCTAATATTGTCGCTACGAAACTAACAAGTACAAATTTCGCTGATGTTGGCGATGTCATAACTTATGCAACAATTTTAACGAATAGCGGCAATATCCCCGCCTCTAATGTAACGTTTACAGATATCATTCCAGCTGGTACCACCTTCCTTCCTAATACTGTAACGATTAACGGTGTCCCTATAGCTAATGCAAATCCTGCTAACGGCATTTTAATTGGTACAATTGGAGCGAATTCATCACGTACTGTTTCATTCCAAGTTTTTGTACCAACTATTCCTGCGGTAAATCCAATTACGAATCAATCAAGCACTACATTCCAATACACATATGATCCATCCAAACCAACCGTCATGCAGATGGTTGCTTCTAACACTGTACAAACAACTATTAATAACGCCTCAATTGTCGCTACAAAATCTGCAGATAAACAGTTTGCTAACATAAATGATATTATTACGTACACGACTACTTTAACGAATAACGGGAATACACCTGCATCAAATATAGTATTTACAGATGCTATTCCAAGCGGGACGTCTTTTATTCCAAATAGTGTAACAATAAATGGGAATATACTGCCTAATGTAAATCCAACGAATGGAATAGCAATTGATCCTATAAATCCGAATGCAAATACGATAATTTCGTTCCAGGTGCAAGTAAACTCCATCCCGAATCCGAATCCAATCCCGAACCAAAGTAACACAACGTACCAATATGTCGTAGACCCGAACTTACCTCCAGCATCCGCCAATGCATCAAGTAATGTAATAACAACTCAAATTAACAACGCTACGATTATCGCTACGAAGTCAGTGAACACACCGAATGCTGCAATTGGAGATATCGTTACTTATACAATTGCAGTTACGAACACAGGAAATATCCCTGCTAGTGCTACAGTTTTAACAGATGGACTCGGACCAGGTGCATCCTTCATCCCAAATTCCGTTACAATAAATAACGTTTCACAACCTGGATTAGATCCTTCATTAGGTATTCATTTAGACGATATTTCACCAGGAGGCACTACTTTCCTTACATTCCAAGTGAAAATCCTCGCTATTCCACCTAGTGGAACTTTAACGAATAACGCTCTTGTAAACTATGAATATGCAGTGAATCCAACTGAAACACCAGCTGTTGGTAGTATCGTTACAAACACGACAGTTACACCGATTGTTGATGCTACTTTAGTAATAAATAAAAATGCTAGTACAACTTTTGCTACAATTGAAGATACAATTACATTCACTTCAGTTGTTACAAACACAGGAAATACTACCGCTAACAACGTTGTATTTACAGATTCCATTCCAAATGGTACCGCCTTTGTCCCAAATAGCTTTAAGATAAATGGTGTAACAATCCCGAATGCAAATCCACAAAACGGTATTACTATTGGTAACTTGAATTCAAATGCATCGGTTACACTTAGTTTTCAAGTGAATATTACAACTCTTCCAAATCCTAATCCCATTCCGAATCAATCATCGCTTCAATATAGCTTTATTGTTGATATAAATGAGTCGCCTGTTTCACGAACAGTTCAATCCAATACAACTTTTACACAAGTAAATACTGCTTCCGTTATCGCAACAAAAACTGCAAGCAGTGCTTTTGCTGCTGTTGGAGATACAATTACGTATACAACTACGCTCATTAATAGCGGAAATACTAACGCAAACACACCTGTTTTTATCGATATATTACCACCTGAACTTTCATTCGTTCCTGATAGCGTACAAATTAACACTATCCCACAACTTGGATTTAGACCAGATAGCGGGATTTCTTTAGACCCCATTCCAGTTGGAGGAACAACAACCATTAGCTTTCAAGCTATCGTTGGCTCAATACCAGCTACAAATCCAACATTGAACCAATCTAGCACAACATACTCTATCATTGTTGATCCTAACCAGCCACCAGTGACAGAAACAGCTACTAGTAATCCAACTTTAGTGCAAATTAACGAAGCAATTATCCAAGCAACGAAAAGTGTGGATCGACTATTTTCTGACATCGCACCTGGAAATTCATTTTTAACGTATACAGTTTTATTAGAGAATATAGGAAACACGACTGCTACGAATATCATGTTTACAGATTCGATTCCAAATAATACAGTATTCATAGAAGATAGCGTTCGAGTAGGCGGGGTTTTATTACCTGGAGTAAATCCAGCAAACGGGATACCAATTGGGGATATTATTGCAGGAGATTTTATAAACGTTACCTTCCGCGTGCAAGTAGTTAGTATTCCAAATCCTATTTTTACAATCGGACCTGGAGGGCCAAATTCACCAGTTGTAAACGGTGCTTTCATTGATTATCAATTTATGACAGGACCTAATTTACCACTTGTTTCACGAAGTACGACATCTAATTCTGTTTCGACACAAATAAATTCTGGGGAAGTTGTGGCAATCAAATCTGTAGATAAAACTTTCGCTACGATTGGCGATACAATTTCTTATACAATTACATTAAGTAATCCTGGAAATGTCACTTCACAAAATATAATTTTTACGGATATTTTACCTGAAGGAACAACATTTATTTCCGGAACTTTAACAAATGATTCTGGTACACAGCAAATTGGAAATCCTGAGAACGGAATACAGATTGGAAATATAAATCCAAGTGGAACGACCGTTATTACTCTCAATGTTCTTGTTACAAATATTCCAAGTATAAATCCAATTTCTAATTTTAGTTCCGTACAATTTGAACATGTGGTTGATCCTAGCCAACCTTCTGTATTACAAACAACTATATCAAATACGGTTTCAACGACCATTAATAGCGCAATATTAACTACAACAAAAACTGTTGATAAATCGGTTATTTCCGTCGGGGATACACTTACGTATACAACGACTATTACGAATACAGGAAATACACCAGCTACAAATATAACTTTTACAAGTGCCATTCCTCCTAGTACTACTTTCGTACCAGATTCGGTCACAATAAATGGAAGCCAACAGCTTGGTGCACAGCCAGCACTTGGAGTAACTATACCAAATATCGCTCCAGGTGAAACAGTAACTGTTACTTTCCAAGTAAATGTTATTTCTGTTCCCCCTTCAAGCTCGATTATGGGTAACGATACGATTTTATACTCTTATACTGTTGATCCAAACGGAGCTCCTGCTACTACTTCTACTTCAACGAATATTGTTACAAATCCTGTATTAGATGCTATGATTACGATGACTAAATCAGTCGATCAAACACTTGTAACGCTAGGTGATACCATTACCTATACGACAATTTTAACGAATAGCGGTAATACAAACGCGACGAATATTACGTTCACTGACCTTATACCAGATGGTACAACGTTTATTACTGATAGCGTTACAATTGATGGCATCACACAAATTGGGCTTAATCCTAATACAGGCATAACAATTGGATCGATTGCTCCTAACAGCTCAATAGCAATAACATTTCAAGTTACCGCTACTTCTACTCCTGTTCAAAATCCTATTGCCAATTCCGCTAGTGCTTCTTACACATTTATCTCTGATCCTAATGCCCCTATTGTTTCAAGGAATGTTACTTCAAACACAGTGTTCACTACAATTAACACAGCTACCATTCTTTCATTAAAACAAGTCGATAAATCCTTTAGTCGTATTGGCGACACACTCACCTATACTGTCACTTTAACAAACAATGGAAACTCATCCGCACAAAATGTTATTTTCTCAGATACACTGCCGAGCGGAACTACATTTATTGCAAACTCATTTTCTATTAACGGGGTTCCTCAAAGTGGAGCGGATCCATCGAACGGTGTAAATATTGGACCTATAACAGCTGGGTCTACAGTAAATGTTTCATTCCAAGTAAACGTGGCGTCATTACCAACCGAAAACCCAATTGTAAATTTCTCATCAACATCGTATCAATTGGTCTCACCGCCTGATGCAGAAACTTCAATTAGTAATCCTGTTTCAACGCAAATTAACGAAGCTATATTATCCATGACGAAAAATGAAAGTGTCTCCTTTGCAGATATTGGGCAAACTGCTTTTTATACTACTTCTATTTCGAATATAGGAAATACGGATGCGACGAATATTGTATTCACGGATGTATTACCGAGTGGACTCACATTTGTTCCTAACACATTAACTGTTGATGGTGTTTTACAACCTGACGCGAATCCAAATACCGGTGTATTACTTGTAACACTTCCACCAAATGAAATATATAGTATCGTTTTTCAAGTTACCGTGGACAATATCCCTCCTAGTAACCCAGCACCCAATACAGCATCAACGACGTATGAATTTACTGTTGATCCTGTTAATCCTCCCGTTTCAAGCACAGCTAATTCTAATACGACGCTTCTTCAAATAAACAACGCAACTATTATTAGTACAAAAACAGCAAATCTTGCTTTTGCGGACGTTGGTAATACAATAACATTTACACTTAACCTTCCTAATACAGGGAATGTGGCTGCAACTGATGTTACCGTTATCGATGTACTTGATAGCAATTTAAGTTTCGTTCCAAACAGTTTCACAGTTAATGGGCAAACTATTCCAAATGCTGATTTATCTACTGGTGTAAATATCGGTTCCATTAATGGTGGAAGCACATCAATTGTCACATTCCAAGCCACTGTTTCAACCCTACCAAGCAACAATCCTATTTCTAATTCAGCTCTTACCAATTACCGTTATATTGTTGATTCAGATCAGCCGTTCATTTCAGCTTCTAATCAATCTAATACAACGACGACACAAATTAATAGCGCTATCCTTACTGCACAAAAAAATTCAAATGTAGCAACAGTAGATATTGGGCAAGATATTATCTACTCCGTTACGATTACAAATAGCGGAAATGTTAGTGCGACGAATGTTATTTTTACCGATATGATTCCAGACGGAACTTCCTTTGAACCGAATAGTTTTACACTCAATGGAACTACCATCCCAAATGCAGACCTAATTACAGGCATTCCAATTGGTGATATTGCGCCAAACGAATCTGTCATTGTAGCATTTCATATTAGTGCCGATGAAATTCCGCCTATAAATCCAATTTCTAATCAAGCTAGCGTTAGCTTCCAGCATATCGTTAATCCAGCTAATCCTCCTGTTTCAAAAAACATTACTTCAAATAGTGTTACAACAACAATTGAAAGTGCTATTTTAACTACTACTAAAATTGGAGATAAAGCTTTTGCAACGATTGGTGATACGATTACGTATACAACTACGATCACGAATACTGGAAATATTCCTGCCAATAACGTTATTTTCTCAGACCCGATACCATTGTGGACACAATTTGTTGCAGGATCAGTTATTGTTGATGGCACTCCGTTACCATCCGCTTCTATCATTGACGGTATTGGCATAAATACGATCATTCCAAATCAAACTGTAACAATTGTATTCCAAGTTCAAATTGTAAGTAACCCAACAACATTCACACCAGAGCTCCAAAACTTAGGATTTGTAAACTTCCAATATAACGTAGGAAATGCATTACAGGCTCAACCTGGAAATGTGGAAACGAACGTCTTCGTTACTTCTATTAATTCAGCAATACTTTCAGCTGTAAAAACTGCTAATACTGCCTTTGCGAATATTGGCGATACGATCACTTATACAGTTTTAATTCAAAATAGCGGTAATACAAACGCTACGAATGTAAATTTCTCAGATACGATTCCAGCAGGAACAACTTTTGTAGAAAATAGTTTTACTGTAAATGGAAATACCCTTCCAGGTGCAAATCCAAATAGCGGAGTGAATATCGGAACCGTGAACACCGGTAGTTCCTTAACTGTTACTTTCCAAGTCATAGTTACATCTACTCCACCTTCGAACCCAATTACAAACGTTGCATCTATTCAATACGAATTCATAGTTAATCCGGCTTCTCCTCCCGTTACAGGCACAATAAATTCTAATAGTGCTTCCACACAAATTAATAACGCGACTGTTATAACTGTTTTAGAAGCAAATCGTACAATCGTATCTACTGGAGATATCATTACGTATACAGCAACATTAACGAATACTGGAAACTTCCCTGCAAATTCTGTATTACTCATTAACGGCGTTCCTGAAGGGGCATTATTTGTTCCAAATAGTGTTACGCTTAACGGAATTTCACTTCCAGATGCAAGTCCAACTCTCGGTATTCCAGTTGGCATTATCGCACCAGGTGATTCTGCTACGATTATGTTCCAATTTCTTGCAAGTTCTATTCCACCGCAAGGAGCAATTATAAATCAAGCACTTACAAGTTACACGTATATTGTCGACCCAAGTCAACCTCCAGTTACAGCAACATCTTCATCTAATACGGTAAATACAGCTGTCGTTGATGCATCACTATCTATAATTAAAAATACAGATTCCCTCGTACAATCTACTGACGGTACAATCACTTACACTGTAGTCATTCAAAATAACGGGAATACAACTGCAAATACAGTTACTTTAACAGATTTGGTCCCAGAAGGAACTGCATTTATTCCGAATAGCGTGACCATTAATGGCGTTTCAGCCCCAGGTGCCGATCCAAACGTAGGAATCCCCTTAAACGCCATTGCACCTTCAGAAATCGTCACCGTCACATTCCAAGTTATCGTTCAATCCATTCCAAGCGTCAATCCAATTTCTAATATAGCTCGTATTGACTATACTTTTATCGCCGATCCAACTGCTCCTATCATCTCTCGAACAATTACGTCTAATCCAGCTTTCACACAAATTTCGGATGCGAATGTTCTTTCTTTAAAAGCAGTCAATGCACAACAAGCGACAACAGGGGATATTTTGACCTATACGATAACACTAGAAAATACCGGAAATATTCCAGCTACTAATCTATTATTTTCAGATACGATTCCAGAAGGGACTACATTCGTAGAAAATAGTTTTACACTTAACGGAACAGCTATACTTGGTGCAAAGCCAAATGCAGGTGTTACTTTGCCTAACCTAGTAGCAAATGCTACTCACCTGATTTCATTCCAAATTCTAATTAACGATTCATCCTCGCAACAATCGATTACAAATCAATCTAATACAACATATACAATTCAACCAGACCCAGGACAACCGCCTATTACTGAAACATCTACAAGTAATATCGTCATTACAAATTTCGTTCTAGCACAATTGACAGTTACAAAAACGTCCAATCCAATAACTGTAGATATTGGCGGAACTATACTTTATATTTCTGAAGTGAAAAATATCGGCAATGTTGACGCAATAAATATTACTTTTACAGATGCTATTCCAGCTGGGACTACATTCGTTCCAGACAGTGTCACAATTAACGGTGTACTTCAGCCTGGTGTAAATCCAGAAAACGGAATACCAATTGGAACGATTTCACCAAACAGTTCCAACACAATACTATTTCAAGTACAAACGAATAACCCACCAACTGAAACCGAAATTGTAAATCAATCATCTGTAAATTACCAATATGTAAGTATTCCTACAGCTCCACCAGTGAATCGCACTGCAAATTCTAATATCATAACAACATCACTTCAAAATGCAAATATTATTTCTGTTAAACAAGCAGACGTTACTTTCGTAGCCATCGGGCAAAATATTACGTACACAAATACACTACAAAATATAGGAACTGTTCCAGCTAACAATACGGTGTTCATTGACAACATTCCAGAAGGTACTATATTCATTGAAGATAGCTTATCAATAAATAATGTGATGCAGCCTGGTGCGAGCCCTGAAAATGGTGTAACTCTCGGCACGATACAACCAAATGAAACAGTCACTATTTCATTCCAAGTACAACTCACAAGCATACCAGAGGGCAATACAGTCACTAACATTTCAGACACTTCGTATGAATACCAAATTGACCCTAGTTCCCCAATTATTCAGCGTAGATCGTTATCAAATGCAGTAAATACTGAAGTGCGGACGGCAAATGTTAGTGCAATTAAATCCGCTAACAGATCTATTACACGCATCGGTCAAATTATCACATATACAGTCGCAGTTACAAATGATGGTACAGTACCTATTACAAATACTCTTCTAATTGACGCCATTGCTGCTGGCACCACATTCGTTCCAAATAGCATTCTTGTAGATGGCATACCGAGACCTAACGAAAATCCAATTACCGGAATCACCCTTGATATTATCCTTCCAAACAATACAATTATCGTTACATTCCAAGTAAATGTAGTCTCTACACCTTCTCAAAATAACATTAATAATATCGCCATCATCCACTATGAATATCAGCCAGACCCAAGCTTACCACCAATTTCAGAAACGACATCTTCCAATACTACAAATATACAATTTATTGATGCCATTCTTATCGCTACAAAATCCGCTAATACAGTATTAGCTAATATTGATGAAACTATTGAATATACAGTACTCATTCAAAATAACGGATCCACTACAACTAACTCCATCTTTTTTACAGATACTATAGAAGATGGAACAGTATTTATTCCAGGAAGTGTAATAGTTAACAACACTGTAATTCCTGCAGCAGATCCAAATATCGGCTTTTCTATTCCTAATATTGCGTCAGGTCAAGTAACTACAATAACGTTCCAAGTTTCCGTTACGAATTTACCTGCTGTAAACCCAACACCTAATACTGCAAACATCGTCTACGACTTTATTTTCAACCCTGACTTCGCACCTATTCAAAAATCTACTACTTCCAATACTACTTTCGTTCAAATTAATGACGCTGATATCATTTCACTGAAAACTGTTGATTTGACCTCTGTAGCAATTAGTGACATTTTAACTTATACAACAACTTTAACGAATATAGGAAATACGGATGCTACTTCTGTTGTATTTACAGACAATATCCCTGATGGAACAACCTTTATAGACGGTAGTGTTTTAGTAAATAATATCCCTCAGCTTAACGCGAATCCAAGTACTGGTATACTTGTAGGAACGATTGCTCCTAACGCTTCTATCCCAGTCACGTTTTCCGTTACTGTGGTATCTCTTCCAGCTAGCAGTCGTATCCAAAACCAATCAACTTCTCGTTATACAATTAATGGCGAGGAACAAATATCCACTAGTAATATTACCTTCACTGAAGTTATTTCTGCTAATGTACTCGCTATAAAAACAACACCTATCCAATATGCTGACCTACAAACAATTATCCCTTACACAATTTCCATCACAAACAATGGGAATATACAAGTAGAAAACATTATCGTTACAGATATCGTCCCAGCAAATACGAGCTTTATAGAGAATAGTGTTATTGTAAATGGAAATTCTCGTCCAAATGACAATCCACTTAACGGTATACAAATTGACAACATTCCGCCCAATACAACAGCAACTATTCTATTCCAAGTACGGGTTACTTCAATTCCGCAAACAAATCCAATCTCTAACACGAGTACAATTGAATACCAATACACGTTACCAGATCGACCACCTATTACCGAAACTATTCTTTCATCAGCTGCTTTAACAACAATTAATCATGCGACTTTGAATAGTAATAAAGCTGTTGACCTTGCATTTGCAACAGTCGGTGACACGTTAACATATACAATTACACTCAATCAAACTGGTAATGTTGCAGTAAATGATGTAATCATTCAAGATAGGATTCCTCAAGGTACTACATTTATAGAAAATAGTGTCATTGTAAACGGAGAAAATCTTCCGGGAGTCAATCCAGTAAGCGGTATACCAATTGGTCCTATAACCGTTGACGGAAACGCTAGTGCTTCATTCCAAGTTTCTGTAACTTCTATCCCAACACCAAATGAACTAAGCAACCAAGCCATTACTACCTTTAACTATATAGTCAACCCAAATAACGTACCTGTTACAAATACAACTACAACAAATACTGTCACTACAACTGTCCAAAATGATAATGTCGTTGCAATAAAAGCTGTTGATTTCACGAGCGCCTTGCCTGGTCAAACTTTAACGTACACCATTACCATTACGAATAATGGTAATATCACTATTGAAGATCTTCTTCTAGTAGACACAGCACCAGTAGATACGACATTCGTTATTGGTAGTGTTACGATTAACGGAATCAATCAACCTAATGAAAATCCTGAAAATGGTATTACGTTAGGAAACCTTGCTCCTAATGAATCTGTTATTATTACATTCCAAGTGATAATATCTTCTTCTACTCTTCAATCTACAATCAATAACGATGCAACTATTTCCTATACGTCTATTGTTGGTCCAATCGAACCACCTATTACGATTACAAGGCAAATAAATACCGTTACAAAGCAAACAAATACCGTTACAACAACAGTAGTTGACCCGATGGTTAGCATTGAAAAAACAGCTGATAAATCTATTGTAGCGTCAGGCGACACCATCACTTTCACATTAGAAGTGATAAATCATTCACCAATTCCTACAATCAATACTTCCGTCCTAGACAATATTCCAGCTGGTACAACATTTATAGAAAATAGCGTAACAATTAACGGGACTCCGGTTCCAAATGTTCGTCCAGACACTGGTATTAATATTGGCGCTTTACCTGCAGATGGAGTAGCAACGATAACCTTTAAAGTTCTCGTCACGTCTATCCCTTCAAACAGTACAATTATCAATTCCGCTTCCGTCACAGCTGCCTTCCAATTGACACCACAGGACCCAATTATTACTTTTATAGTTAATTCAAATATCGTTCGTATACCAGTACAATTTATAACTGCGACAGTAGTAAAAAACGCTTCTGTCAGCTCAGCTTATTTAAACCAATATTTTGATTATACGGTGCGCATTACGAATACTTCTGACATTTCACTTTCAAATATTTCGTTACAAGATACCATTCCAGCAGGTTTACAATTTATGAATGGCACTGTCTTTATTAATGGGGAGCGCTCTCCACTAGCGAATCCGAATATCGGTTTCCTAGTCGCTACTAATTTAGAACCGAACGAAACAATTATCGTGTTATTCACAGTACAAGTAATAAGTCCACCTGTTAATAATGAATTTAAAAATACAGCTAATATTTCATTACAACTTCAAGTCTCACCTACCGATCCACCAATTACAGTAACGGTTACAAGTAACGAAAACATCGTCACCTTTGTTCCAGAAAATCCAGATGAAACACTTCCAAATTTCAATTGCTTCTTTGACGGTGAACGCTTCATACGCATTACTCCTGGAAATGTACGAAATTACCTTTGGACTTGGATTTGGTGGAGTTAAATGAAACAAAAAAGAGATTGTAGTTTGGTTTCAACCAAACTACAATCTCTTTTTCATTACCTTTATCGCACTACGTTGTAACTCGTCCAATGATATACAATTAAGCATCATCTCAAGTTATTTTCGTCGTAACAAGTTGGCCAGCCTCATTTATAGTGACTTTCCATTTCGCTCCACTAGCAGTCTTCATGACGATACCTTTACTTGCTTCTATTTCAATATCTCCAAACATTCTTCCACCAGTTGTCGCTAACCAAGCATTCCCATTCTCCATAGAAGACCTCGCAAACATACGATTAATTCGAAAACGTTTATGGTCTTGAACGTAACCACTGAGTGTAATTCTTACTTTATATAGTTGACTCGCCTTCATATTCGATATAATTGTATCGCCTACATTTAATGGAACATCCGATGCAACAACCCAATTTCCAGTTGCACTTAATGCATATTCAATTTTAATTTTCTTCGGGCTCTCTCCCCATCCAAAATACATGCCAAAACAATTCAACATTTTGATTGGATTCTTCGTAAAATCTAGTTCAATCACAACTGGATTACTATCTAGAACATCGATATAGTTTACACTTTGTTCATCTATTAAATTAAAACAATTTGCAAGATTCCCCCCGTAAGGTAATTTCCCACTTACTTGCTTAACAGTATACTTCTGCTGAGCATTTACTAATATATCATCTTGGTTCCCTATTAAATGTGGTTTATTTAACGTAATTGGTAACTGAACCCGAAGAGATTCTTCATAGGTAGACTTACAAACATTATATTGTCCTTTATCGACAATAGTTGTGGAAAGTAAATTCGAAAAAAGGTAGTTGCGATGCGAATTAGAAGAAAATTCAATGACAATCGGTTCGCTACTCATCCGGTACGTATCCCAAATCATACAATCAAATGTATTATAGGCACCCGTACAACGAATTACTTTTTTCGTTTGCTGTCTACATTGTACTTGAATATCATGAAATATATTGCCTGAACTTTCATTTGGCAAATCACTATTTCCATCTACTTCAATCCCATACTGACATCCATCAATAAATATAGATTGAAATACATTTGCGTTAATCCAGCAAGGTGTATTTATATCATCTATATATTCTGTCTTCAAATGTATTGCAGTTTGAAAGTTTTTAATTTGAATAAAGTTAACTTGAAAGAAACTAATATAATCCCATGCTTTTTGACAATAAAAGTGTATAGCCTTTCCTTTATATGACGACGTTGCATTTATTATATTTATATTTGATATAAGAGAGTGATTAGGAACTTCTATTTGTTGCGAACCGGAAACATAAATAACTGCGGATTGAAACAGTGGATTTATAACTTGAACTGTACCACCTGTTATAGACGCATTTTGTTGCAGTTCAAACGCATTAAAATCTCCATCAATTTGCAACGTAACAGTAGGATCAAGCTCTAATCTTACGTTTGATTTAATAACAATCGGCTTTACAATTTTGTACGTATTTACGCCTGTAATTCTAACCGTAGAAATCCGATTTGATACACAGTATTCAATCGCTTGTTGAATCGCTGTTGAACTATCATTTCCCGAGTTTGGAACTGCACCAAAACAATCAATATGGACACTATTTTCAGGTGCACAATCTTCTTGTGATGAAATATACTCTGTCAAAACAAATTCACTCCTCATATTACCTTTTTCATATAATATGTGAGTTTTATCTTAAAAGTTTCTATAATAAAAAAAACAAACGACTTCTACAGTCATTTGTTTAATTCATATAAATCTTTCGTTTCTTCTATCATTTTAGTTAACGAGAAATATCTCTCTGCTTTCTCTCGTGCTTTCAGTCTAATACCATTCACCTTTTCTTCATTCTCTTTTAATTCCTCAAGCGCACTTACAAATCCCAATTCACAATATTCAGATATCAAAACACCTGATTCTCCATCTATTACCGCTTCATTTATTCCGCCGACATCTATTGAAATAATTGGTGTCCCTGTGGCCATCGCTTCAATTACCACCATCGGAAACACTTCTCGAAAAGATAATAAAAGTAAGGCATCCATATTTCCTATAAATCCATGTGGTTCCGAAATATTACCTAACATCTTTACATTTTGCTGCAATCCATACTTTTCTATTTCTTTCATAATAGACTCTTTCTCTGGTCCATCACCAGCAATATAAAACTTAAAATCAGCTCTCTTTTTCAACACATTTGCAATTTTCACAAATAGTTGATGGTTTTTTTCTTTGGATAATCTAGCTAATATCCCTACATGATAAGTAGATTCTGTCTTTTTCTGCCGGAATAAAAACTTTTCAATATCCACACCGTTATAAATCGTCTTTATTTTTTCTGCAGCTACATGCATAGAAATTAAATTATTTTTTTCAAACTCACTTACTGTAATAATATTGTTCACATATTTATTCATGAAATAACGAAAAAGAATTGGCATTTTCTTTTCTAATATCGTTACATTATGTTTCGTATACACGACTTTTATCTTTTTTTTCATAAACTTTTGAAGTAGAAATGAATATAAAACCATTCGTAAACTATTTGCATGAATAATTTCTATCTTTCGATCACATATTTCTCTTCGCAAGTAATAAATATTTCTCAAATGATTCCATCGACTAAGCAACATAAAATTTTCTTTTCTAGTAAGAGATTCATATAGTTCTCCATCACCTGCAGCTGTATAAACTGTAAAGTTCTCATCACGCAAATTGCTTTCCAATTTACAGAAATAACTTTCAGCTCCTCCAGTTATCAATTTGTCTGTCATCAACAATATATTCATAATTGCGTCTTCCCAACTACATTGATTTTATTTTTTCTATAGGCATGAAAAGCATACTTACTAAAATAGTAAAAAATTTGCACTGCATTCAATCGTTTTTGTTCCTTTAATAATTTCCAATACCGAAAAGCCGCTCTCATTTTATTTCTCGAAACAGAATTTTCTACAATTCTATACTTCGCTAACACTTGCTGTATTCCTTTCGCTTCATGCCCTTCATGTAATAAGTTTAGCCATAGCGCTGTATCTTCCGGCTGCACATTAGGCATTTCAATATGCGAAATTTTTTCTCGATCAATCATTACCGTTAAACAACCGATAATTGTATTTCCTGCCAAACGATGATAGTCAACAGATTTTGGTATATTCACTTCTCGATTTAGTTCATTACCGTTTTCATCGATTAAACGATACGATGCATATGAAAAGGCCGCATTCATTTCTTGCATAAATAACAACTGTGTCTTCAATTTATGTGGCAACCATATATCATCGCTATCTAAAAAAGCAATATATCTTCCTCTCGCCTCTTCAATCGCTAAATTCCGAGCTTTCGCAGCACCAACATTTTCTTTTAATGATATTAGCCTAATACGCGAGTCCCCTTCTATTATCTCTTTAATTTTTGCAGCAGATTGGTCAGTTGAAGCGTCATCAACGATAATCATTTCCCAATTTTCATATGATTGATTTTGTACTGATAAAATCGTCTCACCTATAAATCGTATACTATTATAAGAAGGTGTTATTACAGAAACATGAGGCGCCTTATTAAGTGCTGATAGACATTTTACCATCTACCTTTCCCCTTCCTTCATATATTGAAATGTACTTCACAACCATTGCTAAAAATAAAAAGAACGCTTCGTTAATAATGAGTGACAATGACATCATCTGAAATAAAAATGCAATCATCGTCAATAAAAGATACGGTTTTTCACGAAACAAAGTATACTGCGTTAACTTGAACATTAATATAATTAAAAACGCGCTATATAAAAGAAAACCAATTGTACCTGATTCAGACAAAATTTCTAAAAATGTATTGTGTACATATAATTTTTCATTAAATTGAAACTCATAATAATTCGAAAAATTAAACGCGCCGATTCCGATGTATGGATTGGATACATAATATTTAAAAGCAGCTTCCCATAACGTAAATCTACCACTTCCATTATCGTGCGAAAAATCAGAAATTCGTTTATTCAATATGTCATCCAATTGGCCGCCCATTACACTATTCGATAAACTAAAAATTACTACGCCAAACAATAGTAAACTCATTATTATTTTTATTTTTTTTGCAAAACTAGATGTACATACATATACAAAAACGACAAGCACGAGTGCTAATATTCCTCCTCTTGAAAAAGTTAATAAACTTGTCGTAACACATAAAATCAATCCAAAAATGTTCGTCACATTATGTAGATTTGTCATATAATACATAAAAAATATTGTATTATAAAAAATAAAAATGTTAGGATCATCTAGCAAACCAATTAACCTTGGATAGCCTCTATCAACTAATAGTCCAGCAAAAATTTCTCTTTCTTCTCCACCATACAATCCAAAGTGCTGTAAACCGACTATATACAGTATTAAACTTATAATATTAAATATAATTCCCACATAGACAATAGATGATTCAAGTGTTGCTATTTCAACATTTCCTACTAAATTTCTCATTATAAAATAGCATCCTAAAACAAGTAGCACACCAAAAATCATACGAATACTAGCATGTAAATATATAGAAAGAATTCCACTGAAACAATAGATGAAATAAAATAGTAAAAATACAACTTCATGAAAATATAGCTTTTGAATATGAAAGTTTTTAACTGTTAAACAAAAATAGATGACTAAAAAAATCATATATATCTTCAATGAAAACCCAATATATATGTTGTATTTACTTAACATGACAAATAGTATTAAGAGCATAATCCATTTCATCGATATTTTCATATTATTTTCCATAGGCTATATCCCCTGTTTCGTAATATAATCCTTTTTGCGTGTTTTTCTTATAAACGAAAAAAGAAGTTTTTTCAGCTCATAATCATATAGGAATATACCAACTATTACGATTAACGTATTAAGAACGAGCGCAATGAAATGATATGCATGCAATATATATTGCACTCCAATAAAAGTTACGCCAAAATAAATTGTATAAGGTATAACAATTTGAAATACAATTTTCCCCTTCACTGCACTTACTGCTATATATCCAACTAAAGCTACAATTTCAAATAAAACCATAGCATAAGCCGCCCCTATCACTCCACCAATGCTACTCAGGCTATAAAGCATAATCCCACCTATCACTAATGCTATACATTGTACAAACGTTCTTTTATTTTGATGTCCACTCGTCGTTAAGCCGTCAGCTATAGCAATATTTAAACTTTGCAGCACAATGAGAAATGATAATATTTGAAGTGGTTCTACTGCATTTCTCCATTCCTCATGAAAAAATATAGAAATAAAATATGGCGCTAAATGATATAAACCTATCGTCATACATATTCCCACAATCGCCATTGATTTTATTTGAAGTAAGTTTAATTTCGTGTGCTCTTTTATTTTATTCTGATTATAATGCTTAAAGAGCACTGGATAAAATGCCCCTGCAATTACCCCTGGTACTTGATATAAAGCTGCTGGCATCCGATACGCCACTGCGAAAACACCTACCATACTTAATGGCAATGTATAGTTAAGTAAGATAGGTGCTAATTGTGGCGTACTCATTATTAAAAAACCACTAATAATAAAAGGCGGCAATTGCCAAAATAACGCTTTATGAATTACGACTTTCATATTCATACTCGTCTTTCTTTTCATTACATATATACTGAATACACCACCGATCATATAACCAAATCCATATAAACGAGCAGTTATATAAACTGGTAACTCTCCGAAAATACAAAAACATGTAATGATAATGACAACTATCGCTGATACCACTTTAATAAGCGCTATATACTTCATACGCTCCGTCAGCTGAAAGTAGGCAATCCCTATATTTTGCCAAGTTAATCCTATTAACATGAAAAACATTACGTTTATCATCATGTAAATTAAATTTCTATCCGCATACATATAATGAATAGCAATATAGCCGATTATAGAAATACATATAAGTAGAATCATCCTTACTTTTATATACGACGATAAAATCGTCTCTAAATCTACTCCATCTTTTGCGCCTTCTCGAAGAAACGTATTCGTAAGTCCTAAATCTGTAAAAAATAACATAACAAACGTCACTGCTATGGCAACACTAAACATCCCATAATTTTGTGCATTAAAAAAATTTGCTAAAGCAATTAAACTAACAGCCTGAAGAAGATTAGCTAAAATCGTGCTATAAAATAGATGGATGATATTATTTAAAATAGACCTACCCATACCTGCTCTCCTTTGCAAGCAACCTACTTACATATATTTATCTTGCACCATTACCGTTCAATACTATTAAAACGGTTTTACATAAAATACGAACGTCCATCTTAATCGTTTTCATTTCAATATACTCCATGTCCCATTTCAACTTTTCTTTCGGATCAAGATTATACCCTCCATTTATTTGTGCCCATCCTGTTAGCCCTGGTTTCACAATTAAGCGACTTTTAAATTCTGGAATATACGCATCAAATTGTTTATAAAAATACTCTCTCTCTGGTCTAGGGCCAACAAAAGACATCTCACCTTTTAAAATATTTAAAAGTTGCGGCAACTCATCAATTCTCGTTTTTCTTATAAATGCTCCAACTTTAGTAATTCTTGAATCATTTTCATCTGCCCATTGTGGCCCATTTATTTCAGCATCTTTTACCATCGACCTTAATTTAAATACATTAAATTTCTTCCCGTTCATCCCTAAACGTTCTTGAAAATAAATTGGAGCTCCTGCTGTTTCAAAAACAATCATAATACAAAAGAACAACATAATTGGTAGCGTTACTAGTAACAATATGAGTGAAAATATAATATCAAACAAGCGCTTTATACTTCGATTCAAAATACTGGTCTTTTCTTGGGCCGGAATCATATACAACTTGGCTTGATTTGTTTCACGAATCATAGATCGTTACCCCCACATTCAAGAATATAAAACTATACCTATTAATTCACATTCTTTCCGCTTTATATCCGCTATTACTTTTTGCACGGTACGCAGAGAATCTTTTCGCCTCTTGACTGCTAAAATTACTCCATCGCACTTCCCTGCAATCATGTGCGTAGCAGGAAGCTCAAATACTTCAGAGGAATACAAGAAAATGTAATCAAAATCTTCTTTCCACTTCGCAATTACATGATCAAATTCATCCGTAGTAACTAAAGGCGTACCACTGTGTACTGTTTTTTGGGCTGGAATACAATATAAGTATTTAGATAAATTACTAGAAAAAGATTCATAACTACAAGGGGCATCACTTATTATATCGTTCACTGTTTTCGTATAATTGCTTTGTAATAGTAGATGTAATTTAGGATCAGAAAAATTCACATCGATAAGTAGCACCTTTTTTTTCATTTCCGCAAACACTAGACCTATATTTACTATAAGCGAAGCAACAACACCTCTATCCTTTGTTGAACTTACTGTGAACACTTGTTTCCCCGATTTTTTCAGCTCATGATACACCGTATAAAACTGCTCTTTCATTAGAGCATCATGAGGATCAAATGGCAGCTTTTTCTTCGTCTTAAACATCGACATGTTCACCTCGATATATAGATGATTTCGTATCAATTTCTGTAGATTTCTTTTTTCTTTTCGGTTTCATATTTATGTGACCAATAACAGGAATTGTTGTTATTTTCTCCAAATCTTGCTCCACGTATATACGCTCATCAAAATAATCTCGAAATACAGCTAAACCTACCCCAACAAAAAAACTAACAATTAAAGAGATAGGGATGATAAGTTGAAATTTCGGAAACAACTTTTCAGCTTTTTCCTGTAACTCAGGATCAGTTAATATCTTTATCCCCTGTACATTCGTATACTGTTGAAAGCTTTTTTGAGATTGTTCTGCCAATGACTTTACAATTTCTTTTACGATTGTAGGATCCGAATCTTTCACTGTAACAGTAACAATTTGTGAATTGTCCATATTCACCACTGAAATCTTTTGAGCTAATTCATAACTTGATTGCTCTAATTTTAAAGTCTTTTTGACTGTTGAAATAATAAGTGGGCTTTTTAAAATATCAACATACGACGTTACAAGCTGCTTATTTTCCTGTGTTTTATTCATCGCATTCTCCTTATTAAACCCGTCTAAATTCCCAACGAGAATTTGCGTTGAATATTGATACGAAGGCTTTAATACGTACATAGAGATAAGAACTAAAGAAGCGGTTAAACAACTCATTGTTAAAATGATCGTTACGAATCTTCTTCTCAATAATTGTTGAAAATCTTTTATACTCATTTCCTGCTTCAATTATTTCACCGCCTTTGTCTGATTCATATTCTGCAAATCATTCTTTACAGATAACCCTTTCTTCTTTCTATTCGCTTGCTTTGTTACATACTTTCCGACTCTGAATGCAAATTTTTCTACAAATATATATGAAAGCATCGCAAGTATAAACGAAAAAACGAGTGAAAAAATTAAAATAATAGGCAACGGCAATATTTCATGGAGCATGTATATAAGGGAAAATAACGATATGATATGGTATAAATAAAGACTGTAAGAAATCTTCCCCAAATATAACAAGTATTTATTACGCAGCAAGGATGACAAAGTTGCTACTGATAAACTTAATACGACAAATAAACATGCACTTATCGCTATTACGTAGTCTCGAAATATAAAATTATTGAGCAATTTAATTTCTCCAATAAGCCCTTCATACATATAAAGTAAAATCGCAAATAAAAACCAAGCAATTTTCTCATTTTTAGTACGATTACTATAAAAAACTATTACATTTTCTTTATATTTCGCAACTAGTGCTCCTAGTAAAAATAGCACTGTGTAATGTAGAGTTAATGCATAACTAGTTAATGTCAAACTTGAGTGAAATAATAATAAAATCAAGACAGAACATATACTAAAACTAAACAATGACAATAATGAACCCCTCAACGTTTTTCGTAAACAAACCATCAAAACTAACGGGAAAATCATTGATATTCGCATTTCATGAACAAGTGACCAAATTACGCCGTTATATGCATCTGTATTATATTTCCCAACCAATAATATATGCTGCACAATTAAGCTTAAAGAACTTTCAATCGTCCATGAGCGATTAAACCATTCACTTAAATGAGAAATTCCATATTCACTCATTGTAGTTTGGCATAAAATAGCTATAAGTATTGCTACGATATATGGAATATAAATTCTGCATATACGTTTTAAAAGGAATGACCCATAACTATCGTAGTTGTTTTGAATGGATCTATACAAAACAAATCCACTCAAAACAAAAAAGATAATAACAGATTCGTTACCACTACTAAAAATTAAGCGAGCAGGCGTTTCTTTTAATAGATACATAACAAATGGTTTATTATCTTCATAACTGTAATTTTGAAATACTGAAAAAATCATTAAATGATGACCAATCATTACTACCAATGAAGAAATCCCTCTAATTGAATCCAATTCTTCATACCTATTCATCGCTTTATATCAACTCCTAATGAAATGATAATAATCATTTCAAAGCGACACCATTATTCATATTCCTCTCCTTTCTTTTCATTCCAATTTTTCATATTAAAATGATTTATAGCGTAATTTTGAATGTATTGTAACATTTTTTGTAATATTATGAACAGTGAGTTTTTTATATTGGTATATACCAATTTCAACCTCGAAAAATGAAAAAAATTAGTAGAAAAACACTATGAAAATATCTTGTATATTTACAAAAATTAAAGAGAGGAATATAGTTATTTAAATATAAAACAAAAAAAGATAGCCTTTATCGGCTATCTTTTTTATTTTATTTAGTTGCTAGAGCCACTATATGCGACATGTCGTTTCTCAATTCTCTCTTCAATTTCTTTCATATTTTCTTTATTATTTAATAGTGATTGTTTATTTTCAATTAATAGTTGTTTAAAAGATTTTCTCACTTTTTTTCTCATTTTTATTGTCCTCCTTGGGGGATGGTTTATATAAAGTGAAACTTTAATCAGTGGGGGGGCTCTTCATCCCCCACTGATTATTAGCCTTCACCAATCGGACTTTTATGGGCAGCCCGACCCCCACCTAACTTCTTTGCTTTCGCTGAATTTTGAGATGGGGGTCTTACTACCCATTAAAGTGGGATAAAAGATAAAGAATTATCTGGTTGTTCTTATAATAATTGATTGTTGTGAATTCCATTTGAACTTCATATGAAAATTACGTTTATTTTCTGACAACTTTGTGAACACGAAAAAAGAGATCCTCCTAAAGCAGTTTTGTAATTGCTTCATTTCATTACATAAATCGCCATTTACGCCATCTTATATCAATTGCCTTGTCGAAATATTTATATATATTTCTAGCCAAGTTTCATATACTTTCGCTGACTTACACACTGTTTTCCAAAATAAAAAAGAAGGTGCCACCTAGTCAAAGTTCGACTCATGTAACATCCTTCTTTATAAACTATTTACAGCATATTGATTAATATTTCAGGTCTTCCCCAATTCATTTCTTCACAAACGAATCTTAGTTTTTCTTCATCCATTGTGTGTAACCCTTCTTCTAGTGAACATGAAATAGGAACTTCACAATGAATTTGCGCTAATTGTAATGAAATATTTAAATTCTCTAAATCACTTTCAATCTTCGTACGTTGTGCTTTCGTTAAAGATGCCACATTTTCTAGTACAATTGCTACTGTACCATGCTCTTGAATAAGCTTATATGCTGTTTTTTCACCGATACCTTTTACACCTGGGTAATTATCGCTCGTATCTCCCATGAAAGCTTTTGCGTGCACGATTTGCCACGGTTCCACACCTTTTTCTTCCATAATTTTCTCTGGTGTGTAGTACTCGTAATTTCCAATTCCTTTGCGCAGAAGCATAACTGTAACATTCTTATCAACAAGTTGAAGTAAATCCGTATCACCTGTTAAAATGTAAACTTCTGCTTCATTACAGTATTGTTTTGCAAGCGTACCGATGCAATCATCCGCTTCATACCCTTTCATACCGATAACTGGAATAGACAATTTCGCAGTCATTTCTTGTACTAAATCAAATTGCGGAATTAATTCTTCAGGCGGCGCTGCACGATTCGCTTTATAATTTGAGAACGATTCTGTTCTAAATGTTGTACTTCCCATATCCCAGCATGTTACGATGTGTGTCGGTTCAATTGCTTGCATAGCTGTTAATAAATGTTTCATATAACCATGAATCCCGTTTGTAGGGGTACCATCTTGTCGTTTCATAAATTGTCCGTAGACGCTTGTTGCATAAAAAGCACGAAATAATAGTGCCATACCATCAACTAATAATACTTTTTTCATAATTCCTCTCCTACCAAAAAAATAATAACCCCACGTCATCACGTAAGGTTATATAAATAGATTACCATTCTACGTTTTTCAACTTTGTCTATTATACATTGTTTTTGTATATTTAGCATCATTTACACATTAAGACGTTCTACTACAACAAGTATGAAGAATTCCTGAATACGTATTTTTTCCAGTCGAAACAACTACAGCTTTTGCATTTCCACCAACAATATACGTCCCTTTGAAACATACGTTTTCCAGTTCAAGTGGATTATAGTCTTTCATTCGTTTTAAAGGAATAAATCGTTTGCGCTCAAGATGATAGCAGCTTTCAAATTTCTCAACACTTGCATCGCTTCCTGTTAGCACAGATTCATTTACTAATAAATCATTTGCATAGATGATACGTACATCTGCTGGTACTGTATCACCCTCTGAAAGAAAAACCATATCTCCAGGAACAAGCTCTTGTACTGGCAAATTCATCATTTTCAATTCACCGTTTAACCCTGATACACTAGAACATTCTACTCGAGACACAGTAATTTTCTCACATTGTGATTTATCACATACATGTTGTTTTGAAAAACCTGGGATCATTCCACTTAGCTTCATCATAACTTCCGCAATACGCGCTCTTTTTGAAGTTAATTCATTTCGGCCGTATACTTGAATACGTTTTTGCGCCTCTTTCATAGATAATCCGTCTCTTGTTGTTTTAAAATACGCAAATACAGATTTTACATCTCTCGTTGCGATTTCAATTAATAAATCTTTATTTTTTTGAAGCAATGTTTGTTCTTTCATTGATTTTTTACTTAATTTATATGACGTGTTACCCACAGTTTTGTTTGCATATAACATATTATCGTCTCCTCCTTTATAACATAGGAAGACACGCTTTGTTTCTCGATTTATCCACTTTACTGTAAAAGTGTCTAGCGCTTAAACGTACATATAAACGCTACATGATGATAAATATAGAGGGAGGAACAAGTCGTTTCCTGCCTACATCATATATTTTTGATTTGAAGTATATGGGTAACGGAACCGAATCAGAATTTGACATGCTCCTCACCTCCTCGTTTAATTTTATAGTTTATACTATGATGTTACTCATAGCTTTGTAACAAAAAGACCCTTACTCCGAAAAGAGTAAAGGTCATGACATACACAAATAAACGATTCCTAATACAATTAGAAATCTACGGACCTCTCCCTCGCCGAGTTTTAGCACTGTATAGCATAGGTACATTACCAGCTACGTTAAGAAAAACCTTAATTCGATCATTCCTGTTGACCCATTGGCGTCTCTCGACATTTTTGGGCAGTAGCATTTCTCTATACAGGAGCCTCACCTAACAGAGACTTATTTTTATTACATAGAAAATGTTACTCTTATTTAAAATAGATGTCAACAGTAGCCTACAATTTTTTCAAAAGGTATAACAAACTAACGTAGACATAATAAAAAACTTTATGTTTAAACGTAAAGTTCTTAATAAGTGATACATCCAGCAATTACAATCCCAATAGAAAGCGATAAAAACATAAGAAAAAGACCGACTGCTTGATTATCTTCTTCAAGACTTTTGTTTATATTAAAGCGCGGTGTAAGCCACTCAGCTAAATAAAAGACGATAATTTGAGCTAAAATCCCAACTGCTCCCCACGAAACCATATCAAGAAGTGAAATAGAATTAGCTGCTGTTGAATATAAAACAATCGCTAACCCAAGTAATCGCCCTCCAAGCACATAGCTTACCGCCTTATTTCCTTGGGCCATTAACTTAAATTCTTTCACTTTCGTTGTCACTTCCATCAGGAATAGACCAATGCATAAAAGTCCAAGTGTGACTGCTAAATATAATAAAAAATTAATCATGTACTTTCCTCCTTTTTTATACCTACCGGTAAATAGTACGATTCATTACCCGTAATTTTTTCCCCAGCGCGAATACCGATACTACTCGCTTTTCCCGCAATTAAAAACGAACCAAATACATACGACAGTTTCTCCATCCCTTTCTCTGTTTCCAAAGATACGACTGGAAGTTCTGTATACTTTTGAAATATCGGCAGTGACGCTTTATACGTTTGGTGCACATTTTGAATCATAATATTTTCGTCCTTATCGCGAACGGTAATTGTATCTCCCTCTCTACCAAATGAAGGTTTTTGAACGAAAGAACCTTTTCCTAAAAATAAATCTGGTTCTAAATATGTAGGTAACATATATTCTTTAATCCACTCTCGTTCCTCATTTGTATAAAAGGCATCTTCTTCTGCTAGCCCCCAAATAAGACACTGAATTGATTTCGGCTGAAGTAAAAATGCTGACAAAGGATTTATAATAAAAAGCTTTCCGGCTTTTACGAGCTGCAACAACTCCACACCAACCAAATCTCCAGTTTCTGGATCTTGATCCTCAATTAAATCTTCTATTGGATATGTTTGGCGATATAAAACATCAATCTTTACTCCATCTCTATCCACTAAAGCATCTTTTGTAATTCTAAGTTCTGACATTGGTACTACTTTATTTTCAACATGGCATAAATGACTCAAATACATCGTCGTATTCCAATCCTCAATATGTTCATGATGTGCTGTAAAAACAACATTTGGGTTGTCTATTCCCTTTATCGCTTCCATTACAGCTTTTGTAACACCAGAAGATAGCAATCGCTCTTGACCTAAGTTCGGATCATCATAACCTAGCTTTTTACAAACTTCCCCATTCATTTGAAAGCATTCCATAATAAAGGTGGGTGTATCACTATTAAACTCAAGCATTTTTATTTGGTTTTCACCTGTTAAAACGAAATCAAATCGTGAAATAACAGATTCAGGATATAATCCTTTCATTCTAATGAATGATAAGCTCGCAGGAGGAAATCCAAGTTTAAGAAGCTGTTCGTCGCTTAAATTACGCAACAGTCTAGCAGTCTTAAAAAATATTTTTCCCATTCGTTCAGTTGCTAATTGCAATTGTTTCTTAGTCTCATTTGTTATAGAAAAAACATGAAACAAACTATACTCACATTCATATAGATCCGACCAGAAATTCGGATATTTCGAATAAAACTCTTTTCGATTCCTTATGTACTGCGACATGTTTTAGCCCCCAAATCCTCCCTTTGAACCGCTTCCAATTCCCCCTTTAAATTCGGCAGACGATTGATACGATTTAAACGCCGATGAATTTTTAAAATTGGATTTATTTTGATAGTATCGCCCACCATAGAAATAATGCCCACGATAACCTGAACTACTATCATCACACTGCCATACCCCAAGCTCATCATCCCAATCCCAATCTGAACAACTCTTATCATTCGGTTTTGGGGGAAGATCTTGCGCGCAACCAAATAAGGTGCCAGTCATTAAAGACGTTACGACACCACCAACTAGCCATTTCGTTTTTGTCACCTTCGCACTCCCCTTTTTAAATTCTATTCCTATTATATAGGATGTCATGATAAAGTAGAAGAAAAAGGAAGAAGAGGGATAAAATGCGCTTAGAATATCGACTTAATGATGAGACGAAAGGGTATCCAGCTTTATGGAACTATGCAAATATTTCTAATTCTGAAATCATCGCACGCATGACTTGTGAATATTTTATAAAAGATAAAAATACATATGTTGTCACTGCAACTTCAGTAGATTCAGACGGAACAGCAGTTATATATATTCAACAAGAAACTTTCTCTAACGATCCTTCAGATCCTACTTACTTCCACATCGGTTTTGAAATTAGGGAGCTAAAGGATACGAGTTCAAACTTGATTGAAAGTAAAGATGTATGGAACTATGAAGAAATTTTACCATCTCTTCATTCAGATATCATATATATTCAGCGCGACGGCATGCATATGGAGTTTGCTTTAGATTCAAGAGAAATTGATGAAGACAGAAAATGCTATATTTATTATGGGAACTTCACAGGTGAATCGAGATAAAGTGAAACTTTAATCAGTGGGGGCTTACTTCATCCCTCACTGATTATTAGCCCTCACCAATCGGACTTTAATGGATATATATATGCAACAAAAAACCTTACGTATAAAACGTAAGGTTTTTATTTAGCCCCACATATGCCGTTCTCTCTAGATGTCCATAAACCTGCTCTCACAGGTGGATGCTCTCACAAATGTTTGTAACTTCCTTCTTAAAAAGATGGCATGTTAGCTACATTTAAATATTGAACTTCCATATTAAACTTATTGGTTTAAGACATGCATAAGCTACGTACACCGTAGGAATTTTATATAATGTTAGTTGAAATAAGCCCCCCGCACGTGCCGCTCCTCGTAAATGTCCAAAAACCCGCTACTCGCAGGTGGATGCCCTCACAGTTACCTTACATCTTCCTCCACAAGGAAGGCTTGATGATGGTCGCTAAATATTGAGCTTCCGTATAACTAACATCGGTTTTAGACATAAATAAGTTACGTACACCGCAGGATGTATTATTTACTTGTCGTTATATTATCACATTGTTTCCAATGTGTAAAATACAAAGTTTTTCGAGCAATTTCTTGCTTGTGACCTTATTTTAATACAAATTATTTTTGCATGCAAGTGATTAATCTTCTTCTTTTGCAATTTGATTTTCTGGATAAGAAATCCAATCACTCCAGCTACCTGCATACAATTTAACATTTTGGAATCCAGCTAATTTCAATGCAAGAATGTTTGGACATGCTGTAACACCAGAACCACAATATACAATTGTTTCCTTATCTTTCGCAAGATTTTGGAATCGTTCTTGTTGCTGAGCTTCATTCTTAAAGTGCCCTGATTGCAGCATTCCATCCTTCCAAAAATAGTTTACTGCGGTTGGAACATGTCCTGCTTTTGGATCAACAAGTTCCTCTACACCAGCATAACGTTTTGGCTCTCTAGAATCAATTAACGTAACATCTGCACCTGTATGAATATTCTCTCTGACCGTTTCCATCGTTACAAGCATATGACCTTGTACATTTGCTTTGAATGCCTTTCGTTTAACAACAGGAATTTCCTTTGTTACCGGTAGTCCATTCTCTTTCCAAGCTGGAAATCCGCCATCTAATATATATACTTTCTCATGTCCTACATAGTTTAATAACCACCAGAGACGAGAAGCATTTGCACCCGCTTCACTGTCATATGCAATTACTGTCGTATGTTCATCAATACCAGCTCGCGAAAGCTTGTCTGCAAACTCCTCAATATTTGGCAACGGGTGGCGGCCACCGTGTTCTGTTATAGGACTTGATAAATCTAAATTCAAATCAAAATATACTGCATGAGGAATATGTTCTTCCTCATACTTTTCTCTCCCCCAATTAGGATTCGCTAAATCAAAACGACAATCGATTATACGGACGTTCTCATCTTCTATATGCTCACGTAACCATTCGACTGTAACTATCATCTTTAACGACCTTCTTTCTCTTTCAAACGACTTACATACTCCATAACCATTTCTTCTGTAACATATTTACGCTCCAAGGCAACACCATTTTTTGCAAGATCATTAATTTGCTTTGTTACAACGTTAATGACATCAACCGAAAATTCTTTCCCATTTGACGCAAGAGATACGGCTGCTTCAATAGCTGCTTCACGCTGCGCATCTAATTGTAAACATGCTTTTACACTTTCATTTTGTTTACGAGAATGTGCTGTAATTGCTTTATGTACTTCCATCTTCTCTTCCCCCTAAATAAGTTATACGTTCTGATTCAATTCCATTGCAAGCCGAATCATATCACGGCATACAATCCCATTTTCAATAATCTCTTCTTCATAATGCTTCGAAAAGTAATCAAAATCAATAGAAAAAATACGAAATCCACATTTTTGATATAAAGCAAGTTGTGAAACACTAGAATTGCCTGTACCAACTTCAAGTTTTGACATACCATATCCTTTAGCGGTTTCTATGGCATGACTTAATAGCTTCTTTCCAATCCCTTTTCCTTGCAAATGCTCTACAACCGCAATATTCATAATTTCCATCGTCTTCGGCCTTGTTTCCAAAAGAACATATACACCGATAACTCTCCCCTCTTGCTTAGCTACATATGTTTTCCCTCTTTGTACATATGTATCAATTTGCCCCTCACTTGGATCAGCAAGCAATAATAAAGGTTTCGGTATCGCTTCTTTCGAAATAGGTTCTATTACTACACTCATAAAAAATTCCCCTTTCTCTATTGTTCTAAACCCTCCTTGTCTACCATAAGTAATAGAAAGGAGGGATTCATCATGGACAACAATGAGAAAAAATGCAACGTCATCTCTATTGATGGAAAGAAGAAGAAAAGCGACACGTATTCCTATCCAAAATTAGTAGTAGAAAACAAAACATATGAATTTTCTTCATTCGTCTTATGCGGTGAAACACCAGACGGCAGACGACTCGTTCTTACTCATATGATTTCTACCGATGAATTTGCTGGGTTTGTCAAATCTTTAGATACAGTACTGCAAAAGAAAATTGAACGAATCTTTTTCTCATAACGTCTACATCACATACATTTCTTTTTCAATCTCTACTAACTGCTTTTGCAATTGTTCTTTACTTTGTTCATATAGTGATACATCAATCGTTTCAGCCAATGCAAATAATACACTTTCATAATAGTTCATCACATCTTGCTGCATCACTTTTTGGAATAAGTTCCATTTCAAATCCCATTCTTGCTTATAATGATGAACAAATAATTCTTTTTCATCAGCTACATAGTTTGATACGAATGGCTCCAATACAATTTTAGCCTCGTCTTGCATGAAGGCTTTATCATTTTTTTCAAAAAAGCTTTTTTCATTTTTGAAATGTGCCAATGCTTTTTTGAAATCTTTTATTTCCACTGAAGGGAACGGTTCTTTATGTGTAATATCTTTATATTCATATTCCACTGTTCCATTCATAGAAATTAACTCATTTTCTACTCTACAGTTCACCACAATTTCATTCTTTGCACGCTTCATCGCTTCATCTATCCATTTTTCAAGGCGTAATGATGTCGCACGCATTTCTTGTAATAAATCATGTTGAATAAATGCTACTAATTCCATAACGCACTGTTGCAACTGCACTTTTACATTTCCATCCGTTCGAAGCGATGCTGGATTAATAAATTCAGTAAACACATCGTTATAGCGTAGGAACAGACGCTGTTGTACGTAATAAAGCAATTCTTTTACTTCATTTTGCATCGCCTGCTCTTCAGCAAGCACACTATATGATGAAATAATATGAAGTAGTTGATCACGCTCTGCTTCATATTTTTTCGTTTGCTTCTCTTTCTCTTCATTCCCCTGCTTTGCACCATTTATCATATTTAATAAAAGCTGATCTGCCCCTTGCAATGCACCATATAAAGCATGAACAGATACGAGCATTAAATCTCTCATCATAAAGGATGTAAATGATTCCTCAAACTTAGCAACCCCAGAATTTTGTAAAATACCGTATTTCTCTTTTTCAATATTTTTTCCTTGTTTCTCTTCAAGCGCACATAAACTTGAAATTGCAAATAAACGCGGGTTTCTAATACCGTATTGCAATAGCTGGTCTGCGATATACCCTTTTACCATTTCAAGCTCTTCTTCAGACTCTGCTAAATCGGCCGCATTTATTAAGAAGAACATTTTATCCAGAGCAAACGTATCCTTTACACGACCAAGCTGGATTAAGAATTCACGGTCAGCACGAGAAAACACATGATTATAATATGTTACAAATAAAATTGCGTCTGCATTCTTTATATACTGGAACGCTACGTCTGTATGACGAGCGTTAATAGAATCCGCTCCAGGTGTGTCTACAAGCGCTACACCCTGCCTTGTTAATGCACAATCATAATAAAGCTCCATATACTCAACAAAACACGATTTTTCTTCATTCGCTACATAATCCGAAAACTCTTCTAATGTAACTTGTACTTGCTCTCCTAAATGAGCAGAAACCGTATCATACCCTTTTTGTACCGCTCGTAAAAAGCTAAATGTTGTTTTTTGCTTCCCAGTTGGTGAAGGATATTTCATAACTTTATCAATTTGTGCTAACGCTTCAGCTAACGTAGTAATCTCATAATGAAATAGCTTATAAACAGCTTTCATATCTTCTAATAGAGCTTGCTTTGATTTAAATTGAACCATTACTGTTCCGTGTGGTTTTTCCTCTGTAACCGGCAAAATTTGATTAATCGTTGCAGTCGTCGGATTTGGTGATACAGGAAGTACCTTCTCACCAAGCAACGCATTGGCAAATGATGATTTCCCGGCACTAAAAGCTCCGAATAACGCTACTGTAAATTGTTTCGTTTCCACACGACGCCTTTTTTCTATTACCTCTTGCTGTACGTGCTTTAGCGCCGGTAATGGCTCTAATATCGTTTCAGCTTTCTTCACTTTCTCTAATATGCGCTGAATATTTAAAGCTGCCGTTCCTTTTATCTCTTCCTCATGAGCCACTACGTTATCATTTACAACTTCTTGCTCTTGTAGTGTGAATTTCTCACTAACAATTTGTTTCTTACTTTGTAATATCTCTTCTATTTGCAATCCTTCTGGTGTAGCAATACGCTCATGCCAAACATTTTGCAAATAACTTTCATATGTCTCCAAATTGTTACTGTATTGCAATTTCGTTTCTTTTGCCGTTTGCAACATCGCATATTTTTCAATCTCTTCTTCAATGCGAGCAACTGCGTCCTTCACCTTTTGCTTTAAAACGACTGCACTTTTATCAAAAATTTGCTGTGCTTTTGTAAAATAACGTTTCTTCAGTTCATTCGCTACATCCGCTGTATAAAGAAGTAAGTAATCACCTGTGAAACCTGCCCCTTGTTTAATAACTTCAGCCAACATTTCTGGCCTAAAAGCAATCTCTAAAGCATATATGTCTTTCCCAAGTTCCTCTGTAAACAATCCTTCTTCTTTTAAAAAGGCAACAATAAACTCTTTCACATGAAAATCAAGTTGCGTTTCAACAGTCTTTTGCAAAGCAGAATAAAAAGCATCTAAACGTCTCTGTTTTTCTTGCTCCGTCTTTCCTTTCGCAAATAGTAAACCAACCTTAAACTTTGTTAATTTCGTTTCTAAATACGTATTTGCCAACTCTCTCATTTCAAATGGCATTAAATACGCGTTATCTAATATAGCTTGTAAGCCTTTTATAAATTCGTTTCTCACATGAGACTCTTTACTAGCCTCGCGATGTTTCGTTTCCGTTAGCTGTTCTTTCTTTTCAACTATCTCTGAAATGGAAAGCGGTGATGCTAACTCTTCCTCATATTTCAAAAGAGCTTTTTCATTTTCGGAAAGAATAAACGAGAAATGTTCCCCCATTAAATATTCTGTTTCTCTCTCCATTCCATCTCTTACATACTGCTCTTTTTCTTTCATAATAGAAGTAATTAACGTTTCTAAGCTTCCAATTTCATTATGTGGATGGTTCATCATTCGTAATGACGTATAATACACTCCATCTACTTCAATGTCCCAATTCGAGAACGATTGTTTTACACTATCTTTATAATTTTCAAACGATAATTCGTTTTCTTTATGTTTATCTATTTGATTTACAACGAGATAAACCGTTTTATTACGTTGTTTCAATTCTTTAACAAATTGCAAATTCACTTCCGATTGGACGTGATTATAATCCATCATATAAAAAATTACGTCTGCTAGATGCAGCGTTGATTCTGTCGCTAGTTGATGGGCATCATCTGTTGAATCAATCCCTGGTGTATCAACTAACATAACACCTTCAGGAATTGGCGCATCATTCCGATAAATGTGAACACCAATTACCTCATCACCATCTTTACAAATTTGTTTTAATTCTTCAGCTGAATATGCACCGTCATACTCGTACTGTTCTCCAGATTTAACTGTTACAACAACACGATCCATTCCTTTTTCAATTTTGACAACGTTAGCGCTTGTCGGAATCGGGCTTGTTGGTAATAACTGCGCTTTATATAGATGATTCATCATCGTTGATTTCCCTGCCGAGAAGTGACCGCAGAACGCGATCATAAGTTGCTCTTGTTTATACTTTTGAATCACCTCAAACAACTTTACACTATTCTCTGCATCGCCGTGTTTTTGCCACTCTTCATAAAAACAAACAAGTTTTTTCATACCGTTTGTCTGTACTATGTTTGTCATCCCCTTGTTCCCCTTTATCCAAGATGTATATACTTTTCCCCGCTATTTGCGAGTTCGTAATCATCAGGAAATACATCCCCTCATTGATTACAGTTTCACTTTACTATCATACTAAATTTTCAGCATATTCTCATTAAAAATAAAAAATCCCTTTCATTCTTTTTACAAATGAAAGGGATTTTATGTCATATCACTCATTTTGCTGTTCCTACTCCATTTAAAACATACTTTGCAATAACTGCATATACAGCGACTGTACCTGCTACTAATGCATATACCATACTGATGCACCAACCTTTTTTGATAATGATTATCACTTTTAAATACATTTTATCATTAAAGAGAATCATTATCAACAATTTTCATAAAAAAAGCCCCTTATAAGAAGGAGCTTCACTGCCTGTTTTGAAAAAGGGTAAAACTTGTTGTGCACTCTTATTATATCTCATCTTACATAACTTAATAGTTAAAAAAAATGGAAATCCACCCTATACCCTCCATCTTACATTTTGTATAATAAAAGGGAATTACTTAACAAGGAGGAAAATAATGACACAAAATATTACACAAGGCGAGAGGATACACTCCATCGATATTATTAGAGGAATAGCTGTATTAGGTATTTTTCTTGTGAACTGGCCTGTTATCGCCGGGATTGACTCACGTGATATTTCAGGGATTTACGAAGGGATAGACAGCTACATTCGCCTATTTTACGATATGTTTATTCAAACAAAGTTTTATACTATCTTTTCGTTTTTATTCGGCCTAGGCTTTTACATTTTTATGACTCGTGCTGAAGCGAAAACAAATCGACCAAAAACTTTATTTGTTCGTCGCTTACTTATTTTATTATTATTCGGTTTCTTACATTACGTTCTTTTATGGGACGGAGACATTTTACATAGTTATGCAATCGCTGGATTTTTCTTATTTTTATTTTATAAGAGCAAGCCACGTACTATTTTAATATGGTCAATTGTACTATTAAGTTTCATGCAATTGTTCACATTATTAGGTTCCCTTCTCATGCTATTAGTGCCGGTAGATGAACTAGGTCTCTCCACCGCAATTATGCCGTTAGAAAATTGGAGCTTACAAATTACAGACAGGTTCCATTCTTTCTATTCTGAAGCAATAAGTAACAGCCTTATTATGCTCCCTGAAACACTCGGATTGTTTTTACTAGGATTATATGCTGGTAAAAAAGACATTTTCCGCCGTGCTAAAGAATTAGATCCAAAGCTTAGAAAATGGCAAATCATTATGTTCATTTTAACATTACCGATGTGGTTTATTATGGTTTATTTCTTTATGAACAATCAACCATACACACCATTTTCACTTATGGGTATTACGATGATAAGTGGAAAAACATTATTCATATTCTACATTGTCACGCTTATGCGTTTATTACAAAAAGAAAAATGGCAAGCATTATTACGTCCATTCCAATACGTTGGCCGAATGGCATTAACAAATTACATCTCGCATACAATTGTTACATTACTTGTATTCGGACTATTGTTCAAAAATAATTATCTTGCTCCATTATGGGTAGGACCACTATTCTGCATCGGTTTCTACACGTTGCAAATCTTTATTAGCCGCTGGTGGCTATCACGTTATCAATACGGGCCACTTGAATATATATGGCGCCTTGGTACGTACGGGAAAATGATGCCACTTAAAAAGAAAAGCAAGGTCTCATAACGAGTCCTTGCTTTTTTTTACGCTTCTCTTACCGCACTTTGCATAGCAACTGGCTCTTCTTTTACTTTCACTTTACGCTGTGGCACCATATTAAATACGATATTTAAAAGTACTGCTGACGCACTTCCAAGTACAATTCCGTTATCTGTTAAAATACGAATATTTTCAGGAAGTTGTGAGAATAAAGTAGGAACGACTGTAACTCCAAGTCCGATTCCGACAGAGCATGCAACGATTAATAAGTTTTCTTGTTTACCAAAATCAACGCTACTTAACATTTTAATACCATATGCCATTACCATACCGAACATTGCTAACATCGCACCGCCAAGTACTGATTTTGGGATAATAGTTGTAATAGCTGCGATTTTTGGAATGAACCCAAGGACGATTAACATACCACCACAAGTATAAATAATAACGCGATTTCTTACTCCAGTTAATTGAACAAGTCCTACGTTTTGAGAGTATGTTGTATATGGAAATGCGTTAAAAATACCACCTAACACCATCGCCAATCCTTCTGCGCGATAGCCTTTTGTTAATTCTTTTTCACCGATCTTTTTATTGCAAATATCAGATAATGCAAAGTAAACACCTGTTGCTTCTACAATACCTACGCAAGCAACTAAAATCATCGTAATAATTGGCGTCAATTCAAATGTTGGTGTACCGAAGTAAAATGGCTGAATACCATGGAACCAATCCGCTTCTCCAACTGCTTGCAAGCTCACTTTCCCCATAAATGCTGCAACGATTGTACCGAACAATAGACCTAGTAAAATAGAGATTGAACGAATAAACCCGTCAAAGAAACGATACATAATGATAATAAATAGTAACACACCAAATGCTAATGCTAAATTTTCAAGACTACCGAAATCCTTACTTCCTACTCCACCAGCCATATCATTAATAGCGGCAGGAACAAGTGTAACTCCAATTACTGTAACGACAGATCCTGTTACAACAGGTGGAAACAGTTTTACAAGCTTTCCAAATAATTTCGCAAAAATAACAACGAATAACCCGGCAGCAATAATTGCTCCATAAATAGAAGACACGCCGTATTGTTTCCCAATTGCAATCATCGGCCCAACCGCTGTAAATGTACAACCAAGTACAACTGGAAGTCCAATACCGAAAAAGCGATTTGATAATGCTTGTAAAATTGTCGCAACGCCGCACATTAATAAATCAATTGAGACTAAATACGTTAACTCTTTTTGATTTAAACCAAGTCCACCGCCCACAATAAGCGGAACGATAATTGCACCAGCATACATAGCAAGCATATGCTGCATACCGAGCGATGCGATTTTAAATGGATGTTGCTTCATCGTTTACTTCACCTCCGCAGTTTCTTGCTGTACAAATGTAACTGTGCCGTTATCAAGTGATGCAATTTCTGCTAGTGATTCAACACGAACGCCTTGTTCACGAAGCTTCTTTCCTCCATCTTGAAATGCTTTTTCAATAACAATACCAATTCCTGCAATGCTTGCTCCAGCTTGCTCGACTAAACTCATTAAACCTAAAGCAGCCTGACCGTTCGCTAAAAAGTCATCGATAATTAAAACGCGATCAGTTTCATCGATATGATTTCGAGATAATGAAATTTCATTCGTTTCTTGTTTCGTAAATGAATATACGTTTGCAACGTACATATTATCTTGTAACGTTAACGATTTACGTTTTCTTGCAAAGATTACTTTTACACCAAGCTCTAATGCAGCCATAACTGCTGGTGCAATGCCTGAAGATTCAATCGTCACGATTTTTGTAATGTTCTCTTCTTTAAAACGTTTAGCAAATTCTTTTCCGATTTCTTGCATAAGTACTGGATCAATTTGATGATTTAAAAAAGCATCTACCTTTAATACGTCACCAGATAAAACCTTTCCTTCGTTTAAAATCTTTTCTTGTAATACTTTCATGTTTGTTCCCCCTCTTATGCAATAAAAAAACTCCAAAAGCCGCCACCACTCGTTACAAGTGAGAGACGCGCTTTTGGAGTTTCGCAAAAAAGAATGCTAAACAAGCAAATATATTCGTCCTCACTCATAGTCAAAGTATTTACGGTACTTCGGTAGAAACTTGCAGGCCATATCCCCGCGATTATATGAGTGTAGCTAACTATTTATTTTATAGATGGATTATAACGCACTTTTTATACTTTGAAAAGCATTTATTAACAAAACACGTACGAATTTTATAAAAACATCATTTTCGTTCGATTTTTGTAAACTCTTACATATTATTTCAAAGCGTCGTTAAAACGATTGGCCCATCTTTTGTAATCGCAATTGTATGCTCATATTGCGCTGATAATTTCCCGTCCATCGTTCTTGCAGCCCATCCATTTAAATCTACTTTCGAATATCGCATACCTACATTTACAATTGGCTCAATTGTAATTACCATTCCTTCTTGCAACTCAGGCCCTTGTCCTTGTTTCCCAAAATGAAAAATTGCTGGTTCTTCATGAATCTCTTTACCGATTCCATGTCCCGTAAAATCTCGTGCGACAGAAAAACCTTCATTTGCTACATAACTTTCAATTGCATAACCAATATCTCCTACATGATTACCGATTACCGCCTGATCAATCCCTTTATACAATGCATTCTCAGCTACTACCAATAACCTTTCTGCTTCTTCTAAAACATTTCCAACTCTATACGTCCAAGCAGAATCTGAAAGACCACCATTTAAGTTTACTACCATGTCAATTGTTACAATATCACCCTCAGTTAAAGGAACATCGGCTGGAAACGCATGACACATTTCATCGTTTACAGATGCACATATCGCATATGGATATCCGTTGTACCCTTTCTGCTCAGATGTTGCACCATACTGTTCTAAGTATGCTTCAACAAACGTATTAATTTCTTTTGTCGTAATACCCGGTTTCATTATTTTCGCAATTTCTCTATGACATGAAGCAAGTAACTTCCCAGATTCGTGCATCAAATCTATTTCATTTTTTGTTTTAATTGTAACCACGCTGCATCTCCTTACTAATCTTGCTATTTGATACTAAATTTCAATCATACACATACTCTTCCAAGACTTTCAATTAATATTACATCTAGTATTTTTTGTTGATGTTTATTTATAAACAAAGTATAGTAACACTATACTATTAAAAGGAGGATTGTTAAAGATGATGCACGCAGGAAGACTACGTCAGCAAACTTTGAACAATAAGTAACTTAATATGTTCAAAGGCTCTGTTTTCATAAAGCAGAGTAAACGGGATTAGTCTGCACATTTTTAATAATCTTCAACGGAAGAATATACTTTCCATATGAAGAAAGGCAGATATACATCTGTCTTTTTTTCGTATATTTTTTTGATACAAAGAGAGACGTTTATTCATTATATCCTCGTTTACTCTTAACCACAGACAGAAGCCCGTCTGTGGTTTTTTATGATTACATTTTCTTATATCTTGCTACTTTAATCATATGGATGTAGTTAGAAACAATTCGTAACAGAAAACGTATGAAAACATTGAAATTAGAATAAACATTTGGAGGAAATAAAAATGAATACACTTAAAGTGAAACAATTAGCAAATATGGAAGGCCTAAATATATTAGAAGATTCAATAGTAATTAATGAATCTGGCATTGACTTTCAAGTAGCACACGTTAAAGAACAAAACGGGGATAAATGGATACTAAGAATTCCTCGTAGACCAGAATCTATGAGACATGCCCAACGAGAAAAAAAAGCATTAGAAATCATGAAAAAACATGCAGAATTCCAAGTTCCTGATTGGTCTATATTCTCTGAGGAACTAATCGCTTATAAACAACTAAGTGGCGTTCCTGCCGCTACTATCGATATAGAACGACAAGAATATGTATGGAACTTTAATGAAAAGAATGCACCGACTGAATACAATATTTCATTAGGAAAGGTTCTAGCGAATTTACACTCATTACCTCAGCAAAAATTTAACAATATAGGTGTTGAAATGCTTACTGCTAATGAATTAAGAACTTCTATGAAACAAAGGATGAATCGAGTGAAGGAACAATACGATATCAATCAAAACTTATGGGATCGTTGGCAAGCATGGCTAGCTGAAGACTCTTTTTGGCCATCTCATGTAGGAGTAAAGCATGGAGATATACATCCGGGTCATATCCTGATTGATAATAAAAATAATGTAACAGGCTTAATCGATTGGACAGAAGTAGGGGTCGCTGATGTTTCAATCGATTTCACATCTCATTATCTGCTCTTTGGGAAAGATGGACTAACAAATTTAATTCACTCTTATGACAACGCTGGCGGTAAAACTTGGTCAAGAATGGATGAACATATTATCGAACTTCTAACAACGAGTGGTATCACTGTTGCTGAATACGCTCAAGTGTCAGGTTTGAAAGACATGCATGAAATAGCTGTACACATGCTAGCAACTGAAAGTTAATGAAGTTACAAAAAAAACAGAAGAAGATTCTTCTGTTTTTTTATTTTTTACATATATAATTCATCCTCAAAAACTCAAAACAACTACCATTTGTCTTCTGTATAAACGTTCCAACAGCTTCAAATTCGGCTCTTTTATATACTTTAATCGCTCTCTCATTAAATTTCGCTACTGATAACGTTATATAATTACATCCGTATTTTTCTTTACTAAAAGCTAGTCCAGCCTTTACAAACTTTAACCCTAATCCATTGCCAGTTATATTAGGCCTCATTCCAAGTCCTATATCAACCGTTCCATTATTTATTTTACAAACAGTAAAGAACCCAATGAGAGTACCATTTTCTTTCACAGAAAATGTATGATTCCCTCTACTCTCATTCTCTAAAAACTCGGCTAAATCTTCTTCATCTGCCCCTATATCGTAAAAGGAATACTTCCCTTCATAATGCCAGTTATACGCAATTTCTTCTGCTTCTTCTTGCGTCATTACTGTATATGTATAGTTCATTTTTCTATCCCCCTTTAAAAAAAGAGCTGCAATTAAGCAGCCCTTTTTTATAACTCATAAATCTCTTTATACTTCGCTTCTAAATAATCGGCTAAATAGTTTGCATTTAACCCTTCGCCTGTCACATCTTCTAAAATTTCAAGTGGCTTTTTCGTTTTACCATATTGGTGAATATGTTCGGTTAACCATTCACGAATTGGCGTTACGTTTCCTTCTTCTAATAATGCATCAAAGTTCGGAATGTCTTTTAACATTCTTTGCTTAAATTGCGCTGCGTACATATAACCAAGTGCATAAGATGGGAAGTATCCAAATGAACCACCAGCCCAGTGAACATCTTGCAATACACCTTGTGCATTGTTGTCCGGACGAATTCCTAAATATGCTTCCATCTTATCATTCCAAGCGGCTGGCAAGTCTTTCACTTGTAATGTACCATCAAATAATTCTTTCTCAAGCTCATAACGAACCATAACATGAAGCGGATATGTAAGTTCATCTGCTTCTATACGAATGAACGATGGCTTCGATTCGTTAATCGCATCATAAAACTCATCTACTGATATATCATTGAATTGACCATCGCTATACTCTTTTAATAAATCATAATTTTTCTTCCAGAATGATTTATTACGACCGATAAAGTTCTCAAAGAATAACGATTGTGACTCATGAATACCCATAGATGTTCCACTACATAACGGTGTACCTTCAAATTTCTCTGCAATATTTTGTTCATATACAGCATGACCACATTCATGAATTGTTCCAAACACAGCCATGCGGAAATCTTTTTCATCATAGCGTGTCGTAATACGAACATCCCCTCTATTTAATGTAATCTCGAATGGATGTACTGTTTCATCAAGACGACCTGCTTCAAAGTCATAATTTAACTGCTTTAATAGCTCTAATGTAAAGTTCTTTTGTTCTTCTTTTGAAAAATGTTCTGACAAAGCACTTGTCTTTAATCTCTTTTGTGACCCCGATATTTCTTTTACGAGCGGAACGATACGCTCACGAAGTTGACCAAATACGTGATCTAACACTTCTACTGTAATACCCGGCTCATACATATCTAATAGTGTATTATATTTGTATGTTTCGTAACCCCAATATGTAATAAATTTCTTTTTAAATTCAACTATTTGTTCCAAATACGGACGGAACATTTCGAAATCAGACTTTTCACGGGCTTCTTCCCACACACTTTCCGCTTTCGCTTCTAATTTCACATACGCTTCATATTCCGCTTGTGGAATTTTTTTATTTCTATCATATTCTTTACGACACTCTTCAACCATTTTCTTCGTCGTTTCAGAAAGTTTGTCTTCACTTATTAAAGCTTCAAGCTCTGTTAAATAATTTCCCATCTCATCTGAAGTCGACATAGCAAACACTTCTGATGAAAGCATACCAATTACTTCTGAGCGCTGGTCCACACCTTTTTTAGGCGCACCTGTTCTTAAATCCCAAAACATTAAGCTTAATGCTTCTCCGTAATTTTGTATCTTCTTCACATATGTTAAAAATTGTTTTTCTACTTCATATGTAGCTACTGTCATCGTATAAAAACCTCCCTTTTCTACCTCAAACTTAATTCGACATGAAAATCTAAATTCCTTTTATAATAGAAAAAAAGCTTGGCAAGCGCCAAGCTTTCTCCTTATAATTCTTTACCTTCTACCGGTAGTACGTTTTTCACCGCTTCTACCACTTTCTCATCTTCTGTATCAGATAAGAAGATTGAAATAGCACCTTTATCGTCACTCGTACGAATTAAACGACCAATACCTTGGCGAAGACGTAAAATCATATATGGTACATCTACATCCCAAAACGGATCATTCACATGTTTACGCTTCGCTTCAAACACCGGATCGTTTGGAGGGAATGGTAATGACCAAATGATAACATGTGATAATGATGAACCAGGAATGTCTAAACCTTCCCATAAATGAACGGCACAAAGTACAGTCTCTTCTTCATTTTGGAAGCGAGAAACGAGTTGACTAATTTCTTGGTCCCCTTCATATAGGAACGGAACTGACATTTGTTCTTTACTTACATATTCTTTAAACGCTGCAAGCTCTTGCGTTGTACGGAATAATACAAGTGTACGTCCATTTGTTTTTTGTATATTTTCAAGTGTATATTGACACTTTCTTTCCCATTCATTTTCTTTCGTATGCGATAGTAAGTTTACTGCCATTTGCTCTTCATAATCAAACGGTGAGGCAACTGAGAATGATAAGTAATCTTTTACCCCTAAGCTATTCGCTGTAAACGCGAATGAATCGTTATTAGATAATGTAGCAGACGAGAAGATATACGGGATTTTCTTCGAGAATACTTTCTCTTGTAACACTTCTTCAACTGCACGTGGCATAATTACTAACGTGAAGGCTCCATCACCTTCTTCCCCCCATGTAATTACATTTTTCTCGTGCATGAACAGACGAAGTGAATGTTCTAACACATCTAAATGTTCATCAACGATATTTAAATCATACGTATTTACTGTATGCATTTCACTTTCAAATACTAATGCATCACCGACTTCACCAATTTTTGCATAAAGTCGTTTTGCTTCTGCTGTTACTTTTTCTGTCACAGTAATTTCTAAACGATCAGAACCGGCAATTTCCTTTTTATTTTCTTGTAACACATCAAAGAATCGCTCTGTTTGCCAAATTGTTTCTTCTACTAAATGTGCAAACTCTTCACGAATATCGTTTTGTAATAATCTCGTTAAAAGCTGCTCCATCATCGTTTGCTTTAAACGATATGTTAAAGCTTTTTGAGCTGCATATTCTACAAGATGTCCTTCATCGAATACAACGCAACTACTTTCTGGTAATAATGGAATTTGTCCTTCACGCTTACGAGCATCGTACGTCCAAATATGATCCATATAGAAATCTTGAGAACAAATAATTAAATCTGCTGCTTTACGATAATGTTCGCGTGAAAGAGTTTGACCGCAACGATGACGAGAATCACAAGTGAAGCAATCTTGGAAGTAATCCCAATTTACTTTTGACCATTCTTCGTCATTTAATAGTGGAAATTCTTTTCGGTCACCGTAGTGAGTAAAGTTTTGCATCGTACCATGATCGAATACGAACTGTGGTAATTCATAATATACATCTTCAATTACTTCTGGAGCTCGTCCACTCATAACATCTTCAAGCTTACGTAAACACAAATAATTATCCATTGATTTCGCAAGTCTTACATCTACTGATAAGCCTAACGCTTCAGATAATTTCGCAATGTCTCCTTCTTCTTTCACAAGCTGCTCAATTAACGTTTCATCTGCACAAGCAATAATAGCTGGTTTCCCAGTATAACGCGCATAGCAAATTGCATATAGAAGATATACAATTGTTTTCCCTGTTCCTACACCCGCTTCTGCGAACATTACTTTCTTTTCTTGGAAAGCACGCTCTAATTGAAACGCCATAAAAATTTGTTCATCACGCTCTTCAAAGCCTTTTTCCGGAAGGATGTCGTAAAACACATCTCCAATCCACTCATTCAACTTATCATAAAAATTATCTTGTTTTCCTACTTCAAATGGTAATCTCTTCTCAGTAAACATCCTTAGCCTCCAACCAAAAAGTTTTTCTATAAAAAGATATAGCAACCGCTACTCATTTGTATGCAGTCACTTTCCCCTGTTACAATACATAGAAATACACGAAAAAAAATTTTCCTTTCGAAAAAGGAAAATTTTCTTCTATATTAATGACTTTAAATACCGTTTATCAATCGCTGTTTCATGTGAAAGAGCTGACAAATATTCTTCTTGTGCCTTTTGTATTTCATCTACAATCACACCTTGGCTATCCACTTCTTTTCCGAGCTCATCATACGTACGGTGAATAGCTTTTTGAATCATTGATAATTGGAAACTATCCATATTAGTTCCTCCTTTACGCATTACATAATAGCCAGTATATGCGTGCTAGAGGAGTTTTATACTATGAATTACGCGGTGGACGTTTTCCGAAGTATTGGTAGTAATCTGTACGGATAAATCCGTTAAACAGTTTACGTTTCTTCGAGGCATCTTTTCCGTAACACTTCTCAAATGCTTCGTAACTTGTTAATACATATGCTGACCATGTATCTAACGGACGGAATACTTGTCCCATTTCTTTGTACAATTGTTCAACAAGTGCTTTTTCACTTAAACGTTCTCCGTATGGAGGATTCGTTACAACATAGCCATAATCCTCTTTTGTCGTGAAATCTTTTACTTGCATTTGTTTAAATGTAATTAAATCACCTAAACCTACTTCTTCTGCGTTATCTTGAGCAACTCGAATCATACGATGATCGATATCTGATCCAATAATTTGCAATCGTTGATCATAATTCGCTAAATCTTCAGCTTCTTGACGAGCTTCACGCCAGTTTTGTTTACCTACCCAGCCCCACTCATCTGATGCAAAGCCACGGTTAAATCCTGGTGCGATATTTTGTCCAATTAATGCTGCTTCAATCGGAATTGTACCTGATCCACAGAAAGGATCCACGAAAGGACGATCTGGCTTCCAGTTTGTTAACTTAATTAAAGACGCAGCTAATGTTTCTTTTAATGGAGCTTCCCCTTGATCCATACGGTATCCACGTTTATGAAGCCCAACACCACTTGCATCAATTGTTAATGTTGCAATATCCTTTAGCATTGCAATCTCAATGCGGAATAGCGGACCATCTTCTTCAAACCAAGTTGTACGTTTATACGTTGTTTTTAATTTTTCAACGACAGCTTTTTTAACGATACGTTGGCAATCTGAAACACTGAACAACTCAGATTTTAAAGACTTACCAATTACAGGGAATTCTCCATTCTCTGGAATATAATCTCCCCAGTTTAATGCTTTCGTTTTCTCAAACAGCTCATCAAATGTTGTCGCTTTGAATTCGCCAACTTTAATTTTCACACGGTCCGCAGTACGTAACCATAAGTTCGTGCGACAAATCGCCTTTTCATCTGCTTCAAATGTTACTTTGCTGTTTTCTACTTGGCATTCATAACCAAGATCACGAACTTCTCGGGCAACTAACGCTTCAATACCCATTGCCGCTGTTGCGATTAAAGTAACTTTTCCCATTTGCATTCACCTCTTATGTATATTCAAACAATGATCAATAGCGATTTATCCTATTAATCATTACATTTTACAAAGAATTTTCTCATTAACCATTTTAACTCATAAATTATAACTTCATACAAATAAAAAGCCCTCCTCTAACAAAGGAGAGCTGAGTTATTTCATAGTTGGTTCATAACGTTCTGTAAGCCATGTTCTGTTCCTTTGTACTGCAAACGGCCCACGCCTCGTACTCCGGTGGCAATCATCTATCTACAGGTTATACAACCTGTCCTTTCCCATCGTTCATTTCCTTGGAAAAGATTCCCCTACCATTATTTGGGTTTCTCGCTCGTGGGGTTTACCTCGTTCCACTCCTATCATTTCTTCAAGGACTTCGTCACTGTGGCACTTTAAAGGTAGTCAAACCATATCCGAAGACTTAGGTTTTTTCCCTGCCGTTAAACCAGCCTTACAGCCAGAATACCCTAGCTTATGAATTGGCTAGGCACGAACACTACAGCCATCTCAGGCCGTGCGAGCATGGACTTTCCTCTACAACGTTGGCGTTGCAGCGATTACCCAAACGTTATGACATCCATTAGTATAGTGGAAACAAAAAGATTTTGCAATGTTTTTTTCTATGTAAAATGCTTTAACCTTTTTACCACTAGAATTTATTCGTATAACTTACTTCCAAATACAGCTTTTTCTAAATTAGATAGACGTTTTAAAATGTCCGTGTTCGTGTTGTTATATACAGGTTGCGCAACTGGTGTTTGTACAACTGGTTGTTGCGGCACTTGTGTTGCTACTAGTTTTTGTTCCTCTAATTCACGCTTTAAACGAGCATTTTGTTGCTTTAATTGCTCAAATTCCTTGTGGAAAGCTTCATAGTCTTTAATGATCATATCAAGAAACTTGTCTACTTCTTCTTGTTGATAACCTCTCATACCTGTTTTAAATTCTTTTTCTAAAATATCTTTCGCCGTTAATTTAATTTTATCCGAAATCATTTTCTTCACCTCAAATTTTTGCCAAAACTTTCATTACCTAAATTTTTTCAGAAACAACGCCTTTTGTCAATCATATATACGAGTACTATATTACATATTACTCAGCATTATTCCACTGTTCCTCTTCTATTATATCTTGTAAATCGGAAAAAAGAATGAAATAACTGTGATAATTTTCTATTTCTCCTTTTTTCTTTGCTGCTTCTACAATATATTTAGGACTCCCTGGTTTCTCTTCATCATATACAGCTAAAAGTGCATCACTTTTTTCAATAAAAAATTGATTTTTTAATTTAAATTGCTCCGGGCTTTCGTACTTCCGTTTCGTAATACTATCAATATGGTCTGCTTGAGAGAGAATAAATTCGTAATATTCACGGTTATCTTCCTTCCAGCTTTCTTCTTGTTCTAAAAACGGAGTAAATACCGCTAATTTTAAATCTGGATATTCTACTTGAATTTCAAAAACAACTTCAGCAGCCCATAATTCTACTCCTAACTGCCCACTTATTATGACCCATTCCAAACCCTCTTCTACAAAAGTAGTTAACTTTCGGTGCAATGCTTTTTTTATACATTCCACCCCTGGATGATCATTTTTAAATATACCAAGTTCAAATGGCTTATATCCCGTTACAGCAATAACTTTCATATCAACACTCCAATTACAAAAAAAGAACTAGCATTTCGCTAGTTCTAACATATCATTTACTTTTTAAATATTCCACCAACGTTTGGTCCAATGTTCGGGCCTACTGGTGATACATTGTTTGGTAAAAATGGTGATACATTCGGTCCTACCGGAGATACATTATTCGGTAAGAATGGTGATACATTTGGTCCTGGACCAAATGGAGATACTTGATGTCCGTGGTGTCCGTGATGTCCGTGACTACACGGTCCACATCCGCCGCCAAATCCTGGATCAACTGGGTCTACAACATTTACATTTGAGTTTGTTTGCGGGAAGAAGTTTTGGTTTTTAATTTGCTGATGATGTACATGTGTTGTATGCGTCGGGAAAATGTGTGGCACCACCGTTGTTGAAAAAGAATGTGTTACGCACTGTTTCGTCGGATGAATGACAGGAGCAGTTGTACAAATAGGTCCTACAGGCTTATGCCCTCCAAAGCAAGGATGACAATGATGCATAGTTTTTTCTCTCCTCTCTCATAAAAAAAATCTGATTACACTTTACAGTATGAGAAAAGAGGGAAAGCCGTTTGTTATATATACCCATTTATTACAAGGAAATTTGTCTAGTCCTTACTTCATATACAATACTTTTTATAGACAATCCTCCAAAATTACTTACCAAAAAATCCTCCAACTTGCTTTACAATACCTGTTACTTGATTCATTGCATTCATCATTTGTCCAGCAGTATTCATCATTTTATTTACGTCATAGTTACCATCTGAGTTTTTAAATTGGGAAACAAAACTAGAAAACTGACTCGGTTGTTGTTGTTTTTGTTTATTCTGCGCCGGATACGGTTGTTTTGGCGGATAAAACATTGCTTGTTGATTTCCATAAGGGGATGGCGGCATATAATATTGCGAATTCATATAAGGTTGTGGTTGTTGATTCATATAAGGTTGCTGCGGTTGTTGTTGATTCATAAACGACACTTCAAATGGCTGATAATAATTTTGATTTCCATAATAAGGTTCGAAAGGATACATATTATACCGTAAATATGTATCTGCATTATATTGGTACATATTTTGCTGGGGATATGGATTAGCTTGCTGATATGCGTTAGGTTGTTGAAACATGCATTCTCTCCTCCTTCACATAAGTTTCTACATATATAATATGTACCTACAAAATAATATGTGTGACGGAGTATCTGTCTATTTTTGTCGGAAGTTTAAATTTTTAAAAAATTAAAAAAGAAAACCCTTCCATGCTATGATAATGAAGAAGAAGATTCTCATGGGGGAGGAATCAACATGGTATTAGGGGATTTAAAACAAGCGTTTTCTCAAAAAAAGGGGTATTACACAGAGAATGTAAATGAATTGTTAGACTTTGCGAGACATTGGTATCTCGAAGGAAAAATATGCATTTCAGATTACCGAACATTAATAAAAGAATTAGAAATAAGCGGTGCAACAAAACCGACAACAATGACAGAAGCATAAAAAAACAAGAGGGTTTCCCCTCTTGTTACTTACATTGCTCAATTATATTTTGCAAAGTATACGAAATAGCTTGATGTGTTTCAAAGAATCGCTTACCCTTACCTTTATTTACAAAACATTGCAGCACATTTGTTTGTAAATTATCGTACACTTGATCAATTTGCTGTACATGTATATACTTCGGTTTTTCTTCCTTAATCCATTTATAAGCTAATTCTTTCCACACTTTTAATTCTTCATCTACCATATCTACAAACGGTTTCATATCCTTATAAAAATCGTATTCAACCATTTCTCTTTTTTTCACATTTGCTTCATTATTATACTGCATAAGTTTTTCCGAAGACTGTATTAACGCTTCATACACCATTTTATTCCCACCTTATTATGCACTCACTACGACGTTTTGAAATGCCTTCACCCAATTCCCTTTTTCTTCGTGATGCACTAATTTATTTTCCATATGCTCAATATGCATTTCTGTTATTTCTATCTTATTACATATTTTTTCGCTCTTATCCTTCAATGCATGATTCATTCTAATCCCTATATTCATTTCCAGCAAATCGAGAGAACTTAACATTTGATCCATCGTTTTCATTACATCTTCCTTCTGAACCATCGCCATATACAAAACGCCTCCTTCTTTGCTTTTCCTTTGTCATGTAATTTCGCCGAATGATTTCTCACTCCTGCCCACATGACAAAACTAGTTGTTATTCGTCAAAGAAATCATTTTGTATGTCATTTATAGAAATGGTAACAATACAAAAAGGAGGTGTATGAAAATGACAAAGAACAAAAATGAAAAAAAGAAAAAACAAAGCAAACAAAATAAACCCGAAACTGGTAATCCAAAGTTAGATGGTCCAAACTTCCCTGCTACATAAAGTGAAACTTTAATGATTTTACAAAAAGCTAATTTCTGAAACATCCTTAATCTCTTATGTTCATTACGTTTTGAGATTAAATTTTTAGCACTCGTGGCAGGATTACTTCACATTAAGAAGTCCCGTCTTCGTAAATGAAGACGGGACTTCTTTTTTATTATATCACGAACTCATCTATCCTTTTAATAAAACGATTTACGATAGAAGCAGCATAAATTTGCTCCCTCTTCCTTTTATACCATTCTGTTATATCAACTTCTCCCTTATACTCTTCCGGCAAAAATAACTCTTTTATTTCCGTATCTCTACAAAACCAATCTCTCATACTTATCTCCTTATGCGCAACAATAGGATAAACCTCTCTCAGGGCTGGTGTACAAGATTTTTTAGCTCCTCTTACATAGCATTCATAATCTGCTCTTGATCCCGTGTGTATAGTTTGTAATGCAAAACTATGGAATAAACTTTTATAATTCGGATGAAATAGTAACTCCGCTAATTTCTTTCCTAATTCTATACGCTTTTGTAACGTTTCAAATTGATAAACTGAAAAACCATACATATTCCCTTCAATGGTTGGAAAAATAACGGCGCTCACATGAAGCATTTCTTGCAATTTAAAAAGCGCTGTATGAAATACATGTTTTTTAAAATATGCATTCTCAATAATTGGTTTTTGAATTTTATTTTGTTCATTTATAATAAGCGCTGTCATGAGCCTATTTATATCTTTTTTCTCCCAAAAATATATCCATTCTTTTTCCATAAAAATTGACACGTTGAAATATTGTAACAAATAAAATAGCGGTACCTGTCTCCTCTTACTTTCTTCATATAACAATAGCTGAGGAAATGCATCTAAAAAAATAATCCAATTTGCTTCTTCATAAGTTAGAAACAAATGTTTTTTTACTGTTTGAGGTAAAACAGTAGCATAATATCTACCTTCTAGATCAGTCATGTTCCATCCCGCATTTCTCGAGACCATACTTGCTAAAAAAGCCCATCTAATTTCACTATTTCTTACATAATATTCTTGATAACACTGCGTTCGAGAAATGTTGTCCCTATTAGCTGTTTCTATTTCCCTATTAATGTTGTAAACGATTGCTTTTTCTTCTTCTGTACAGACCATATTTTTACGATATTGTTTAATTTTTTCATAATCATTCCATGTAAACATAAATAACTCATCATACCTTTCTTGAAAAAGGTCACATCTTTTTTCATTTTTTGTTATAATCACCTTTGTAAGTAATTCTTAGCAAGTTGGGAGTGGACACACTATGACCATTCGTTACCCAAATGGAAAACGGTACAATCAAGCTTCACAACCTCATAAAACACCAATTAAAAAACATACTTACAGTAATAGAGGTATGTCCCTTGAAGAGGAATTGAATGAAACGAATGAATATTACTTAACCCATAATATTGCATGCGTACATAAAAAACCTACACCTCTTCAAATTGTAAAAGTAGATTACCCCGCTCGAAGTGCTGCAGTGGTAAAAGAAGCGTATTTTAAACAACCTTCTACAACAGATTACAACGGTGTATATAAAGGGAAATACATCGATTTTGAAGCGAAAGAAACAAAAAATAAAACCAGCTTTCCACTTCAAAACTTCCATCTTCATCAAATTGAACATATGAAGCAAGTAATCGCTCATAATGGAATTGCATTTGTTATTATTAAATTTACACTTTTTGATGAACTTTATTTATTAGATGCAAAACATATTATTGCATTTTGGAATCGTCAAAATACTGGTGGAAGAAAATCAATTACGAAAGAAGAAATAGAAGAGCATGGATCTTTATTATCGTGCGGTTATCACCCTCGGATTGATTATATCCGTGTACTAGACACGGTTTATTTTTCGTGATAGAGTCATCACTAAGGCTCTTTTTTCGACTTTTGGGGAGAGAATGAAAGGTAGGAGAAAGTATAATGTCAGATAATTATCGTTCTCGTACAGAACGAAATCATGTAAAAAATCAAAAGCAAGAAACAAATACAGAGAAAAAACCAAAGAAAAAAGGCTCCTTTTTTAAAAAATTCCTTATAGGTTGTCTACTTCTTGGTATCGTTGGTCTTGTAGCTGGCGTTTCCGCTTTCTTTGTTATGGTAAAGGATGCTCCAAAATTAGACAAATCAAAACTTGTCAATCCTTTATCAACAAAGTTTCTTGATAAGAATGGGAACTTTTTCTATGAATACGGTGCTGAAAAACGAACCCACGTTACGTATGATCAAATTCCAAAAGTAGTTGAAAATGCATTCCTTGCAACTGAGGATTCACGTTTCTATGATCATAATGGAATTGATTTTAAACGAACTACAAAAGCAGTTATGGAAAATGTCACTGGTGGATTCGGATCTCAAGGTGGTAGTACGATTACGCAACAAGTAGTCAAAAACTATTTTCTAACGATGGACAAAACTGCAAAGAGAAAAGTGCAAGAATGGTACCTATCTTACAAATTAGAGCAACAATATTCTAAACATGAGATTTTAGAAATGTACTTAAATAAGATTAACTTAGGTAACCGTTCGTACGGTATTGCAACAGCAGCCAAAAAATATTATGACAAAGATTTAAAAGACTTACAGTTACATGAAGCTGCAATGCTTGCAGGTTTACCCCAAGGTCCTAATATTTATGATCCAACAAAACCAGATAACGTTGAACGAGCTACACAACGTCGTAACGTCGTATTATCATTAATGAATCGACATGGTTATATAACAAAAGATGAAATGAATAATGCAATGAAAATCTCTGTAACTGAGGGTCTTCAACCATCTTCAGAAGTAACAGAGATGAAGTATCAAGCATTTTTAGATGCTGTTGTAAAAGAAGTTGAAAAAGAATATCCGGATGTAAATATCGGTTCAGATGGTTTAACAATCCATACAACACTTGATCAAGATGCTCAAGATCATGCTGATAAAATTATGGATGGTAATCTTATTAAGTATCCGAACGATCAATTCCAAGGTTCATTCGTATTTATGGATACACAATCTGGAGAAGTTCGCGCAATTGGAGCTGGGCGTAAAGAAAGTAAGTCTACTTTCAAAGGTCATAATATGGCCACTGATTTAAAACGCCAAGTCGGTTCAACAATGAAACCAATTTTCGACTATGGACCAGCAATTGAGAATTTACAATGGTCTACATACCATCAATTAAATGACTCAGAGTATACGTATTCCAATGGTAAAAAAATACGAAATGCAACAAATAGTTACAAAGGTGACGTTTCACTACGTGAAGCTTTGAAAAAGTCATTAAACATCCCAGCTTTAAAAACAGCTCAAGCGGTTGGTCTTCCTAAGTCACAAGCGTTTGCTGAAGGTTTAGGCATGACATTTAAAGACGGCAAAACATATGAATCAACAGCAATTGGTAGTAACGATAGTTCTCCATTACAATTAGCGGGGGCATATGCAGCCTTTGGTAACGGTGGGAACTACAATAAACCGCACTTCGTAAAAGAAGTTATCTTCCCAGATGGGAAAAAGAAAAGTTTTAAACCGAAAGAACAACGTGCGATGCAAGACTACACAGCTTACATGGTGACTGACGTTCTTCGTGACGTAGTAAAACCTGGTTCTGGTGGTACAGGTCCAACAGCATACGTTCCAGGTATAGACGTAGCAGGTAAAACAGGAACACAAAACTTTGATGCAGACGTAATTAAAAAATATGGTATTCCAGCTGACGCAAACAGAGATAGCTGGTTCGCGGGATATTCACCGCAATATACAATGGCTGTTTGGACTGGTTACGAAAAAGATGGTCCAGAAAATTACATTGGCGATCGCTCTACTAGAATTGCGCAACAAATGTTCCAAGTAATGATGAGCAAATTCGCTACAGATAAATCACGTTTCGAACGTCCTTCTTCTGTACAAGAATTAAATGGTGAATTGTACGTAAAAGGTGCTAAGAAAGATGCAGTGAAACAAATTAAAGTAGATGCACCTAGTGGTCTTAATGTTACTTTCGATGGGGCTAGCACAGTTACACTAAACTGGTCTGGACCAGCAGAAGTTGATGCGTATGCAGCAAGCTATAAAGCAACTGACGGTTCAAGTGGTAGTTTATCAATAAATGGTACGACAGCTACTCTTGGTGGTATTAAACCAGGCGTTACTTACAGCTTCTCTGTGGTAGCGAAAAAAGGTACTGGAACAAGCCCAGCAGTTGGAGCATCCTTCACTGCGCCTGGCGGAACTCCAGATGCGAAGAAAACTGAAGAAGAAGCTAAGAAAAAAGCCGAAGAAGAAGCTAAGAAAAAAGCTGATGAGGAAGCTCAGAAAAAGGCTAATGAAGATAAATTAAAACAAGAAGATGCTAAGAAAAAAGCTGAGGAAGAGCAGCGTAAACAACAAGAGCAACAGCAGCAAGAACAACAACGCAAACAACAAGAAGAAGCTCAAAAGAAAGCTGATGAGGAAGCTAGAAAAAGAGCTGAAGAAGAAGCTAAGAAAAAAGCTGAAGAAGAAGCTAAGAGAAAAGCTGAAGAAGAAGCTAGAAAAAAAGCTGAAGAAGAAGCTAAGAAACAACAAGAGCAACAACAAAATACAGGTGAAGATACACCTCACGCAGACGGAAATGTCGTTACAACAGAATCTTAATACAAAAAAGAAGTCCTTTTCTCTTAACGAGAAAAGGACTTCTTTTTTGTTATCATTTTCTTTACATATAACTTTTCTATTTCAATATACAACTGCCCTAACTGAATATAAGAATGATAATTATTTGGTTTCTTTATAATGAACGAATATCGCTCCATAAAATTAACTGGTTGTACTTCTAATTTGCTCGTGTAATCTTCCATTTCTTTCAAACTATGAACAGGTTGCTCATTTAGCCAATTTACAATTGAAAGCAAATGTGCTGCAAAAAGAATCATTGGGCCTTCAGCTTCTTGCTTATTTCTGTTTCGAAATAGTATAGCAATATCTTCATGCTTACTTTTCCATACATTCAATAGTACCGGAATACTATTTTCAATTTCATTCCACGGCTCATATTGTCTTTCCATATCATATATAAAGTAAGTATTTTGTATAATTTCTTCAAAAGGCTGTTCTGTATAATACACAACCGAATGTATACTTTCTTTAAAAAATGGTAAGCACCGAAATTCTTTCGGTATTTCTATCACTCGCTCCATCCTTTATTTCCCCTTCATTCGCTTCTTTCCTTCACGACATACTTCTAGTAAAGGGCACTCTTCACATTGTGGTCGCTGTGCTTTACAGTGATAACGTCCAAAGAAAATCATACGGTGATGTGTAACACTCCATTCATCCATCGGAATTTTCTTCATTAATGTCTTTTCTACTTCTAACACCGAATCTTTCCATCGACAAATCGCTAACCGTTTACTCACTCGCTCTACATGCGTATCAACAGCAATTGCCGGAATGCCATACGCTACCGAAACAACTACATTTGCTGTTTTTCTCCCTACTCCTGGTAATTTCGTCAGCTCGTCACGGTCTTCTGGAACTTTTCCGTTATAATCATCCAGCAACATCTGACACAATTTTTGAATGTTTTTTGCTTTATTTCTATACAACCCAATAGAACGTATATCTTGTTGTAACTCTTCTAAAGAAACACTTAAATAATCTTCTGGCGTTTTATATTTTTGAAATAAATTTTTCGTCACTTTATTTACAAGTGCATCTGTACATTGTGCAGATAATGCTACCGCGATTACTAGTTCAAACGGATTATCATGTATTAATTCACAATGTGCTTCTGGATACATATCCGCCATTGTGTCTAAACAATAGCGAATTTGCGTTTTATTTAACATATACTTCCTCCTACATTACTGCTCCAACCAATTATAAAAAGGCACTTTCCCAGTAAATTTCGTCTCTTGTTTTGTCGTTTGTTGCGTTCGTTGTTGATTTGCTCTAAATTTTCGTCCTTGATTTTGGGCTTGATCTACTGTTTTAATACCATTCTTTTTCCACTCAAATAAAATACGGTCGATATATCGGAAATTAAGCTTACCACTCATTACAGCTTCCCTGAGGGCCGCTTGAATTAAATTCGGATGATGTTGATCTTGATCTTCCCACATTCCTAACGTCTCACATTCAAATGGAGAAAGTGGTCTTCCAAATTCTTTTTCAAATACTGTATATAAATTTACTTGCAGTTGTTTTATTTCTTTTTGTTCTTCCTCTATCGATTCATTCATTAAAAAATGCAATATTTTTTCCCAAAGCGGTTGTAAAGAATAACTTTCACACATCATCGCTTCTGATCTTTGTCCACCTTCTAGTGATAAAAAACCTTTTTGAATCAACGTCTGAATAACTTCCATACATTTCATTTCACTAATTGTCATCCGTTCTGAAATCTCTGACGGAGTCGGAAACGAATTGCCCGATTCTAAAAATGTGTGTACATGAAGTACAACCATAAATTCCGTTTCATTTAACCCTAATTTTTTATAATGCATCATAAGTAATTTTGGAATTGCAATGCTTCCCTGCTCAAACCACTGTAACATCATTTTCTTTTTCATCACCAAACACCTCGCTCTCTAGTATAACACACCTTTCGCTATTTCTTTTTGCCACAATTCGTCAAAAAAACCTCCCTATTATGTAGGAAGGTTTTTTGTATTGCGTTCATAAAATATTAGGGTTAAGCTTGCACTTTACTTTTCATAAACGTATGAATGCGTTCTAATGCTTTCTCTACTTGTTCAAGAGACGTCGCATATGATAAGCGAACGTTATTCGGAGCACCAAATCCTGTACCTGGTACAAGAGCCACTTTTTCCTCTTCTAATAGAGCTTTTGCCCAATCATCAACGTTTTCGTATCCAGATAAAGCTACAGCTTCTTTTACATTAGGGAATAAGTAAAATGCACCTTGTGGTTTAATGCAAGTAAAGCCAGGGATTTGAATTAATTTATCATAAATAATGTTTAATCTCTCTTCAAATGCTTGACGCATTGTTTCTACAGGTTCTTGTGAGCCTGCATATGCCGCAATTGCGCCGTATTGAGCGATTGAAGTAGGGTTTGACGTACTATGACTTGCTAAGTTCGTCATCGCTTTAATAAGCTGCTTATTTCCTGCTGCATATCCAATACGCCATCCTGTCATAGAATGAGACTTAGATACACCATTAATAATAAGTGTTTGTTCTTTTAATGCATTAGAAAGCTGGGCAACCGAAGTATATTCTGCTCCACCATAAATTAACTTTTCATAAATTTCATCTGAAACGATTAAAATATCGTGTTCTAAGCATACTTCTCCAAGCTGTTGTAATTCTTCTTTGCTGTAAATCATTCCTGTTGGATTGCTCGGTGAATTAATAATAACTGCTTTCGTTTTCTCAGTAATTGCCTCACGCAGCTGCTTCGCTGTAATTTTGTATTCATTGTCTTCAAGACCTTCTACATAAACTGGCTTACCACCAGCAAGCTTTACTTGTTCCGGATAACTTACCCAGTAAGGCGTAGGGATGATAACTTCATCTCCTTCATCAAGTAACACTTGGAATAATGTATATAATGCATGCTTTGCACCGTTACATACAATAATTTCAGACGGATCATACGCAATTCCTTGATCGCGAGTAAACTTCTTCACAATTTCTTGTTTTAACGCTTGTAATCCACCTGTAGGTGTATACTTCGTATGTCCTTCTAACATCGCTTTATGTGCAGCATTCATAATATGTTCTGGCGTATTAAAGTCAGGTTCTCCTGCCCCTAATCCAATTACATCATGACCTGCAGCTTTTAATGCTTGCGCCTTTGCTGTAATTTCTAAAGTTGCAGATGGTGTTAAAGCAGCTACTCGCTTTGCTAATTTCATTTGTAGTTCCCCCTACATCTATTTTTCAATGCTATATCGTTTTAAAAACTGACCATCTTGAAATGCAAGATTGTAGTAACTATAACGATTGTCATCATCAATATATGTAACTTCCCATAGTGGTATATTGTTTTCAACGCCTAATTTCACTTTTAAAATTTCTTTAGGCTTACTTTTGGGCTCTTTACTGTCATCTCCGACTTGTTCAATCGTTCTTTGTAAAGCCTCTTTTTCAGAAATACCTTCACTCTTTTTCCTTACTATAGCTTCCCCTTTTTTCTCAGGCACCCAAACGATAAGTTGTTCTCCTTTTTCATCTGTACCTTGTACGACTGTATATGAAGATTCTCCGTTATAATAATCAACAGATTTTACTTTTGTAAGCTTCGCCTTTTCTTTCGCAATTTCTACAGATTTTGCCTCTTTAGGGATTTTCTTTTCCATTGCTTTATTGTAAACATACGCCCCATATATTCCGCTAGCAACGATTACGATAACGATTGCAAAGATCCACTTTTTCATTGTATCACTACGTTCTGTAAATCGTAAATACAGCTGTTTCTTTATCTTTTTCGTCTAATGCTAATCCGAACATGAGGTCCTGCTCTTTTAACGTACGATTCAAACTATCAACAATTTTATACAAGTCAGACGAATATTTAATACGCGTCGTTGATAGGACTTCGATTTTCTTATCCATGAAAAAACTCCTCCGTTACACAAAAATTTCTAATTATAGAAGAACGCAATGCGGTTACAATAAGAGTACATTCTTTACAACCCCTGCTTCATCACCCATCTATTATAGCAGGACATGTACAGCAAAAAAAGGTTTCAAGTCGAAAACCACTACATTTTGTATACAAGAAGTAAGAAAAATAAAATTCCTCCTACCCACATTTTTTACGCCTGAAGTTTAAACGTACTTCAGGCGTATTTTTTCTTCCAATTTTATTCAGTTGGCTGTTCCTTTAATTGTTCTAACAATTCTTCTAGAGGGCCTTCATAGAGCGGGACAGTTGGGATTGATTGTAAAAATCGTTTTCCATAGGAAGCGCTCGTCAGACGACGATCTAATACAAATACTGTTCCGGTATCTGTACTTGTTCTAATAAGACGACCGAATCCTTGTTTAAAACGCAGTATTGCTTGCGGAAGTGCTAATTTAGCGAATACGTCCTCTCCTTGATTTTTTAACCACTCTCCTTTCGCTTCCATCATCGGTTGATGAGGAGGCGTAAAGGGTAGCCGAACAATAACAAGACAACTAAGCGCATCTCCAGGTATATCTATCCCTTCCCAAAAACTACTTGTTCCTAATAAAATTGATTTGTCGAACTCTTGAAATTTACGAATGAGACGACTTCGGCTTTTATTATTCACACTTTGCGTTAATAATAAATATCCTTCTAATTCATCATCATTTTTCAAATTCGTATACGCTTCTTTCAACATTTCATATGAAGTGAATAAAACGAGCATTCTACCTTTTGTAGCTTTCCCTATTTTTGCAATATGTGCCGACACAGATTCAATATATTCTTCATTACTTGCTTGCTTAATAAAAGGCACATCCGTTGAAACCATTAATTTCATCTGTTCTTCAAAACGGAATGGTGACGGGACTTGTAATGTATTTGGAGCAAAATCGTATAAACCTAGCTCTTCTTTTATATAGTCAAACGAATCATTTACTGTTAACGTTGCTGATGTGAAAATAACACTTTTTTTCTCTGTTAAAAATTCATCCGCAAATCTTTCACCAATATGAACAGGCTGCCCATATAAAACGGTTGAATGGATCGTTCCCTTCGTTTCCGTCTCCATCCATGTCACATATGAATTTTTTTCTAAAATGAGTGATTGTAAAGATTGTTCCATCTTTCTCAACAACTCAATTAAATGCATAAATTCACCTGTAACAACATGCATCTCCCATTCTAATTTACTTTGCAATATTTCAACTTGCTTCTCAAGTGTAGTCAATAATTTTCTTACATCGTATACAAAACGATTTGTTAACTCGGTAATGCTATCCCATAACTTACCTCTCTCTACTTCCGTGTTATATCGATAAATGAGTGGCATATTACTTATCCCTTGTTCCTGCTTCGTTTGTTTAAATATGAAAGCACGTAGCATTTGGAATAGCTCATCCGCATCAAATTTCAATTCCTTCAAACTATGACTCACCATACGGAAAGTCGAACGCGAGGCTTGCTCTGATTTTTTCATCATTTTATATACTTTAGAAAGTACATCATCGGTTTCTAGCGTACCAAGACGAGATAAAACTAGCTGGAAATACATACAGGAGAACTGTTCACCTAACGTTCTACTCGCCGCTTCCTCAATATGATGGGCCTCATCAAAAATAATATGTTCACATGAAGCAAATAACGGTTCTTCACTTGAAAAATCTTGAAATAATAACGCATGATTTGTAATAACGATATCTGCAAATAACGCTTTATTCTTTGCTCGTTGATAAAAACAACGGCTATACCAGTTGCTTTGCATCCCGCCCGGACTATGTACATCACTACAAATACGGTTCCAAAGTAACTTTCCGCCCTCAGGAATATTTAATTCATCCCGATCGCCCGTTTCCGTTTGCAATAACCACACTAAAATTTTTGCCTTTGTGAGCGCCATATCATAATTTTTCTCTTCCTCTTGCAAAGCATATTCAAATTTATGTAGACAAAGATAATGCTTTCTTCCTTTTAAAAGAGCTACTTCAAATGAAAATGGCATTATTTTCTGTAATAATGGAATTTCTTTTTCTAGTATTTGTTGTTGCAGTTGTACAGTTTGGGTACTAATGATGACAGGCTCTTCTTTTTTCTTTGCAAAATAAATACTCGGAAGTAAATATGCAAGAGTCTTCCCTGTTCCTGTTCCTGCTTCAATTAATGAAAATCTAGAATCTCTTAGCGCTGTATATATTTCCTTCATCATAATCTGTTGGCTTTCTCTTTTTTCAAACTTTGGCATATTCAATTCAAGTTTCTCAACTGTTTTATGCAAGAAAGCATCAAATTTTAATGAACACGTTTCACTGAGGTTTAAAGAATAATTCCGTTTTCGAAGCGCAATGTTTCGATACACTTCATACCCCTCTGCCTCTTTTTTACCATGCATCATTTTCTTTAAAATATTTTCAGAAAGTACATCCGCTATATCACTTTGAAAAACATCGCTCAATTCATAAAGCGATTGTAAGGTGACAAGTGGTAACTTTTCAATTTCATTTAAAAATTGTAAAAACAATTCCGCTGTTGCAAGAGCATCGCTATCCGCACGATGCGGTTGATCGTGCTCTAATTCATGTTGTTTAGCTAAATCACGTAATTTATAACTATCAGCTGTCGGCAAAAGAATTTGCGCCAACTCGACTGTATCAACTTTAGGACAATGTACTTCTGTATATCCAGCCTGCCTTAATTCTTCCGTTAAAAAATTCCAATCAAAATGAACATTATGTGCAACGAAAGCTGCACCTTGTAATAGCTCAACAACCATCGGGGCTACATCTTGAAATAACGGGGCTTGCTTAACCATACTCTCATCAATCCCTGTTAGTTCTGTAATAAATGGCGGAATCTCTCTCTTTGGATTAATAAAAGATGAAAAAATCTCTAATATCTCTCCATCTTCCACTACAACAGCTGCAATTTGGGTAATTTTATCCTTCCCATCCTTCCAGGAGTTCCCTGTCGTCTCTAAATCCACAACGACATAACGCTTACTCATATATGTAACACCTCAATTTCTTACCTATCAAACACAATATTATATAATGTTACTATACCACGTTTTATCTCATCTTAATGAAAAGATGCACAAAAAAGCTATCTCCGTAATAGAGATAGCCTTCTTACTTATAAGATCGTACCCGCTTTTTCAGCACCTAACATTTCAATAATTTTATTCTCATCGTCTAATACTGCAATTTTTGGCTCTTGTTTATGAATATTTTCTTCTGCCACTAAACCGTAGCAAATAATAATAACTTTATCTCCAGGCTGTACAAGCCTTGCAGCTGCACCATTTAAACAAACAACACCGCTACCGCGTTCTCCCTTAATAACATATGTCTCTAAGCGAGCACCATTATTGTTATTTACAATTTGTACTTTTTCATTTTCTACAATATTTACTGCATCCATTAAATCTTCATCAATTGTAATACTACCTACATAATTTAAATTTGCTTCTGTTACTGTTGCGCGGTGTAACTTCGCTCTCATCATTGTGCGAAACATAGATGCTCCCCCTTATTCAACCGTTAATGTTATATTGTCAATTAATCGTACATTCTCAAATTTAACTGCGATTGCTAAAATAATTCTTCCTTCAATTTCATCCATTTCTTGTAGTGAAGGATAAGCATATAAATCAGCATAATCTACAGTGCCTTTCGTATACGTCTCAATATACTTTTTCACAAGAGTTGTAATGATTTCTGCATTACGTTCGCCTGCCTCAATTCTCTCCTTCGCTACACATAAACTGCGGTATAATTGAGGAGCCTCTGCACGCTCTTCTTGTGATAAATACACGTTACGAGAACTCTTCGCTAATCCGTCTTCTTCCCTTACAATATCCACTGGTACGATCCTAACCGGAATATTAAAATCAGCGACAAATCCTTCAATAACAGCAACTTGCTGCGCATCTTTCATACCGAAATAAGCACGCGTTGGTAATGTAATATTAAATAGTTTCATTAGTACAGTCGCAACACCAGCGAAATGACCAGGTCTTTGTTTGCCACATAATACATCGGTACGCTTTACAACTTCTACTGTTGTTGTTTGTTCTGCTGGATACATTTCGTCTACGCTCGGATAAAATAAATAATCTACACCGTTTTCTTTCGCTACATTTTCATCTCTATCAATATCACGAGGGTATCGATCTAAATCTTCATTCAGTCCAAACTGTAGCGGATTAACAAACACGCTTAACACGACGATTTCATTTTCTTTTCTTGCCTGACGTAATAAAGTCGCATGTCCTTCATGTAAATAACCCATCGTTGGGACAAAACCAATACTTTTTCCACTTGTACGCAGTTCGTTTGTAATTTGCTGCATCTCTTGCACTGTAGTTACGATTTTCATTATTGTTTTCCTCCGTATAACGCTAAGCACTCTTCCTCTTTCATTGTGAATGAATGTTTTTCTTCTGGAAATTGCCCTGTCTTTACTTCAGTTACGTATTGTGAAATCCCTCGCACAATCTCCTCTTGAACAGACGTATATTGCTTCACGAATTTCGGAACACGATTTACGCCGTATGAGATAAGATCATGATAAACAAGTACTTGCCCATCTACTTTTTTCCCTGCTCCAATTCCAATCGTCGGAATTGTTAATTGCTTCGAAAGTAATTCCGCTAATTGCATTGGCACACATTCTAACACAAGCGCAATTGCACCAGCTTCCTCACATCTCTTCGCATCTTCTATCAATTTTTTTGCACTTTCAGCATCTTTTCCTTGTACTTTATACCCACCTAATACTCCTACAGATTGAGGAGTTAAGCCTAAGTGCGCCACGACAGGAATTCCCGCGTTCGTCAAGTAATGAATCGTTGATACCACTTCCCCTGCACCTTCTACCTTCAGTGCATGAGCACCACTTTCTTGAACGATGCGGCGTGCATTCACCATCGTATCTTGCAGCGACACATGGTACGACATAAATGGCATATCAGTTACAATAAACGTCTCTTTCGCTCCTCGGCGTACAGCTTTCGTATGATGAATCATATCCTCTACTGTTACAGGTACTGTTGAATCGTAGCCGAGCACAACCATCCCAAGGGAATCTCCAACTAGAATCATATCAACTTCAGCTTCTTCTGCTAACTTAGCAGATGGATAATCATACGCCGTTAGCATTGTAATCGGCTCACCTTGCTCTTTCATCTTCAAAAAATCTGTTTTTGTTTTCAAAAACTACTCCTCCTTTATGCAGGAGAGAGGAGATGGCCGAAATCATATAAAAAACCCCTCTGGCCATAAAAGGGCAGAAGGGTTGTGTGTTAGTCGGCATTATTCATCCCTCTGTCCCAGTCCGTTATTGGATCAAGGCAGAATCCAAGTTATTATTTTTTCGTATTGCTTCGAATCATGGTGCAGTTCGCTCTGATACTGCCCACATTCGAACTAATTATAGCAAACTCCAAAAAGGAATTACTACATTTTTTTGAAAAAATAATTTTTATTCTCATTTCGGTATGTGAAATTTTTTATAAATAACTCAATCATAGAAAGATAAGTGCCTCGTATAACTCTTAAACTTATGATGCAAGTTAATTGTGGAACATACTTAACAAAAGGAGAATTGCGAATGTCTATGAACAAATGGTTATTTCGATTCACCGGTTTGCTTGTGATGATTGTAGGGATGACAACGTTTAGCTCCTTCCATGCATTTGCCTCAGTTAACGTCGTGACACAACCTATCGATTCAACAAAAGTAATTGAAGTGGAACTAAACGATGATTACTTTCAACCAAATGTCATCACGATTCCAATTGAAGAGTCCACAACATTGTTATTAAAAAACAAAGGTAAGCATGAACACACCTTTACAGTAAAAAAACTCGATATTGACGTCGTAGTCGAGCCCGGAAAAGATAAAAACATTACCCTGAAGCCTACAAGTACTGGTACATATGAATTAATATGCCGGTACCATCTTCTAAAAGGAATGGAAGGTAAAGTAATAATCAAATAAAAAGAAGTTCCAAAAAGGAACTTCTTTTACTTAATTTCGATATCTGCAGAATGAATGTGATGTACTTTTCCTTCATGGTCTTCTAGAAGCAATACACCATCCTCTGTAATCCCTTTTGCTACCCCTGTAATTGTCTCTCTCATCGTTCGAGCGGTAATTTCTTTCCCGATGCTTACAGCGTAACTTTCCCAAAGAATTTTAATGACAGAGAAACCATTTTGTAAATACTCTTCATATAATTTTTCTAGTTGTAAAAAGATTTGTTGCATAAGCTCTGCACGAACAATCGGCTTACCCGATTCAATCGCTAAAGAAGTAGCAATATGCTGAATTTCCTCATCAAAATGTTCTTGCTTTTGATTCGCATTAATACCAATACCCATAATGACAGCATTAATTTTATCAGGATCAGCCTGCATTTCTGTTAATATACCTACAGCCTTTTTCCCTTGAATTAAAATATCATTTGGCCATTTTATTCCTACGTTTACACCCGTACACTTTTCAATTGCTTGTGCAACGCTAACAGCTGCTAACAAAGTAAGTTGTGGTGCATGATGAACTGGGATGGATGGACGTAAAATAATACTCATCCAAATTCCTGTTCCTTTTGGTGAATACCATTTCCTGCTTAAACGACCTCTGCCCGATGTTTGTTCTTCAGCCACAACAATTGTTCCTTCTTCTGCACCTTCATAAGCAAGTTTCGCTGCAATATGCTGCGTAGATTCAACAGATTCTTCAAAATATACCGTTCTACCAATATGTTTCGTTTGTAACCCTAACTGAATTTCATTTGCAGTTACTTTGTCTGGCTTACCCGCAATTCGATAACCTAATCGACGCACAGCTTCAAGTTCATATCCCTCATTCCGAAGGTCCTCCATATGTTTCCACACAGCGGTTCTTGAACAACCAAGTTTATCACTAATCGTTTGGCCAGATACAAACTCGCCATCCGCTTCTGAAAAAACTTGTAATAACTGCTTTCTTATAGTAGATTGCATTCTTGCAGCCACTCCCTTATACACTCTTTCTCATTCACTACGTTTCCTTGTACGATTGCTTCCTCAATGTTTTGAATCATTTCAGCAACCCACGGACCTGGCTTTTTATTTGCCCAGTTTAATAAATCATTCCCAGTCACATTCATTTCTTGTCGACTCTTGATTGGCAATGCTTCAAACAACGTTTGTACTCGTTTCACAGATGTATTGTCATAGCTTTCAATCATCGCTTCATATACTCTTTCTGCCATTTCAGCGATATGAATTCCCGTTTTATAAAGAAGGACTGTATCCCAATCCTTCTCCTTTCTCGTACGGATTGTTAATAAAACTGCGACGATATCTTTTATTTTTTTATTCGAAAACTTCCATTGACGTAAAAAGACAGATGGATGTTCTTCCCCGATACAATATAAGAAAAATGCCCATGCCTCAACGTCTGTTTCAAAAGAATCCCATTTATACTGTGTAGCTTTTGCCAATCTCTCTTCTGACATTTGTAAATATGGCAGATGAGAGAACAGCTTCGTTTCTACTAATTCTTGCAAACCCTTCACGCAATATGTGCCAGTTAACAGTTTCTCAAACTCCACTGTAATTCTCTCAATTGCTATATGTTCCAGCAAATGCCCATATGTTTCAATTGCTTGTTTCGTGTTATTTTCTAAAGAAAATCCTAACGTACTCACGAACCGAATACCACGCATCATTCGCAGGGCGTCTTCTTGAAAACGATCCGCAGCATTTCCAACTGTCACAATTTCTCTCTTTTGAATCGCTTCCTGTCCAGCATATAAATCAACCATTTCGCCTTCTTCTGTCATAGCAATTGCATTCATTGTGAAGTCACGACGTTTTAAATCCTCTTCTAATGAACGAACAAATTGAACACTGCTAGGTCTTCGAAAATCTTCATATTCGCTCTCTGTTCGAAAAGTGGTTACCTCATAAGGTTCACCATTTTCTACTACAATTACAGTTCCATGCTCAAGACCAACAGGAACATGTCTTGGAAATATAGCCATCACCTCTTCTGGCAAAGCAGATGTCGCAATATCAATATCTCCAATCGGCCTATCGATAATAAGATCTCTTACGCTTCCACCGACAAAGTAGGCCTCATGTCCTTGTTGCTTTAAAGTCTCAATAATAGAACTAGCTTTTTTAAATCTTTCCATTTTTGTCATCCCTTAGTACATCATAGTAAATCGTTTCATATTGTGAGACGATTTTTTCAGAGCGGAACTGCTCGTAAACACTTGCTCTTGCTCGCTCTCCCATATTACGGTGAAGTTCTTCATCTTTTAATAGCTGAATGGCTTGATTAGCCACTCCTGTTGGATCACCAACTTCACATAAATATCCTGTTTCACCATGTTGAATGACTTCTGGAATACCTCCAACCCTTGTTCCGATACAAGGTACACCACACGCCATCGCTTCTAATAAAACAAGACCAAAACTCTCCTTCTCTGATAAAAGCAACATTAAATCACTCATCGCAAGTAGCTCTGCAACATTATCTTGCTTCCCTAAGAATAAGACGCGATCTTCAATATGTAGATTTTTCACTAACTGTAAAATCGTGCAAAATTCTGGTCCATCTCCAACAAGAAGCAACTTCGCATTTACTTCTGTAACAATTTTAGCAAATGCCTGCACTACATCTTGCACACGTTTCACTTTACGGAAATTTGAAATATGAATGAGTATCTTTTCACTCTCACTTATACCGTATTCTTTCTTTAATTGAGTCATATCACGCTTGAAATATACACGTTCGTCTATAAAATTATATACCGTTTGAATGTCTGTATTTGGTTTTACAAGCTCATGTGTTTCGTTAATTAATGAATGCGAGACAGCCGTCACAACATCGGATTGCTCAATACCAAAACGAATTAAATTATTTAACGAAGGGTCGGAACCTAACACAGTAATATCTGTTCCATGCAAGGTTGTAACAATTTTAATACGCTCTCCAATCATTTGCTTTGCTAAATAAGCACAAATGGCATGTGGTATTGCGTAATGCACATGTAAAATGTCTAGGTTTTCTCTTTGTGCAACCTCTGCCATTTTACTCGCTAATGCTAAATCGTATGGTGGATATTGAAATACAGAGTATTGATTTACTGTCACTTCATGAAAATAAATGTTTGGATACACTTTATTTAACCGGAATGGTAAACCCGATGTAATAAAATGAATTTCATGCCCACGTTCCGCTAATTGCTTTCCTAATTCTGTTCCAACAACTCCAGAACCACCTACAGAAGGATAACATGTAATACCTATTTTTAATTTCATTTTCATCCCCCTATTAAATCAGCATGTAATAAAACCGGTTTTTTACTCATAAACCCTTCGGCATATAAGACTCCAACTTCTTTTCCAAACATTTTCTCACGAGCGACTACAGTTTCAACGTAACCTTCTGTTAACGGCGTTTTCACACCATCACTTCCTGTTGAAAACTGACTTTCATACGCTTCTAATGCTTCCACTTTTTGTGATACGTACTCACTTATATCTATACAGAAATTCGGTTTATGAAAACCATTAATCATATAATGATAAAAAGACTCCACACGATGTGGTGGAACCTCTGGCATATATTTACGAATTCCCGCTGAAAAAATAGCTTCTTCCACAAGTTTTGCACAATTTGCATGATCTGGATGACGATCTTCATAATACGGCGCAAAAACTAGTTTTGGTTTATATGTACGAATCACCTTTACAATTTCACGTATATATTCTTCTTTCATATACAAACCACGGTCTGGCATCGCTAAATTTAGTCTCGTTTTTACTCCCATTATACGAGCTGCCGCCTTAGCTTCTTCTTTTCTTAACTCTATCGTTCCATTAGAAGAAAGATCAGCTTCTGTTAAATCACAAATACCTACTTCATACCCTTGCTTCGTATATTTAGCAATGGTACCAGCCATGCCGATTTCAACATCATCGGCATGAGCACCAAACGCTAATATATGTAATCCACTCATAATTGTTCCCCTCATTTTCTAAACTTGCGGTAATCTAAATCTCCTCGCTCTAATGCGTGCATTAACATTTCAGCACTTGCCATATTCGTTGCAAGTGGAATCGCATATACATCACATAAGCGAAGTAATGCATTTACATCTGGTTCATGCGGCTGAGCAGTTAGTGGATCTCGGAAAAAAATCACCATATCCATATCGTTTTTTGCAATCATGGCACCAATTTCTTGATCTCCACCAAGAGGACCCGATTGATATCTTGTTACAACTAAACCAGTTGCCTCCATAATACGAAGTCCTGTCGTTCCTGTTGCAAATAATTCATGTTGTTCAAAAATTGGTTTATATGCGTATGCAAACGAAACCATGTCATTTTTCTTTTTGTCATGTGCGATTAAGGCAATTTTCATCCGTTGTCTCCCCTTTAGTCGATAATGTTTTCTAAACCGTACACAAGATGATCTAGGTTCATTACTGTCTCAATTGATAGTTTTACACCAGACATAAATGATGCACGATTGAATGAATCATGGCGGACCGTTAACATTTGTCCATCTCCACCAAACATTACTTCTTGGTGTGCGATAAGTCCTGGTAAACGTACACTATGAATGTGAATACCGTCTACATTTGCACCGCGAGCACCTTCTAGTTGTTCTACTTCATTCGGGTGACCTTGTTGCTTTGATTCACGATTTTGACGAATTAATTCTACTGTTTTTACCGCTGTACCAGATGGTGCATCTAACTTTTGATCATGATGCAATTCAATTACTTCAACATCTTGGAAATACTTCGCTGCCATTTGTGAGAATTTCATCATAAGAACTGCACCAATTGCAAAGTTAGGAGCGATAATTGTTCCTACTGCTTTTTCTTTTGCAGTCTCTGTTAATTGTTTTAGTTCTTCTTCTGTAAATCCAGTTGTACCAATAACAGAACGAAGTCCACGCTCTACTGCTAGTGTAACGTGTTGTTTCCCAACTTCTGGCGTTGTTAAATCTAACAACACATCAGCTTCTACTTCTTCTAAACAAGTATGTAAATCTGCGTAAACAGGTGTATTTAGCGCTGGCATGCCTGGTAAATCAGAAATTTTCTCTCCGCCATGTTTATAATCTACTGCTGCTACTAAATTAAAATGTTCCGTTCTTTCCATAAGAAGGACTGCTTCATGTCCCATACGCCCTCTTGGTCCAGCGATAATTACTTTAATTTCTTTCATTATTCTTTCTCTCCCTCATCAATACGTGTCCAGCGATCTTTATCGCGAGTATTAAATTTATTCATTACAATGTTATGTGCTGTTTCTAAATCAATATTTAAACTATTTGCCATACAAATCATAACAAATAATACATCTCCAAGCTCTTCTTCAATACTACGTTCTGTTTCAGTTGTTTTCTTCGGTTTCTCACCATAATAATGATTAACCTCTCTTGCAAGCTCCCCCATTTCTTCCGTTAAACGAGCCATCATTGCAAGTGGACTGAAATAACCTTCTTTAAACTGACCAATATATGCATCTACTTCTTTCTGCATATCCTTCATCGTTTTCGCTTCCATACAATTCACCTCTAATCCTTCCTCTTTCATGTTAGCCAATTCATCGCGATTTGACAAATATTATTCCCTGCCAAACACCTATTTGCTACCCTTTTTTGGATACACTATAATAAAGTAAAACTTCTTTTGCATGCTTTTCGCAAAAGATTAGCCTAAACCAATCATTTTTTATAGCCTTCACTTTTTTCACTAGCAACTAGAAATTACTTATCATTATGTTTTACCGTTTCAGCGGAGCAATGCAATCTACATAATTAGGGGGATTTCTATATGACATCAAATTTGAAGATTCGAAATATCATTTTCATTTTAATCGGTTCCGCTATTTTTTCTTTCGGTATTGTGAATATCAATATTGAAAATCACCTTGCAGAAGGCGGATTTACCGGTATCACACTATTATTGTATTTTCTATTTAAGTTTGATCCTTCTTATTCAAACTTAATTTTAAATATCCCTATATTTTTTATTGGTTGGAAGTTACTTGGAAGAACGACATTTATCTATACACTAATCGGCACATTCAGCGTATCTTTATTTCTATGGATTTTTCAACGTTACGACGTTCTTAACTTACATTTAAACTTACAAAATGATATGACACTCGCGGCTTTATTCGCCGGGGCATTTATCGGTATCGGTCTTGGCATCATATTTAAATATGGCGGGACTACTGGCGGTGTAGATATTATCGCAAGACTCGCTCATAAATATGTTGGCTGGAGTATGGGAAAGACGATGTTTATGTTTGATGCTATCGTCATTATCGTCTCGATTCTTACCTATTTATCATACCGCGAAGGCATGTATACGTTAGTTGCTGTTTTTATCGGGGCGAAAGTCATTGATTTTATGCAAGAAGGAGCCTATGCGGCAAAAGGAGCAACGATTATTTCAGATAAAAATGATGAAATTGCTGCCAAGATTTTATCTGAGATGGAGCGCGGAGCAACCTTTTTAAAAGCTGTTGGATCGTATACGAAAGTGGAACGGAACGTATTGTATTGCGTCGTTGCTAAAAATGAAATCGTGAAATTAAAAAACATTATTACTTCTGTAGATCCTCATGCCTTTGTTGCTGTAAGTGACGTACATGATGTAGTTGGTGAAGGTTTTACATTAGATGAAAATAAAAATCCGTTACATACATAAACCGAACTAGAAAAGCTCTTTAGCTTTTCTAGTTTTTTATTACATATTTTTTAAGCCCCTCTAAATCATCATAAATAAGCTCCAATAAACTCCGATTATAAAAAATGGAAGCCGGATGAAAGGTCGGGAAAATATGGTATTCTTCCTCTGACCATGTAAATGCTGCATTTTGCATATCCTTTAATTTTTGAATGGGCTGTTTTAATAATTGTCCGTGTACATCTGTGATTTTTTTATTTTTTCCTGTTAAACGCTGAAGACCGATATTTCCAAGCGTGACGATAAGCTTCGGATTTATTTTCTCTATTTCATAATCTAACAAAGGCGCATGGGCAATTATTTCTCCTTGATTTGGTGTTCTATTATACTTCTTCTGTATGATTTCACCATTTCTTTCTTTTTTCTCTCGCCACTTATACGGTCTGCTTCTTACAGCGCTCGTAATATATACTTCTTCCCTTGTAACATCAATCCGTTCTAAAAAAACCATTAATTGTTTTCCCGCTCTCCCGCTAAACGGAATTCCATTATGAATTTCTGTTTCACCAGGTGCTTCTCCTAGCAACATAAATTTTGGATTTTCAGGACCTTGTCCACTTAAAAAACCTTCTAACTCATAAGGAGCACTACGCTCTTTCACTTGTTTTACTAAATGACTTGGATATTTCATTTCCCCACCGCCTTTCCGCATTACTTCTATTATTTCTATTTGCAATACATTATATAATTCAATCCATAAAACAAAAAAAGACTATCAAATGATAGTCTTTAGTCGTCGCTACGCTGCATGCCAGTATACATTAATACGAGACGTAATAATTCAAATACCGCTACAGCTGCAGCTGCTACATATGTTAATGCTGCCGCATTTAATACTTTACGAGCTTGCCCATATTCATCTGTTGATACGATACCTAACGCTTCAATTTGTTGCATTGCACGCTTGGATGCATCAAACTCAACTGGTAATGTAACGAGTTGGAACACAACACCTGCTGCCATTAAAATAATACCTAATAACAATAAGTTAGCCATAGATGCAAAGGCACCAATCATAATAAATACCCAAGAAATATTCGATCCAAAGTTTGCAACTGGCACTAACGAATGACGAATACGCATAAAGTTATAATCTTTTGCATCTTGAATTGCGTGTCCTACTTCGTGTGCTGCAACTGCTGTACCAGCAACTGAATGACCGTAATAGTTATCTGTTGATAATCGAACTGTTTTTGCAGTTGGATCATAATGGTCTGATAAATGACCTGGTGTTTCTTCAACAGCTACGTTGTATAATCCATTCTCATCTAAAATTTTCCGAGCCACTTCCGCTCCTGTCATACCCGATGTTGAATAAACTTGTGAATACTTGCTATAGGCACTACGTACTTTTGACTGTGCATACAACGGTATGATCAAAATGATCGCGAAGTAAATTAAATAAAACATCATGAATCTCTGAACCTCCATCGAAGTTTTAATTATAGTACTTCTCATTCTATTTTCTTCTGCCATCATTGTCAATGAATAAAACTTACAACCCGTATCTTTATTTATTACATTATCTATTCTTAGAATGGACATTACTTTTTCTTTTTTCTCTCTCTCCTTTATACTTTCTCCATCCAACATAAGTTAATGTGAAGAGAATAAGACCTCCAGTAATTGTCATAAACCAAATGAGCGAGGGTGCAATTTCATCTTTTTTTACTGTGTGAAATATTTTTTGTAAATCCCCTTTAATGATTCCTACTTGCATTTGTCCACCTTTTGTTTTTAACATAACGTTACGAAATTCATCTAAATAAGATAAATGGGCGTTTACACGTTGCACTTCATTTTCTGGCAAGGCAATCATTAAGCTTGGATAAATAATATTGAATTCATGTAAAAATGTATTTAACGTTTGTTGAAATTGTCCCGTATCTTCTTTTGACATCGCTTTTTCCATTTGAGAAAAGGCATCCATTACTTTTCCTTCTCTTTCCATCCAAAGTGGTTGATACTTTGATACTTGTGCATCAACAGCGAGCTGCAGGGCTAACACATTATCAATTTTAACTTGTTTACTTACATCTTCTTCCGCGAGAGATTGTTTCGCTTTGTCGTAAGCTAAAGAAATAACTCTAACTTGATCTGGCGTTACCTCTTGCTTCTTTTCATTCCGCTTTATAACAAACTGCTCCGAGAAATGTTGTAATACTTGTACTGCTTTTTCATCTTCATTACGCTTCACTAATTGTAATGAGTCATCTAACAATCCTGTTAGTTCACTCCACTCTTCAGCATATATACGTAACGGAAACATTATAATTAGAAATGCTATCAATCCAATTAATGTTCTCTTCATCACGGTCCCCCCTATAACTACTAGTACAAAATATGTGAATTTGGACAAGAATAGAACAGAACTGGACCGAAAAATATATTATCGTTTTACAAACAAAAAAATTCTCTTTAAACAGAGAATTTTTCCTTTGAAATCCTTTTCTTTTTTACGAAAAATCTATACAAGCTATAAGAAATTATGCTACCTAATAAAATAAATAATAAAATAGCACATGCAGCATGCATAAAGAATTCTTCTGGTAACATTAATATAATCGGATCCGTTTCAATATCGAACATCCAATAATCATTACTAAATAACAGCTTATGAAATAATACAAAACTCTTTTCAAAATTAATAGCGATCGGTAACATAAGCGCTATCGGAAAGATAATTGTTAAAATCGATCCGTGTAATAAAAACTTTTCATTTTTCTTTTTCAATAAATACATGCCACCTACTATCGCAATCATAATTGTCGCATACATCACATATTGAATTTTCACTAAAATATTTTTAACATCTACAAAATGAATACGGCCATTTGTAGACATATCTAATGTAGGAAACTGTAATTCTCCATCATAAAACGGAGATAAATATGTAATAAGCACATCATAATTTCTTTTAATATCAGCCTTCGTCATATCCGCTAAGTCTGGAATATTTAAAAAATCAATTTCAAAATAATATAGCCATTTTCCGTATACAACCGCCGTTGTTGCGAGTGCAAATATAGAAAATGCTATACTATATGAAACAACTATCGTAATCAATCGATCCAATATTTTTGTACCACTCTTATTCTTCTTCATTTTCTCCCCCTAAATGTTCATAAAGAAAACTGTTTTCGGTTCTTACGTAAGCAATAATAATATGTAACACATAATGTGGCGATGCTTAGCCAAAACGTAAAATAACCAATTTCTCCTACAAACAAATGCATAATTCCATATCTCGGCATTTGCCAAAATAAATAATCAATTGCATCATTATGTAATGTCCATATAGCCGCTACCGCAAAATGCCATTTTTTTATACGGTAAAACGGCGCATATAACACTGCTTGTACTGCCATCGCAAAATGCGAAAGCATTAACATATACCCGATAAGACCAATAGGACCTTTTACATAGATCATAACCCCATTGACAACAACAGCCCATATACCATATTTTATTAAAGTAACAATCGCTAGCGCCTCTATGAATCCCCAATTTCTCTTTATTAAAAAAGCAATTAACACAAAGACAAAAAAGAGACTCGCCATTGGGCTATCCGGTACAAACAGCCAAAATATAGGTGAAGTTTCTTTTAATTGATTTCCATACCATATAAATCCGTATATCGTACCTAATATGTTAACAACTAATAAAAATAATAATACAGAACGTTGTCTTAACATTGCATACAAGTAAACCAAGCTGTATACCCAACACCTTTCAAACAAAGTCATTCTTTTCTCAAACTCTACTCTATTATATAGTAAACTTTCTTTCATCAAAATAAAAAGCTGACTACAATTTTTTTGTAGTCAGCTTTTTATTATTTTTTATTATACTTTGCAACGAATTCCGAAAGTTTCTTCAGTTCCTCATCTGTACCTTTAAATACACCTTTAGGCATGGAACCTTTTCCGTCTTTCGCAATTTTAGCAATTTCTTCTGGCTTTAAAGTTAAGTTTTGCAGCGCTGGTGCTGCTGCCCCGCCTTGTAAATTATCACCGTGACATGTTAAACAAGTATTTTTTTGCATTAATTTATAGCCATCATCATTTTTATCAACTGGTGCTGTTTTTACAATTGCTCCTTGTTTTTTTGCAGCTTCCCAGTCGTGGTGTGCTACAGATTCCCAAGTTAAAAAGATAATAGATGCAATTGCTAAAAGCATAAATCCAGTTGCTACAGGACGCTTCAATGGGCGTCTTTCTGGTCCTCGATCAAGAAATGGAGCTAACAGTAATGCACCAAACGCAATCCCTGGCATAATAAATGCCCCAATTACAGTAAATGAGCCAGAAGCATAAGAATACTTTAATAACTGATACAAGAATAAGAAATACCAATCTGGAAGTGGTATATATCCGGCATCAGTTGGATCCGCCATTCTTTCAAGCGGTGACGGATGCGCCACTGTTAAACATAAATAACCGATTAAAAAAACTGCACCAACCATCCATTCTTTTAACAAGAAGTTCGGCCAAAATGCTTCTGTTTTCCCTGGGTATTCAGAATAGTCTTTTGGAATATTTGGTTTCCGAGCTACCGGTACCCGAGAATCTCCTACAAACTTCATCCCTTTGCCGCGATGCATAATCTCCCTCCTTTAGTTCTTTCCCCTTTAATTTAGCAATCTCTTATAGCGGACCGGAAATACCTTGTTTGCGAATCATGATGAAGTGGAAGGCCATTAAACCTAGAAGTGCTGCTGGTAAGAAGAAGACGTGAATAGCAAAGAAGCGAGTTAATGTTTGAGCGCCAACAATTTCGGAATGACCAGCGAGTAATGTTTTAATATAAGGACCAATAAGCGGCGTTTGCTCTGCAATTTGAATCCCTACTTTCGTAGCAAATAACGCTTTCATATCCCACGGTAATAAATATCCGGTAAAACCAAGACCTAACATAACGAAGAAAATAAGAACACCAACAATCCAGTTTAGCTCACGAGGCTTTTTATATGCACCCTGGAAGAAAACTCTAAGTGTATGTAAAAACATCATTACAATTACAAGACTAGCACCCCAGTGGTGCATACCACGAACGATTTGCCCGTACGCAACTTCATTTTGTAAATAATAAACCGATTCCCAAGCATTTTTAATATCAGGCACATAATACATCGTTAAAAACATTCCAGATAAAATTTGAATTACAGTAACGAAAAAGGTAAGTCCACCAAAGCAGTAGACGAATGCAGAAAAGTGATGCGCCGGGTTAACATGCTCAGGTACTTCATGATCAGCGATATCACGCCATATTGGTGTAATATCTAACCTTTCATCTACCCAATCATAAATTTTATTTAACATCTACTTTGCACCCCCTTTTGGCTTCGCTTTTCCTAGATACAGTGTTCCATCTTTCACTTTAGATTCATAAATATCAAGCGGAGCAAGGGGCGGCGTGCCTTTAACGTTCATCCCGTCTTTTGTGTAACGGCCCCCATGACATGGACAAAAGAATTGATTTGGATGTGCTTTGTCCGAATTCCAGTTAACTGTACACCCTAAATGTTTACATACTGGAGAGAACGCAACAATGTCTCCGCTTTCATCTTTATGAACCCAAGCTGATTTTGGCTCTTCTGACTTGTACCAACCATCAACCTGCTTTACCTTAAAGTCGAAACGTTTCGGCTCTGTTGTAATGTCTTTTACTTGTGCAACAGCAACCATATCCGTTCCCGCTTCTTTTCTTAACACCGGATCAAGCGCAAATCGCGTCATCGGCATTAAAATACCCGCTGCCATAAAGCCTCCTACCCCTGTAAGGGTGTAATTTAAAAACTGTCTTCTTGACACACGATGTTCTTTCTCGCTCACGAAAATTTCCCCCCTCTATCAGAAATTGTCCCCTCGTGATAAATTATATAAAAAATAAAAACTAGGACACTATCATGATATAATACGCTCATGCACAGGTCAATATCATACTACTCATAATAATAAGAACTTTCTGTTTATTATCACTTTCCCCATTTTTCTTCTAACATCACCATTATATTTTTTATATGTGCATGAATAACTTCTCTTTTCGCTTGATCACTAAATTGTTCTAACGCTAATGAAGGAAACCAAAATAAATCTCCCTGCAATTCTTGCATATTTTCTTTCCATGAAAAATCACTTGTAACATAAGCAATATGCTTAAAACCTTGCTCTTGTAAATGTTTTGTCCATTCTTGCAAACGACCTTTTTCGTTTTTTTGACTTTCTACTAAATACGTAAATGCAGGTAGTAAAAGCACTCTTCCTTTATATTCTCTTTCCAGCTCCATACTTAGCAATTCGATAAATTCGCCTTGCTCTACTACCGTTTTCATTTCTTTTGCTGCTGAAATTGATAAAAGTGGTATAACACCTGTATCTACATACTCTCTTGCTTGCTCAAACTGTTCTACATCTTTTACAATCCATTTCAAATTACTTCCCTCCTCCCTTGTAAATGACAGAACTTTCACTTTATATATATTAAACCATACTAAAAGAGGTAAAAAAAGAAAAACTACCTATATTAAGGTAGTTTTTCATAAAAAGTCTGAAATTTGTAAAATTTTATGAATCCAAATGAATTCTACAACATCTTTAACTCCGCCGTTAACTTATGAAACGCTTCCTTATCTTGCTTATCTAGCGCTTCATCAATTTGTTTCAAAAGGCGTTCTCTTCTAAAAGAAAATACACTTTCTTCTAAAAATCTTTCTGCAAGTAAACGATCTTTTTCATTTACTTCAATATGCTTTGGTAAATACGGGTTTTCTTCTAATACAGCTACATAATTGGCATTTTGAAATGATGATTTAAAATTGAGTTGAATATAAATATCCTCATCTCGATTTAAACGAATATCATGGAACGATTTTTCAGCATCTGTTGTCATAACATTTTGTTTAAAAAAGTGAAACGGTGTATCTTTTACACAATTCGCGGACATCACTAAGCCACGCGGACAATATTTTGCATGCTCTACGAAGTGGACTTTATGCATCAATTGGTCGTGACTCATTAAATAATTCAAAATCCATACACATTCACGCTGTTTCAGTTGGTAATTATTCAAAAACCATTTCACAAAATCCTTCTTCTCGTTTACAGAAACAGGGGTATTCATAGCAATTAAGTCCCTCCTCTGTCTTTCTCTTTTCTTTTTAGATTCAAGAAGCGGCATTCAGTTTCCTTCCAACTTATGAAAAATCCTCTAAATTATATAACAATTCTTCAATATGAATTTGTGTCGGGTCTAGTTGTATTAACTGAGTAAATACTTCTTTCGCCTCTTTTCGCATTCCTTCTTCCAATAAGAAATAACCGTACTCTTCCAAGAAGTCTGGATGATTCTTAAAAGAAGTATATGCACTTTCATAGTGTTTTAATGCATCCGAATACATTTCTAATTGTTTTTTTGCAAACGCAAGATCCCAAAGTAGTTGTGTATCTGGTTCTCCGCTATCAATTGCACGCTCTACAACAGCAATTAGCTCTTCATACTTTTCTTGTTCCTTTAAGATATACGCATATTTTAATGTTGCACCTAAATGTCCTGGATCTAACTCAAGCGCTTTTTGAAGTACTTCCTCTGCTTCAGCTATTTTTCCTAATTTCGCCGCAATGTTCGCTAATTCTACATAAAATGGTACAGAAAGCTCATCTACTTTAATTCCTTCATGAAGTGTTTCATAGCTTTCTTGAAGCATTCCTTCTTTTTCATAGCTTTTCGCTAAATACATGTAAAGTGATGCATACTCAGGATCTAATTCTTTTAGCTCTTGCCAAGCACCAATTGCTCGTTGATATTCTTCACCTTGGTATAACGTGAAGGCATATCCAAATAATGAGTGAATATCTTTTTGTTCCTCTAAACCTGCTTCGTAATAAGAAATTGCTTCTTCCCAATTTCCAATCGCACTTAATGTTTCTCCGAGGCGAAGTGCAATGACAACACCACCCATTACTTTATGTTCCGCTAATAGCGACTCATAATAAGTGATTGCCTTTTGTTCTTCTCCTTTACTACTATATAACTCTGCTAATCCAAACGTAATAACTGGCTCGTCGGGCATCATTTCTTTCGCCTTTAATAGTTTTTGTTCTGCTACATCATCGAAACCTTGCATTTGGAATAAATCCGCAACAAGTAATAACGATTGAACATATAAATCATCATTTTCCGGAATATCATGAAGTACTTCAATCGCTTCATCTTCTTTATCTAGATCAATATATAATTCTGCTAAAAATACAGTGAATTCACTTTCTTCCGGATACAATAAACGTAAATCTTCTGTAATAGCTAACGCTTCATCCATAAATCCAAGTGTATGATAATAGCGAGCGATATCATACTTCTCTTCATCATTCGCAATTTTTAATTGTTCTTTTAATAATTGTAATCCTTTTTCTGCTTCACCATTTTCAATATATGAAACAGCTTGTTCAAACTTTTGCATAAACGTCTCCTTTAATTATAAAGAATATTCTTTTCTGTTCATTTCACCCGCTATTTGCAGGCAGCCCGATTGGTGCGGGCTAATAATGAGTGAGGGGATGAGCATCCCCTCACTCATTAAAGTTTCACTTTATCATAAGCAACTAGGTGTAACAACGCTACCTTTAGAAAGAGCATACTGCTTCTTGTACTTTCACTCATAACGATTCGAATATGACACCGATACCGCATTACTACTTTCTATTGTACCGTTTTCTTTCATTACCTTGCAAATAACTTTCCTTATTGATTATTGACCCGCACGAACTCTTTACAGTTCTTCTTTATTTAAATAAAAAAGACTCCTATATTAGGAGCCTTTACAAACTCTTAAGAGTATGTTTCTTCTTTCTTTACTTGCTCGTTTACAATCTCTTTCAATAGTTCTATAATTTCATCATTTTCTTCTTTCAAACCGACAGTAATACGAATACCATCCTGTATACCAAATGCAGCACCAGAACGAACAATATAGCCTTTCTTCATTAATCGCTCGAAAGCCTCATTACCAGGAATACCTAGTTTTAAGAAAATGAAATTTGTTTGAGATGGATAATAGAATACGTTATATTCCTTACAAAACGCGTAATATTGATTTAATCCTTCTTCATTCTTTTTCACACATTCTTGTAAAAACGCTTGATCTTCTAATGCAGCAAGTGCTACAGATTGCGCTACAGTCGATGTATTAAATGGTAATCTTGCTACTTCTAACTGCCCAATTAACTTCTCATTACCAACCGCATATCCAATACGGAAAGCAGCTAAACCATATGCTTTTGAAAACGTGCGTAAAACCATAAGGTTTTCATACTTTTCAAGAAGTGGTAGTGTTTGCGGATAGTCTTCTGCTCCCGCATATTCATAGTATGCTTCGTCCATAATAACGAGCGCTGACTTAGGAACTGATTCTAAAAATGAAAGTAAGTTTTGTTTCTCTACATATGTACCTGTTGGATTATTCGGGTTACAAATCCATATAATCTTCGTTTTATCATCTACTTGCTGTAACATCGCATCTAAATCGTGAATACCATCTTTCAGTGGTACTTCACGAACTTCTGCCCCTTCAATAACAGCATGGTGATGGTATTGCGAGAATGTTGGATTCGCCATTACAACATTTGTTCCTTCGTGTAGTAATGCACGACTAATCATTTGAATGACTTCATCTAAGCCACTACCAAATAACAGTTGTTCGGCCTTAACACCTAACTGCTCAGCTACTTTTGTTCGAAGTTCAAAAGCATACCCATCTGGATAAAGAGCGTATTGACTCGCTAAAGAAGTTAATGCTTCTGTTACATGTGCTGAGCAACCGAATGGATTTTCGTTCGATGCTAATTTCACAATTTTTGATAACCCATATTCCCTTTTTACTTCTTCAATATTTTTCCCAGGTACATATGCTCTCAAAGTTAACAATTGCTCTTTCACTCTCATTTTTCTTCCCCCAGTCATTTTATTCAATTCGATTACGCGACGGTTGCAATCCCTCACTGTAATCGTTTATCTTAACCGCCACTATTACGAGAATACCTCTAACACTTCTTAAGCCATATCCTTTTGAAATGCCTCTAACGCAATATGAACAGTCTCATCTGAAATAGATACGACATTCACTACCCCATATTCCTGCATTAATACCATATGAATTGCTCCAGCATTCGCTTTCTTATCTTGTTTCATCAATTGAACGAGACGCTCTACATTCAAATCACTTGGCATTTTGGGATAGCCGTACTTTAAGAACCACTGCTTCATCTCTTCATAAGACAGATCAACATTGTACACTTGCTCACTTAAAAATAAAGCAAATAACATCCCAACCGCTACTCCGTCACCGTGAGTAATGTTTCCATATCCTAGTTCTTTTTCAAGAGCATGACCTAACGTATGTCCAAAGTTCAAATGAGCACGTACACCTTTTTCTGTTTCATCTTGCGATACAATGTTTGCCTTAACAGGAATCGCCTTCGTTAATATGTGGATTAATTTCTCATCACGAAGGTCTAATAATGTTTGCACTTCTTCTTTCAGCCAATGATACAGCTTTACATCACCAATAAGAGCATGTTTTATCACTTCTGCATAACCTGAACGCCACTCTTTTTCAGGAAGAGACTGTAAAAACGGCGTATGATATACAACTGCTTCTGGTTGATGGAATGCCCCTATCATATTTTTACCTAATGGGTGATTAATCGCTACTTTCCCACCTACCGCGCTATCGTGAGCTAATAGAGTCGTTGGAACTTGAACAAAGCGAATTCCACGCATAAACGATGCAGCAACAAAACCAGCTAAATCTCCAATCATCCCGCCTCCAAGTGCGATAATTAAAGAATTTCTATCTAATTTATTTTCAAGAGCTGACGTATGAGCCGCATAGAAGTTTTCAAAAGACTTCTCTTTTTCACCACTCGGTACAACGAATGAAAATACTTTTTGCTCTATTTGCAACACATCTAAAACTGTCTGTAAGTGTAAAGACGCAACAGCTTCATCTGAAATGATCATAATATTTGATACAGATGGCTGCATGTTTTGAACGATTGTTGTCAAATGTGACAACGATTTTTTTCCTACATGTACATCATATTCTTTTGATTTCGTTTGAATATGTATGTTTTCCATTAAAATCCCCTCGCATATTCATTATGTTTCTCAATATTTTCACGAATAAGGTCGATACGATCTAATCCGAATTGTTCTATTAAAGCTGTCGCTAATTCCCAAGCTACAACCGCTTCTGCAACGACACTAGCCGCTGGAACAGCACAACTATCTGAACGTTCAATACTCGCTGTAAAAGGCTCTTTCGTATCAATATCGACACTTTGAAGAGGTTTATATAGTGTAGGTATCGGTTTCATCACACCGCGCACAACAATTGGCATTCCAGTCGTCATTCCGCCTTCTAAACCACCTGCGTTATTTGTTCTTCGTGTATATCCATGCTCTTCATTCCAAAGAATCTCATCATGAACTTCGCTACCTGGTCTATGTGCTGCCTCAAAACCAATTCCAATCTCGACACCTTTAAAAGCATTAATGCTCATAATTGCAGCCGCTAATTTTGCATCTAGTTTTCGATCATAATGTACATAGCTACCGACCCCAATTGGCATTCCTTCCACAATTACTTCAACGATGCCACCGATGGAATCACCATTTGATTTCGCATCATCAATTGCTTTTATCATTTGATTACCAGCTTCTTCATCTAAACAACGTACGGGTGATGCTTCTGTAATGATTTTTAATTCTTCAATTGAACGATACGTAGTCTCCTTAGCCTCAACGCCGCCAATTTCAATTACATGGCCCGCTACTGTAATACCAAGTTCCGCTAACACTTTTTTAGCAACTGCACCAGCAGCAACACGTACTGTCGTTTCGCGAGCTGAAGAACGTTCCAGTACATTTCTCATATCTCTATGACCATATTTAATCGCACCATTTAAATCAGCATGTCCCGGTCTTGGTTTTGTTACTTTCCTTTTCATTTCTTTTTCTTCTTGTTCCGTTAGCGGCTCTGCACCCATAATTTTTGTCCAATGTGCAAAATCACGGTTTTCAACAACAAGTGCAATTGGAGAACCTAATGTCTCTCCATGTCTAACACCACTTACAATTTGCACTTGATCTGTTTCGATTTGCATGCGTCTACCACGCCCATATCCCTTTTGCCTTCTAGCTAACTCTTCATTTATATCAGCCGCAACTATTGGTAGACCTGCTGGTACACCTTCTATAATCGTTGTAAGTTGTGGACCATGAGATTCACCAGCTGTAATATATCGCATACGTTATTCCTCTTTTCGTATATGTATTTATCTCGCTATATTAAGCAATAAAATTATCCTTCATTACTCTAAAAATATAAAAAAATTATATACTACATCAGCCATTCGCTTATTCCCCGATAGGCCGTTTACTTTACATATCAATATATCATAACAGCCTAAACTTCGTAACTAATTGAAATAAAAAAAGTGCAAGAAGAATACCCCTATTCTCCTTGCACTTTCTACTATTATCACAGTGATTAAAGCGTTTACAAATTATTTCAAAATAATTAGTAAATCCATTCATTCATTAATTTTGAGTAGTCAACTAATTCTTCTTCTTTAAAGAAAATAGCAATCTCGCGCTCTGCACTTTCTAACGAATCAGAACCATGGATAATGTTTTTCGCAACAGTTACACCGAAATCTCCACGAATTGTTCCAGGAGCTGCTTCATGTGGTCTTGTTTTACCCATCATGTTACGAGCTGTATCTACTACACCTTCACCTTGCCATACCATTGCGAATACAGGGCCAGATGTAATAAAGTCTACTAATTCACCAAAGAAAGGTTTCTCTGTGTGCTCAGCATAGTGTTGTCCAGCAATTTCCGGAGTGACTTGCATTAATTTTGCACCAACTAATTGAAAGCCCTTCTTCTCAAAACGAGCTACAATTTCCCCAATGAAGGCACGTTGTACACCGTCTGGTTTAACCATTAGAAATGTTTTTTCCATAAAAAATCTCTCCACTTCTGAATTATGTATGTAATTGTATATCCCCACACACATATTAACACCCTTATCACAATTGTGCAATAGTTTTGAAATAGAGAGATTATTTTATTTTTTAGAAAAAACACTAAAATTTTCGTTTTCCAATATACTTTGCTACATTTTGTAATGCATACTTCGCTTGTCCACGTGGAAGTGGTTTTATAATTTCTAATGCTTTATGTAAATAACGTTCACTAAACGCAAATGCTTTATCAATAGCAGCGCTATTCTTTACAGCCTCAATAATTTCTTTCATTTCATCCGCTGTTGTATTTTCATGTACAGATTTGATTTTTTTACAAAGAACCGGATCTTCCATCGCATATAGGGCAGGAAGCGTAATATTCCCTTGTAGCAAATCTCCACCAGCAGGCTTTCCAAGTTTCTCTTCTGTGGAAACGAAATCTAAAATATCATCAATTATTTGATACGACATTCCTACGAAATACCCATACCAAAACAGACGATTTACCGTATCACGATTAGCGCCAGCAGCAATTGCTCCTAATTGGCAACTCGCAGCAATTAATAATGCTGTTTTTCGCTTTATTCTTCTTAAATACGTTCTTAAATTTTGATCATAGTTATACTTATCTTTAATTTGTTCAATTTCACCTTTACACACTTCTAAAATGGTATGCGATAACGCCTGATGCGCCTCAGGAATTTCGATATTTGTAATACATTCAAGAGACTTAGCGAATAGATAGTCCCCTGTATACATTGCAATGCGATCTCCCCATTTCGCATTCACAGTTGCACTACCACGTCGTAAAAACGCAGCATCAATAACATCATCGTGAACAAGAGAAGCCATATGAATAAGTTCTAACGCAACAGCTACATGCTTAATTGCATCTAACTTATAATCTCCAAATTTCCCCGCAAGCAAGACAAATACAGGACGAATTCGCTTCCCACCAGCTTCAATAAGTTGTAATGCCGCCTCTTCTACTAATGGCTGTTCAGAAGCAACTGTCTTTTTTAATTCTTTTTCTATCACATTAATATCCGATCGTAAAAAAGAGTACATAAGTTGTAACTTCATATTGTTCACCTTAACCTAAAACTTCTTTTTTCTTTTTCTATTTTGATTCTGGTTTCATACCTAAGTGCATCGCTGCTACCCCAAAAGTAAACGGCTTCACTTGTACACGTTCAAGTCCAGCTTTTTCGAACATATTAGCCAATTCTTTCATACCAGGGAATGTACTAGCAGATTCTTGTAACCATGAATATTCTTTATAACTTTTCGCAAATAACTTTCCAAATAAAGGCATGATATATTTAAAGTATAAAACATACCCTTGTCGAAAACCAATCATTGTTGGCTGAGATGTTTCTAAACAAATTACTTTTCCACCTGGTTTTACTACACGCGTCATTTCTTTTAATACGTGCATATAATCCGGTACGTTACGTAAACCAAATCCAATCGTTACATAATCAAATGTGTTATCTTCAAATGGAAGTTCCATCGCATTCCCGTGTAGAAGTTCCACTTGTTTTAATTGTAACGCCTCTACCTTTTGCTTACCGACAGATAACATATTTTCACTGAAATCTAAACCAACAACCTTGCCCTGTTCACCTACCGCTCCAGCTAGTGCAATTGTCCAGTCCGCTGTCCCGCAGCATACATCAAGTGCTTTACTACCTGGTTTTACATCCATAATGCGCATCGTCTCTTTACGCCACGCTTTATGTCTTTGAAAACTAATTACAGAATTCATTACATCATATTTATCAGAGATTTTCTCAAATACATCATGTACTCTTTCTTCTTTTGATTGTTGCATGCTCGTACCTTCTTCCAATGTAAAATTGCTTATGTCTTCGATTTATCTCTTAACACAGAGTTTATTTCGCTTATATCTGTGTGATTTTCTAAAAATTGATTTTCTTTCTTTCTGAGTTCCATCATCCATCCATTCATAACTGTTTCTGCATCTGCTTTATCGTTCAAAATCTCTTGAACAGCTTGAAAAACAGGTGAATGTTGTTTATCAGCGTATCGTTCACATTCTTTTTGAAGACGATTTTTTCCTAGTACATACGTTATAAACGGCTTCCAATGCGATAAATGAAAATGATTACATGTTTTTTGTAAGAGTGCAGACTCAATCGTTACTACACTTTCCATTATGTTATCCATCGTTTTATGCGCTTTTTGATATAACATTATTTTGTGTTCATTAATTTCTTTAATTCCTTCAGCAAGCGCACGAATTAAAACAATATCACGATTCATAGACAATAAGTAATAATATAACCCGCTATAGTAATCACCAGCAAGCACTGTTAACTGACGACGTTTATGCGATTCATTTGCTTCTTCCCCTGCCTTATTTGATACTCTTTCATGTGTATCAAGCGCAATTTGAACAAGCATAATCGTTACTACATAATGCTCAATTTGTTCTATATGTAATTTTGCACTTTTTAAAGCACCATATAACAATGCTATTTTCTCTTCATCAATATATGGTTCTTCAATATAGTTTATAAAATAAGGATGGCGTAATTTCTCCATCAATTTCTCTCTTATACCCGCATACCCTCCGTAGATGTCACACACAAAAATCACCCTTGTTTTCTAATTCATAAAACTTATTATAACACATACATTCTATTTTCTATAACCAAAACTTGGCTACTCTTTCTAAACTTCCACCGAATGAAATAACATCTTCCATTCTTGTAAGGAGTCTTTCTATTCTCACTCTGTCTTCCTAAAACTATATCATTTATTTACAAAAAAAAAAAAAGAAAAGCAGTTTCCCACTTTTCTTTACTTCGTTTTAATAAAAGATAAAATTTCACTACGTGCCGCAGCATCATTTTCTAGCACACCACGTACTGCTGTTGTTACTGTTTTCGCACCTGGCTTTTTCACGCCACGCATCGTCATGCACATATGTTCCGCTTCTACTACTACCATTACACCATGCGGCTCTAGTACTTCCATAATAGAGTTCGCTACTGTTGATGTAATACGTTCTTGTAGTTGTGGACGACGTGCAATTGTGTCTACAGTGCGAGCTAATTTACTTAACCCTGTCACTTTTCCGCCTTGCGGAATATATGCAACGTGAGCAACTCCATAGAATGGAACTAAATGATGCTCACACATCGAATAAAACGGTATATCTTTTACTAATACAAGCTCCTCGTGATCTTCTCCGAACACTTTATGTAAATGTTCTTTCGGATCTTCATGCATACCTGAGAACACTTCTGCGTACATTTTTGCAACACGCTTTGGTGTATCAAGTACTCCCTCACGATTTGGGTCATCTCCGATTGCCTCTAAAATAAGGCGTACTGCATGTTCAATTTGTTCTAAATTAACTTTTGCCATCCGCTAGCCCTCCCGAAAACCTAAAAGTGATACGAACACATTCTAGCATATTTATGTTTTTAAAAGCAAAAAGAAGAGTTTCCAAAAAGGAAACTCTTCTTCCCTGTTAATATGTAAGGATTATTTAACCGCATCTTTTAACGCTTTACCAGGTTTGAATGCAGGTACTTTACTTGCAGCGATTTCAATCTCCTCACCTGTTTGTGGGTTACGACCTTTACGAGCCGCACGCTCACGAACTTCGAAGTTACCGAATCCGATCAGTTGTACTTTATCACCTTGTTTTAAAGCTTCTAAGATAGAATCAAAAACAGCGTCTACTGCTTTTGTTGCGTCCTTTTTAGAAAGGGAACTTGCTTCTGCAACAGCATTGATTAAATCTGTCTTGTTCATGCCATTCACCTCCTCCCAAAGATAAGACTGTATAATGATCATAAAATGAGTCTTACTTTCATTTGTAGGCAATTTTTGCAAATTCTATACTACAAAGATGTAGATAAATCATTATCAACGCCTATATTATACGATTCTCCTTTATAATTCAATATTTTTAAGGAAATTGTTACTCTTAAAATGTGAAAATCTGATGAAACTTGACAATTTACAACAATATATTAGATAATGACTGTTTATTTTTCTATTTTATATGCAAAAATTAAAAAAATCCCTCTACGATGAGAGGGATTTTTTTCTTATAATATAATCGCAATTAATCCGCCAGATCCTTCATTAATAATTCTTTCTAGCGTTTCTTTTAATTTATATCTCGCATTTTCTGGCATTAAAGATAGTTTCGCTTGAATGCCTTCTCGAACAATAGAGCTTAGCGAACGTCCAAATATGTCAGAATTCCAAATTGATAATGGATCATCTTCAAAATCCTGCATTAAATAACGAACTAATTCTTCACTTTGCTTTTCAGTACCAATGATTGGTTCAAACGTAGACTCCACATCTACTTTAATCATATGAATAGATGGAGCTACAGCTTTTAATTTCACACCAAACCTTGAACCGTGCCGGATGATTTCTGGCTCATCTAAGCTCATATCAGCTAACGCAGGCGCCGCTACACCATATCCTGTTTGCTTTACCATGCGCAGGGCATCCGCCACTTGATCGTATTCTATTTTCGCATGGGATAAATCGAGCATAAGCTTCAATAAATGATCTTTCCCTCGAATTTCTACCCCTACTACTTCTTTTAAAATTTGATCATATAATTCATCTGGTGCATATAAATCAATTTCTGCTACGCCTTGCCCCATATCAATGCCAGCTAGGCTCGCTCGATCAATAAATTCATACTGACTAAACTGCCACACGACACGGTCCACATCACGAAGACGTTTTATATCCTTAACAGTCTCTTGAACAGCTTCTTGATAACTTTGGCGTAACCAATGCCCTTCATTTAACACCATTACCCAGCTCGGAAGGTTCACATTCACTTCTAAAACAGGGAACTCAAATAACGCCTCTCGAAGCACATTGTACACATCTGTTTCTCTTAAACTTTCGACACTCATCGCAATGACTGGGATATCATATTCTTCAGATAAACTTTGACGCAATTGCTCTGTATCTGGATGATATGGCTGTACAGTGTTGATGATCATAATGAAAGGTTTTCCGACTTCTTTTAACTCATTTACGACGCGTTCTTCTGCCTCTATATAATCTCTTCTTGGAATTTCACCAATCGTTCCATCTGTTGTAATTACAACACCAATTGTTGAATGTTCTTGAATTACTTTACGTGTTCCAATTTCTGCAGCTTCATGGAATGGAATAGGTTCTTCATACCAAGGAGTATTAATCATGCGCGGGCCATTCTCATCTTCATAGCCTTTTGCTCCTGGAACCGTATATCCGACGCAATCTACTAATCGAATATTCACTTCAAGACCTTCATCTACTTCGATAGAAACCGCTTGGTTTGGAACAAACTTCGGTTCCGTCGTCATAATTGTACGTCCAGCAGCACTTTGAGGCAGTTCATCCTGCGCCCTTTGACGGTCAGATTCATTCTCAATATTAGGAATAACTACAAGTTCCATAAATTTTTTAATGAATGTTGATTTCCCTGTTCGAACAGCTCCTACAACTCCAAAATAAATATCACCGCCTGTGCGTTCCGCAATATCTTTAAAAATATCTACCTTTTCCAAGTGATTCCCTCCCTCAATATTTTTGGGAATAATTCCACGTTTATAGTCAACTAATACCTTCTCTAACGTTGCCTATAATATCTGATATAATATAATGGTATTCTAGAAGTTCGGACAATATATCATATAATTTTGTCCAATTTCATATGACTATTAAAAAATACCTTTTGTTTGCATCGCAAGTTGTGTAACATAAAAAACCTTTCTTCTAGAACTTATTCACTAAAAGAAAGGTTCATGACTTATGATTTTAAAAAAATTGGTTCTCCATCCTTTACCGTATACGGCAAAGAATACGCAGGTACAAATGGAGAATCTTTCGAAAGTATATTCCTAATATCTTCTCCCTCCTTAAATTGCCCTTCATTTTTTTTCAACGCTTCATATAAATCGATTCTATAATCAACAAAAATCTCTCCTTTTTCATTGATTACAAACGGAAGCCCTTTACCAGAATACGGACTTGTCACTTGCGGTACATCTTTATATCCTAGTTTTTTGAAATCTAATTCATACACTCCATCTGAAATTACCTTTTTAAAAGGTGGATATTGATGTTCATCTCGATACATCCGAAGCTTTAAAGATAATTCCTGAATTTGTTCAGCCATCCTAACATCAATTAACTTTACTGTCGGGTTTGTTTCAACGTCTATTAATACGTATTGATAGACTCCTCCGCTTTCATACGCGTTCCCTGGCGCTTCTTGTATGTAACGCGGAGCAATCTTTTGAAAATCGATTGGATACTTTTGATAAATAGGCGTATTCATATCCCGCGTCTTAATTGGCAATATCCCACTATTTTGCTCCTTAAATGTCGCAACAGCTTTTTGAACGACCTGTAGCTGATCTTCATAAGGGACAGCATTTTGTTTCATATTTTCTTTCGGATACAGACATCCTGTTAAAAGGCTGATACAACAAAATATTAAAATAATATGGATTTTTTTCACTAGTAACCACCTTTTCATACTAATATAACTTGCTCCGTATGTAGTATTTTCGAGACCATCCCCTTTACTGCTGTACAGGCCCACTAAATACAACAAGAAATATAACAATTCCTGATACAACCATAAGGGTGTAGGCTACCAAAGCTGTAATCCCTTTCAAAATTTTATTCTTTATTTTATATCTGCTTAGCAAAATAAAACTTACTGCAAAAAACATAAATCCAATTGCCCCTAATGCAAACCACATTTTTATAAGCCCTTCCGACATATACACACCCCTTTTTATTAATCTATTTTTATACTATTTTAACAAATTAAAATCTTTAAACAAATATAAAAAGAACATTTTACTACAAATTGCGAATGTGTAACTGTAATCAATACGTTTTTCAGTATTTTCCACTAGTCTCCATAAACATAAAAACCGAAGCGAGTGTATCCTCTCGCTTCGGTTGACCAAATATGCCCAAAACAGCTCTATTCCCATACTTTCATGGCTATCATATGCAATCTACAAACTCTTTGTTTCTCATATTTTATTTTTTAAACATTTTGCTTAACGAGCCAAAATCTGCTGGCATATTATTGTTAATAATCGCTTTTACAATTTGATCCTCTTGTTCTTTTGGCACTTCACGTCCTGCCATAAGAGCGACTTGATGAATCAATTGGCGAAGCACAGTCTCATCACGTAAATTCGCATTTTGTACAGATGATGCTAATTTAAAAATATCTTCTTTATTCACTTTCGCTTCTTTTTCAATGTTATTAAAAATGTTATTATCCATTCTTTTCACCCTCTCCTCAAGTTACTCTTCATCCTATGCAAAAATAAAAAAATGGTGAAAAGACCCAAAAAAATAAAAAGCGACAGAAGTACAATTGTACTCCTGTCGCTTTTCTTTACAGTAAGTCAGGTATAGCTTCTACTTCGTGTTTTCGAACACGTCCCATTAATGAGCCTACTGCATCTTTTACATTATTCCCATTAAATAGCACGTCATATAAAGCAGCTGTAATCGGCATTTCCACTTCCATTTTCTCTGCCAATTCATGAGCAGCTTTCGTTGTTCTTACACCTTCTACAACCATACCCATACTTTCTAACACTTCTTCTAAAGAGTGTCCTTTTCCAAGCATATTTCCAGCACGCCAATTTCGGCTATGGACACTTGTACAAGTTACAATTAAGTCACCCATACCAGTTAGACCAGCAAACGTTAACGGATTTCCACCCATTTTTCTTCCTAAACGAGCAATCTCCGTTAAACCACGCGTCATTAATGCCGCTTTCGCATTATCACCTAATCCAAGTCCATCAGTTATCCCCGCAGCTAATGCGATAATATTTTTTAACGCACCACCAAGTTCAACTCCAACGATATCTGGATTTGTGTATACACGGAAGTAACTATTCATAAACAAGTCTTGTACTTCCTCAGCCGCTTCCATACGCTTCGCCGCTGATGTAACCGTCGTCTCTTGACGTAAACCAACTTCTTCAGCATGACTCGGTCCAGACAGTACAACAACGTCTTTAATTAAGTTCTCTGGAATTTCTTCCTCAATCACTTCCGAAATACGTTTTGACGTACCAGGTTCAATTCCTTTACTTGCATGAATCCAAGTAGTCGGACCCGCTACATATTTCTTCATGTCTTGCAATACTTCCCTGTACGCTTTCGTTGGTACTACAAGAAGTACTACATTTACATCTACTAATGCTTCTTCTAAAGAAGAGTAGGCTACGATTGTGCTTGGCAATGTAATTCCTGGAAGGTATCGACTATTCTCATGTTTTGTATTAATCTCATCCATAAGTTCAGAACGATTTCCCCAAATACGTACATCATGCCCATTGTCAGCTAATACCATCGCTAACGCTGTTCCCCAGCTACCTGCTCCAACTACTGTGATTTTTGTCATAAAATCACATCCTCTCCATTAGTCTCTTGCTCTAGCGATAATGTGAATCGGCGTTCCTACAAAGCCAAATGATTCACGTAAACGATTCTTTAAGAAGCGCTCATATGAGAAGTGCAATAATTCTGGATCGTTTACAAACACAACAAATGTTGGTGGTTTTACCGCAACTTGTGTTGCATAGAAAATCTTCAGACGACTACCGTTATGTGTTGGCGTTGGGTTCATCGCTACCGCATCCATAATTACATCATTTAATACATTCGTTTGAATACGGATACTGTGACTCTCATTTACCTCATCGATAACTGGAATTAACGTTTGTGTACGTTTTCTCGTTTTCGCAGATAAGAACACAATCGGTGCGTACTCTAAAAATTGGAAGTGAGCACGGATGTTTTCTTCAAATGCTTTCATTGTTTTCTCATCTTTTTTCACTGCGTCCCATTTGTTTACAACGATAACGACAGCTCGCCCTGATTCATGAGCGTATCCAGCGATTTTTTTATCTTGTTCAATAATTCCTTCTTCACCATCTAAAACGACTAAAACAACGTCAGAACGTTCAATCGCTCTTAATGCACGAAGTACACTATACTTTTCTGTACTTTCATACACTTTCCCTTTTTTACGCATACCAGCTGTATCGATAATTACATAATCTTTTCCGTCTTTGCTATATGGTGTATCGACAGCATCACGAGTTGTTCCTGCTACATTACTAACAATTACACGTTCTTGACCAAGAAGAGCATTTACAAGTGATGATTTCCCTACGTTTGGACGTCCAATTAAAGAGAAACGAATTGTATCTTCATCATATCCGTCTTCTTCAATCTTTGGAAAATGCTGTGCAGCTTCGTCTAATAAGTCACCTAATCCTAATCCGTGTGTACCTGAAATTGGGAATGGCTCACCAAATCCTAATGCATAGAAATCATAAATGTCACTGCGCATTTCTGGATTGTCCACTTTATTTACTGCAAGTACAACTGGTTTATTTGAACGATATAGTATTTTCGCAACTTCTTCATCAGCTGCTGTTACACCGTCACGACCATTTGTCATAAAAATGATAACATCTGCTTCATCAATCGCTACTTCAGCTTGTTGACGAATTTGTGTCAAAAATGGCTCGTCTCCAATATCAATTCCACCTGTATCAATAATGTTAAATTCATGATTTAACCATTCTCCAGCGCTATAAATACGATCGCGCGTTACACCTGGAATATCTTCTACGATTGAAACTCTCTCTCCAACAATTCTATTGAAAATAGTAGATTTCCCTACGTTCGGGCGGCCTACTATTGCTATTACTGGTTTCGGCATATACTTTCATCCTTTCAAATTGCTTCTGTTTATTATGTAAAAAACCCTTCTTTGTGCAAGAAGGGATTTGCATTCCAGAATATTTCTCAACGTATCAAAACACCTCACATTATAACACACGTTGCTAATGTTTCACAATAATATATACATTCTCTTGTAAGCGATGCGCAATACCATCTAAAATTGCCTCTAAATTATTTGCAACAAATTCTAACTCCTCTGTCGATTCACAAGTAAACAAAGGGGCACCACCAGCAAATTTCTCCGGCGCTGTTGTAATAACTGCGAGAATTACACTTTCTAACATCATCCCTCATCTCCCCTTCCTTTCGGGGCTTCCGATGACATATGAACAGCACTTTCTAACGTTGGCACATTCCCTATGACACCTATCGCTTTCTCCGCATCTTGATCTTGCGGCAAGACAAAGATTCCGACTCTTCCATCCTCTAAATCACGCTTCGCTAACGGTACAAGCGCCGGCGTACCAGAATCTCTATAAATTCCTAAAGCAACAGAAACATCATGTAAAATCGCCTGTCGTTGTCCTAAGTTGGAGATTGTCACCATCGCATCAATTGTTTTCGGCTTTAAAATAAAACCCATTCCATATTTCATAATTTCCTCTTGTCTTGCTGGCAATCCAATATTCATAATGTAAATATTATCAATATACAGCCCTGCTCCTTCAAAACGAAGTGGAACATGCTCGATATCAACAAGATCATGTAACCTTCTGCCAGACATTAATTTTTTCGCGATAAAAAATGCGATGATAGCCATAATTACTCCAGCAATCCATGAACGGAACCCTATATACGCAAACGTCGTCGCAAACGACGTTAACATCGCCAAATAGTTGCGACTTTCAAAAACTAATGCAATTCCTTCAATGTATGTATTTCCACGCGGTACGAGCTCATAACCATCTAATTGTTGCAATGTATTTCTTTCCATATTACGCACATCACGAAACTGTGTTGCTGCTAACGTAAGAAACGTAATGGCAGAAAAATCTTTTTTCAAAATGGACGGAATTGCAATCGCTCCTAAAGCGGCTGCAATTAACCCCATCGCAATGTGAATAATTTTCCCATGGAGCCTCGTCGGATATTGCCGCGTATCCGTCCGGAGCATTAGCACTCTCGTTACTGTCCCCGCTATTACGCCGCATAAAATGGCCGGTGTATATTCAGTCATGTATTACCCTCGCCTTTCTTTTACGTGTTTTTCTCTTGAACTGTTCCATATATATTGATGCTTTTGCAATCCAAAACAAAATTGCCATGAACAATGTAGAAACGGCGACGATATCAAAAAACGCTAAACTTCCGTAATCATAAGGGAAATGTAACTTTCGAAAAATAAGTTTCACTAACAATTCTCCCTGTAACATTCCTATATAAAGAGAACATAATCGTAATATGCGATCCTCATGTAATAAAACCGATGCATACACAAGGGCGCTGCTTAACAAAAACAACCTGTCCACCACAATCCAAATTGGATCATATACTTCTAACAAATGAAAACTTGTATATAACATTGCAATAATAAGTGCCGAAAGTAAGCTATATATTTTTTTCCAAATAGAATAGAGCGTGATTCCTATAAAAGCAACAATACAAAGCAAAAGTGCATTTACTGATACCGTAAATGAAGCAATCGTTACATGTAACGGAGAACAAATAATAAAAATCAATATACAAGCGCTTATTTTCCACCGAATAGAGTCCTTTTTCATAAAAAATGTTACGACGATCCACCCTATCCAAGCTACAAAATAAAAAGTACTCCCTTCCATCATTTCACCTCCTATGTTTTCCATTATGGGAACTTTTTATGAAAGTTAATCCACTTTCTTCGCGCATAGTTTTTTCATATAACAGCAACACTTTTAATAAGGAGGTGCTATTCATTATGGGTAAAGATCGTCAAGAACGAAAACTAAGAGAATCACGCCGCGTTGAATCTGACCGTGACCAATCACTACAATATCCGGGTGCTACTGGACTGGATACACCAGAGCAAGCTCGCAAACAGAATCAGCACTAATGCATACAAAAAGACGGTTTCGATAATGTACGAAACCGTCTTTTACATATTTCTTTATAATTTATATTTATATCGAAATAACATTTCCTATAAAAAACTTTCTACGTTTTATTTTTATCTACGCCCTTTTATTTTGATACAATTAAGCCTCCTTCAATGAATCAATAGCATATTTTTCAGTCGCAACTTTCACAAGATACTGTTTACATATAGGAATATTTTCATTTTTCTAGAATATCAATTCCATTCCTCACTTTATATTACTAAAACGATTAGAAAACAAAAAAACCAACCAAACGGTTGATTTTTTATCTTCTACTATAATGCGCTGTATCAATACCACGTTGCGTTAACCAATGATATGTTTCGCCCTTTACAACAAGAGGTACAGATTGCAACTCTTCTATCGTCTTCGCACCGAGAGCTGTCATAATAAATTTCAAATCTGTATGTAAAAGGTTAATTTCATCCACTAACTTCTCGATACCATCTTGCATTAAAATGCGTAAAAAGTATCCAGCAAACGCAGTTGTATTCGCCCCTAATGCGATTGCTTTCGCTACGTCAAGCGCTGTTTGTATACCCCCAGATGCAATATAAGAGAGGTTATTATTTGTAGAGGTTGCTTCAATAATCGAGGTAGCTGTTTGTATGCCCCAGTTATTAAAATAAGAGAGCATTCGCTGTCTTCTTTCATTTTCAACAGCAGCAAAATTCGTACCACCTTGTCCGCCAATATCAATTGCCGTTACACCCACGCTCGCTAACTGTTGCATTGTTTCCTTACTCATCCCAAATCCAACTTCTTTCACAATGACAGGAACTTTACTATTTAAAACAATTTTCTCAATGCGCTGAAGTACACCAGTAAAGTCACGGTCTCCTTCTGGCATCGTTAACTCTTGTATGACATTTAAATGAATTTGCAATGCATTTGCTTCAATCATATCAACGGCACGCTCTGCCTGTTCAATAGTTGCCTCACTACCTAAATTAGCAAAGAAAATACCATTCGGATTTACCTTTCTGATAATCTTATAAGAAGCAGCCTCACTTTCATCTTTTAACGCCGCCATTTGCGAACCTACAGCCATAGCAAGGTTATGATGTTTTGCTACATATGCTAATTGTTCATTAATATGTAACGTTTTCTCTCCTCCACCACCAGTCATCGCATTGATAAAAATCGGCGAACTTAGTGAAAGTTCGCCGATTTTTGTTTCACATGTTATTGTGTCATAATTTGAATTTGGCAAGCTTTGATGCACAAAATCAATATCATGAAAGCCATGCGTACGAGACTGACCAGTAGAAAGAGCGTATTCAATATGATCTAATTTACGTTTTGCCCTTACCACTTGTACCCCTCTTTATTTCTTTAATTTTTTCAGTTGTTCACCAATAATATCACTTAATTGGAAAGTAGCAGAATCTGCATTTGGCTCATACTGACTGTAATCTTCAATTACATTATTTTCCTCAAGCGCTTCTTTTATACTTAAAGAAATACGTTTCTCTGCTACATGGACTTCAAGCACTTTCACTTTTACTTCTTGTCCCATTTCCAATACTTCATTTGGATTTTTCACGTGACGATTTGCAATTTGAGATACGTGCACAAGACCTTCAACGCCAGGTAAAACTTCAACGAATGCACCGAATGTAACAAGACGTTTTACGATTCCATCACGAATATCTCCAGCTTTTAGTTCGCCAGCAACATTTTCCCACGGTCCTGGTTGAGCTGCTTTAATTGATAAAGAAATACGTTGTGTATCAGCATCAACAGATAATACCTTCACCTTTACCTTTTGACCTTGCTCTAATACTTCAGAAGGTTGCTCTACACGTTCGTGTGAAATTTGTGAAATATGAACTAAACCGTCCACACCACCAACATTAACGAAAGCACCAAAATCAGTTAATCGTTGTACTGTTCCTTCAACAACGTCTCCTTCTTTTAATGAAGAGATTGCTTCTTTTTTCTTAGAGTCTAGTTCTAATTCTACTACCGCTTTATGTGAAAGAATCACACGATTTTTTTCGCGGTCTAATTCAACAATTTTCACAGCTAGTGTTTTGCCTTTATAGTCAGTAAAATCTTCTACATAATGTACTTCTACAAGTGAAGCTGGGATAAAACCACGAACACCAAGGTCCACAACTAATCCACCATTCACAATATCTTTTACAGTAACATCAAACACATGACCAGAAGTGAATTTTTCTTGTAATTCTACCCATGCTTTTTCTGCATCAACAGCACGTTTAGATAAGACAAGATCTTCTTCTTCTAATTTAATAACCTTTAATTCTAGTGTTTGATCTAATTCTACAACATCGCTTGCTTTTTCAATATGAACGTTAGCTAATTCACTAATTGGAATTACGCCATCTGTTTTGTATCCAACATTTACAAGCACTTGTTTCTCTTCAACTTTCGTTACAGAACCTGTAACAACGTCACCAACTTGTAATTCTTTTGAATCCATAACTTCTTCATTCATTTTCTCTACCATGGAAATACCTCCCTACAGAATTGACAAAGCATTTTTTATGTATATACGAAATGAAAACAATTGTTTTCATTTGCATGTTTAAGAATTTATCATTACATACTCAGGCTTCATACATTTCACTAGAAAATATATTAAACCTATATAAATAGTATACAGCAAAATCATCTTGAAGAAAGTATGTTTTGAAATATAATAGCGAATATATTCTGAAAGTTTTATCTCTCTTTTACTAACTTCTTACAAATTCGATCATTTGTCAAGGAAAGAGACTCACAATTCACGTATCCTTTACATTTCTATACAAACAAAAAAGAAAGAGGCTATCCCCTTTCTTTATTTCGCAAATACTCCTGAAACAATACTCATAATTTTTTGGACAACTTCTTCAATTGATAAAGAAGTTGTATCTAATTCCAATGCATCATCAGCCTTTTTCAGAGGAGAAACTTCGCGTTCTGAATCTAATTTATCACGCTGAGCAATTTCTTCTTTTAACTGCTCTAAATTAGAATCGAAACCTTTATTCATATTTTCTAAATGTCTTCTTTCTGCTCTTTCTTCAACAGAAGCAAGCATAAAAATCTTCACTTCAGCATCTGGTAACACATGTGTACCGATATCACGGCCATCCATTACAACGCCGCCTTTTTCCGCTAACTCTTGTTGACGGCGTACCATTTCTTCACGAACAAGTCGATGTTTTGCCACAATCGATACTCGATTCGTCACCTCTGGTGTACGAATTACTTCCGAAACATCTTGTCCATTTAAAAATACAAGTTGTGTATTTTCTCCTTGCTGAAACTCAATTTTCACATTTTTTACAACTTCCATTAACTGCTCTTCATTTTCAATATCCACTTTTTGCTCAAGGGCTGCATATGTAATTGTACGATACATTGCGCCTGTATCAATATAAACGTAAGAAAGCTTCTTCGCTACAACTTTCGCAACTGTACTTTTTCCAGCTGCTGCTGGACCATCTATAGCAATTGAAATTTGTTTATCCATTGTAACACCTCATTTTTTCACTTATAAAACAAAACGAAAAGCAGGTATGCTCCTGCTTCTTCTCATTCGCTTCAAGTCATTAAATCCTCAATTATTGTAGCATAATCCTTCATAGAAGAAAATGAAAACTACCTATTCACCTGTAAGATTTCTGCTTTGTTTTTTACCATGACACCTTCATAATATACAATTTTAGATAAATATTTAACTGATGACTTATGTATAAATAACAATTGCACAACAGAAAGACAAATGAATTGTATTATTAATATACGAATAAGAATTCTCTCCATCTTTTTCAACGTAATAGCTCCCTCCTATACTATATTTGCACATTTCGTTTCGTGATTTTATACATCGTACATATAGCAGTTAATTTTATTGTCATTTTCGAGGCATACTTTTATACATTTCCATTGTCGAATTTACTCAAAACATGTTATGTTCTAAATGTATTTTTTTACTTGAAAGGGGTATAAGCATTGAAAAGAATCCTAGTTTTACACACAGGTGGAACAATTGCAATGGAGGAAGACAAAGAAACTGGGGTCGTACAACCAGGTGAAAAAAATCCTCTTTTAAAATTTATTCCTGATTTAGAAGGCGATGTTGATTTAATCGTTGAAGATGTGTTCCATCTACCATCTCCCCATATGACACCGAGCGAAATGTTACAGTTACAAGTCATCATTGATGAAAGAGTAAAACAAGACAACATTCATGGCGTAGTCATTACGCATGGTACGGATACATTAGAAGAAACTGCCTATTTCTTAGATTTAACAGTACAAGCAACTATTCCGATCGTTGTGACAGGCGCAATGCGCTCTAGCAATGAATTAGGTGCTGACGGTCTATATAACTTCTTATCAGCTGTAAAAGTCGCTAGCAGTAATGAAGCCGCAGAAAAAGGCGTTTTAGTCGTATTAAACGACGAAATTCATTGCGCTACAAATGTAACGAAAACACATACAAGTAATGTAGCAACATTCCAAAGTCCACAATATGGACCAATTGGTATGGTAACAAAACGTGGTGTTGTATTCCATCATGCTTTAGTACATCACGAAACATATTCAGTAAAAAAGGTTTCTAAAAATGTAGTCGTTCTAAAAGCGTACGCTGGTATGGACGATACATTGTTAGCAGCAATTGAAAATCTTCCTGTAGACGGGATTGTTATTGAAGCACTTGGACAAGGTAATTTACCCCCAAGAACACTTCCTAGTCTAGAACGATTAATAAATAAAGGCATTCCTGTCGTATTAGTTTCTCGCTGTTTCAACGGCATCGTTCAAGATGTATATTCATATGAAGGTGGCGGCAAACAATTAAAAGATATGGGGATTGTATTCACATACGGTTTAAATGCTCAAAAAGCACGTATTAAATTATTAGTTGCACTAGAGAATACGACTTCACATGAAACAATCCAAAATATGTTTATGCACGATTAAAAAAGAAGCTGTCGAAGTTTATTTCGACAGCTTCTTTTTACATTTCTCTTGTTGCAACGGTTTGCGCAATCGCATCCCCATGAAATCGACCATTCTCAATAAATATTTCATTTGCATTATTTCCAGCAGCAATTACACCTGCAATGAAAATATTTTCAGCGTTTGTTTCCATCGTATCCTCTGCATAAATCGGACGTCCTGTCTCTTCATCAATTCGAACACCCATCTTCGTTAAGAAGCTATGATCAGGATGGTAACCAGTCATCGCAAATACAAAATCATTTTGGATTGTATTTGCCTCACCATCCACTGTATACGTTAACGTATGTTCAGTAATTTCTTTCACATGAGCCCCGAAATGCATGTGAATTGTGCCATTTCGTACTAATGCCTCAAACTCCGGCAAAATCCACGGCTTTATACTTGGTGAATACTCACTTCCGCGATATAGTACCGTTACACGCGCACCTGCTTTAACAAGTTCTAACGCGGCATCTACACTCGAGTTTTTTCCACCTATAACTACTACATCTCGATCAAAATAAGGATGTCCCTCTTTAAAATAGTGAGCTACTTTCTTCAATTCCTCACCTGGAACATTCATATAATTTGGATTGTCATAATATCCAGTTGCTACAACAACATACTTCGCTATATATATTTCTTTACTTCCGTCACGCTTTGTTGTCTCAACATGAAAAACTTCTCCATCTTTTTGAACTTTCTCCACTCGCTCAAAAGCATTTACACGTACAGATTTACGCTTTACTACTTCACGATAATACGCAAGCGCTTGATTTCGAACTGGTTTACGATTTTCCGTAATAAAAGCTACATCACCAATTTCTAATTTTTCACTAGAAGAGAAAAATGTTTGATGAGTTGGATAATTGTAAATCGCATTTACAATGTTTCCTTTTTCAATTACTAACGGATTTATCCCTACCTTTTGCAACGAAATTGCTGCTGCTAATCCGCACGGACCGCCTCCAATTATGATAGCTGTTTCTTTCTGCATACCCGGCTCACTCCTAGTCTTCTACCAATACACTATTTATAAAAACAAGAAAAAACCTACTTACAGCAGTAGGCACCTATCTTTATTGTATTCATTTTTCATATATTTGTCATCTAAACGAAACGTACATCCGATAGACATCTGCTAAAAACTGCTGAAATTTAATACCTTGTTTCCCTAATACATTTTCAGGATCAATCTTTCTAGCTGGGTCAAGTGTTTTATGTGATACGATAGCTTTTTTCGGATTTAAGCCGAAATTTTGACATAAATACGCATGATACCACGTAAAACGAGTATATGCTTCCCAAAAGTTAACATCACCGCCATAACAAAGTTCCACTCCAATGGCCGCCTTATTCGCATCATAACCATATAAGTCATTATCCGTCGACACACCGTATCGAACATGGTAGGCCACTTCATTTATAGGAATAATTTCTAATATTGTTTTGTCATCTATAAATGTATGTGCCGAAGCTTTCGGTTGTATTTCATTAAAATAATCCCGATTCCCTATCGCATTGCTACCAGGATTACCCGTATCATGACTTACAATAAATCTGACTTTAGAAAGAGGGATTCCCGGTCGTGAACTTCCATATCCAATATAATTACGTTCTATAGGAAACATCGCCATTACTACCAACTCCCGCTTCAGAAGATTACCTTACTTCTTTATATATGTATTCGGTAGCAATGCCCTTATAGCATATTTCTTACGCGAAGAGAAAATCGAAAATATTTGATGTGAACACCATAAATAATAAAATACTTACAGCAACGCCATAAAAACCGTAAAACCAAACACAATCTTCTTTCGTATCTAAACCGAAAAATTTATTTACTGATTGTAATAATGTGCCGCGCTTACTTTGTTTGTTTCTTAATACTTCCACTCGCTCTACAACATCCGCTGGCATCATAAATCTTTGGTCTACTGTCATTTTCATCATTTATCTCTCCTTAAAATCATTTCCGTTTTGTTTATCTAAGGAAAGTATAGCACGTTTGTTCGTGTAGAACAAGCGTTCTTTTGTTTTTCTTTTTATTTTTCAGCAAACGAAGTAAGAATCGTGATTACAAAGACGATAATCGGCCCTACTACAACCGCACCAAATATTAAAAACAGCAGTCCTTCCCCGAACACCCGAACGATACTTGTTTTTTCGGATTTCGTCGTTCTCGCGAGTTCTCCCTCTAACCTCTTAACCTTTTCTTCTAGTTGTTCTACTCGTTCCATCATTTCATTTTCCATATACAACACCTCACTCTAATACTTCAACAAAAAAAACGTGATTCCCTCGAAAGGAATCACGTTTTCTCACATTATAATATTATACCCAACCTCTGAAGCGACTTGCTTCAGCCATCTTACGAACACCGACCATGTACGCAGCTAAACGCATGTTCACTTTACGAACTTGTGCTGTTTCATAAATAGAATCAAATGATCTTACCATTACTTTTTCTAAACGTTGTTCTACTTCTTCTTCAGTCCAGTAGTAACCTTGGTTATTTTGTACCCACTCAAAGTAAGATACTGTTACACCACCAGCACTTGCTAATACATCTGGAACAAGTAAAATGCCGCGATCAGTTAAAATTTTAGTTGCTTCTAATGTTGTTGGACCATTTGCAGCTTCAACAACGATTTTCGCTTTAATATTATTAGCATTTTCTTCTGTAATTTGGTTCTCAATTGCAGCTGGAACTAAAATATCGCAATCAAGTTCTAACAATTCTTTATTTGAAATTGTATTATTAAATAATTTTGTTACTGTACCGAAGCTATCGCGACGGTCTAATAAATAATCAATATCTAATCCGTTTGGATCATGCAATGCACCGTAAGCATCTGAGATTGCAATAACTTTCGCACCTGCATCATGCATAAATTTAGCTAAAAAGCTACCAGCATTACCGAATCCTTGAACAACAACGCGTGCACCTTTAATATCAATGTCGCGTTTTTTTGCAGCTTCGCGAATACAAATTGTTACCCCTTTCGCTGTTGCTGTTTCACGTCCATGTGATCCACCTAATACAAGTGGTTTACCTGTAATAAATCCTGGTGAGTTAAATTCATCAATACGGCTATACTCATCCATCATCCACGCCATAATTTGAGAGTTTGTGAATACATCTGGAGCTGGAATATCTTTCGTCGGTCCTACGATTTGGCTAATTGCTCGTACATAACCGCGGCTTAATCTTTCTAACTCACGGAATGACATTTCACGTGGGTCACAGATAATTCCACCTTTACCTCCACCATATGGTAAATCAACGATACCACATTTTAAACTCATCCAGATTGAAAGTGCTTTCACTTCATTTTCTGTTACATTCGGATGGAAGCGAATTCCACCTTTCGTTGGACCAACAGCATCATTATGTTGTGCACGATATCCTGTAAATATTTTAACAGTCCCGTCATCCATACGAACTGGTATTTTCACTGTCATCATACGAACTGGTTCTTTTAATAATTCATATACTTCGTTTGGATAACCCAATTTTTCTAACGCTTCACTGATAACAATTTGTGTTGAATTCAATAGTTCAAAATGTTGTTCCCTTTGTTGTTGTGTTTTTGTTTGAGTTCCCTTTTCGGCTACCATAGTAAGTAAACCCCCTGTAATTTCACTTGTTTAGTAAACCTTCATTGCCTAGTATACACCGTTAAATTTGGAATGCAATAGAAAACGCTAACAAATATATACAAACTATTTTCTGTTGCAAGCGTTTTCACTATCATTATAGTCCTTTTATCGCTTTTAGAAAAGTAAAATACTTAAATATTTAAATATTTTTTATTTTACTTACATACAGCAATTTGAATAGATACATTTAAGTAAATGAAAAAGAAAACCTTAGCTATATTTTATTAGCTAAGGTTTTCTTTTTTCACAAAGTAATTGTGTATTTGTTCAATTGCTTGAGAATCCATTAATTCTTTGCCATATTCCATTAGGCGATAAATAGTTGCCGTAGACGGATTACCATATTCCGCTAAAATAGCTATAAAATCTGCCTTCAGTAATTGAATTTGCTCCTCTTCTTCCATCCAAAGATAGAAGCGTCCATCCCACGTATATAATTTTCCGCCAGTTACATCAAGGTTATATAAACGATTCGACAGGTTAATTACGTCATCTAGTGTAGCAAACTCATAAAGTATATGCTCGCTTTCATCTAGAGTCACTTGCATTTCAATAAACTCGTCACGGAACTCATCATCTGTATCAACTTCTTGATGTTCTTTCGTTACAATTACGACCATTCCTTGCGCTTGTAGAGAAAATACTTCAACTGCAATCGGACCATCCGCTTCAAATCCTAATTCCTTATTTGCTTCTTGCATCATATCACGAAATAATTGCTGTACTTTCGGTGCATTTCTCCACAAATCTTCTTTCGTTAATCCTCGTTCAGATAAATCATCAAATGTTAAGAAAATTTTTATTTTATTGTAATTTAATCGTTCCAGCCTCATCTCATACCCTCCCTACGTAACCAATGAATATAATTTTTATTATATGAAATAGAAAATAGATGGTTCTTTTCGAACAACTATTCTAACATTTTTAACCAATCATCCCATTCTTCTTTCGTATCACCAATTAGGTTTGTTTGAATGTTCAACTGATCTCGAGCACTTATTTCTCCTATAACCCCAACAGAAAAGGTCTCATTTTTTCCTTGTAATACATTTACGTTCTTAAGTTCTCGTCCATTATCAAAAGAGACTACTACATATGTAGGTTGTATTTGCTCAACAGCTAATAAAATACGATCTTCTGCTAAGCTTGACCTAATATATATCACCTCATATCCTTTTAATCGTAAGTACGTTGAGAAAACAAACCCTTTCAACATATTATTTTCCAACACAACAACTTTGTGTATAGAAGAAAACGATGATGCATTATGATACACCATCCCTAGACGAGTTTGTAAAAATGATACAACATATTGGAACTGCACCATTGTAACTTCATTATTATTTTTTAACTTTAACAATTTATTTGACACTTGAAGAACAATACTTGCTATAACTTTTTCTGTTGCATAAATACTAAAAGCCTCGTTTAACAATGCAGAAGTTGTAATTTCATCAAATTTTAACAAAGCTTGTAGTAAATCGTCCACTAAAACAACTTCTCTATCGTAATGTATTTCTTTTTGAACATCGCTCTGCAAACGATTCCCTTCTAATAATTGAACTGCTTGTCCAATCATCATGCCGGAAGAAACCTTGTCCATTAACCATTTCAAAATTTGAACATGCTCTTCTGTATATAATCGATGCCCCGCATGATTCCGCTTTGGGGCAATAATTTGATATCGTCTTTCCCACGCACGAAGCGTACTCGGCTGAATTCCAATTATATTCGAAACAGCTTTTATGTTATATTTTCCGTTTAGAGTTGGCATCATTTCCCTCCCTGTAACGTAATAATATGTGTTTGAGCAGGTGCTCGGAAACGAAATGGAATCAACGTTGTTCCATAGCCATTACTAACAAAAAGAGTCACATTTGAATGCTTATATACGCCACCTTTTAAATATTTTTCAGATGGGAATAATCGTATTTGTCCTCCATGTGTATGTCCACTTAACACAAGGGAGATTTGTTCTTTTCCAGACATTTTATTTATTATATCAGGGTTGTGGCTAATTAATATGCGAAAACCATCTTCTTTACAATCAGCCAACGCTAAATCTAAACGATCACGTTTCATCCCAACATCATCTACACCAAGTAAACAAATTTTCTCTCCTAATTCAGACTCAAATACAACTCTTGTATTATCTAAAACTTTCACATTATTTTCTAATAACAAAGCATCTAATTCATGATATTCAATCTCATAATCATTATTTCCCCATACAAAGTATACAGGAGCTATCGCTCTTAACTTTTGTATATTTGCAGAGATTTGCGATAAAGGGACACCTTTTTCCGCTAAATCACCACCAATAATTACAAGATCTACTTTTCCTTTTACTTGTTCAATTAACGAATTTGAAATGACCCTTCTATGAATATCAGATATAAAAAATACATTTACTTTTTGAAAACTTTTCGGAAACTCTTCAAATATTAAAGTATGTTCTAGCACCGTATCACGCATTGCTTCTCTATACATGACAAGAAGAAATATAATACCAATACATATGAAAGTACTTAATAAGATAATCCATATCATATATTTTTTACGCCCTTCCTCATAAAGATAATCCTCAGTTTTTATAGTAAGTGTTTTACTAACTCTCTTGTTTTGTGGACTTATCTTTTATCGGAATTTTTAATTCTTGACCTACATTCACTTCATCTTCTTGTAAGTCATTATACTTTTTAATTACTTCGATCCCAGTTTCATCTGAAAAATATTGCTTCGCTATACTTTCTAAAGTTTCTCCCTCTTTCACCGTATGCGTTACGATCTTCTCAGAAGATGCTTCGGAATCAGATTTAGCTGAATCAAAGAAAATGACCTCAAATGCACTTTTCCCAGCGTTATTACCATCGCTTTTCACCTGAATATATTTATCTGTATACCATAAAATACTAATTGGTAGTAATATGAATAGAAATGTTAAAACTCGGACGAAAATATGATTCATTTTAAACTTTTGTTTGTTCTCTTTATTTCTATGAATTTCACTACGCGGCGGTAAACCTTCTTTTTCTTCCACTCGCTCAACTTCTAATTCCTCTTCAAAGTCAGGAATTCGTTTTCTCATGTTGTTCACCACCACCTTCCATTTATTTTCTTAATTGGAGTCCCATTATAAAATCTACAAGAAAGTGTGCAAAGATTGTTATAAACAAATTTCCTGTCCATTCAAATACATAACCAAAGACAAAACTAATGAAACAGACGAAACAAAACAAAAACGGCTTTTTTATATATCGAATATGTAACACTGCAAATACTAAACTCGCTATTACAATTCCAAAGTGCGTCTGCACTACACCTCTAAATAAAAATTCTTCTGCAAAGCCGATAACGAACGTAATAACGAGTAGATGCATAATTGACATCCCTTGAAACATCCTATCGTTAATACCACCATCATCAAACCAAGACTCTGGAAATACTCGCATCGCAACATAATCTAATAAGACAATACCAATCGCTAACAAGCCACCTATTATAAGTATAGACATCGGTTCCCATTTCCACAGATTATACACCGATTTTATATCTCGAAATAATATATATGCTAGTAAACAACCGATACCGATAATAATGAACTGTGTGATATACAGATTTAGCCTTATTTCTTTCGGACTCATATCTTCAATATTATGCCTTTGAATGTTCATCATTCCCCCATCTTTTCTAGACCGAAAAGCTTTTGTAACTCTGTTTCCCAATTATAGTCGAAATCCGATTGTTGCGCTTGTCTTTTTTTATAATCTGTTTTTGTAATATGACAATAGTCACAGCAATTCTGCAACTCGTCCTCTTTTCTATAACCGAACTGTTGTAGCAAATATTCACGTCTACATCCTTTCACTTGTATCCATGATTTCATGTTTTCTAGCTCACTATATTTATTACGCAGTCTTATTTCTACTTCAGCTATTAATCTGTTCATAATTTCATCTGACAAGCTCTCTAATATTAATTTTCGCTGTTGTATGATTCCAAGCCGCTCTAGATGATAGCGGATAAAACGCCAATATTGTTCATTAAATCTTGCTGCATTATAACAAATTTCTTCTACCTCTTCTATTGGTAATTCTTTCGTTTGAAACATTCTTTCTTGTAGTAATGAGAATAAAAATTGTATTTGTGACTGACTCGGCAATTCGTCTTCAATGATTGAAATTGGCAAATCGTGATCTAACGGACTACATAGTAAGATAGCTATACTCGGTTCACCATCTCTTCCAGCTCTTCCGATTTCTTGCAAATAAGAAGCTATATTAGTCGGATAATGGAAATGAATAATATATCTCGTATTCGACTTATTTACTCCCATACCAAAAGCACTTGTACATATTACTAGCTGCAACTGGTCATTCATAAACTGCTGTTGAATTAACATACGCTCTTCATGTTCCATACCACCATGATAGAAAGCGACACCAGTCACGCCTTTCCCCCTTAAATATTCCGTTAAACGTTCTGTCCACGCTCTGCTTGAACAATATACAATCCCTGGCCCTTGTAAATACATCACCTGGTCCAAAAGCGCTTCTTTCTTCTCTTCTATCGTCTCTACAAATTGTACTTCCATTGCAATATTTGGACGATCAATAGAGTATACATGCTGCGTCACATTCTTCAAATCTAGACTCTCTGCTATATCTCGAAGTACATCTTTCGTCGCCGTTGCAGTTAATGCTAGCACCGTAGGAGACCCGATATTTTCAATGACTACATTTAGTTTTTTATAATCCGGTCTAAAATCATACCCCCACTGCGAAATACAATGGGCCTCATCCACAACAAATAATGAAATATGAACTTTCTTCAATTCTCTTATTAACAATTCCGACTGTAACATCTCTGGCGAAACAAAAATAAATTTATATGAAGCTAATTTTTTCATCGCTTCTCTTTTTTCATGTAATGTCCGAAAACTATTAAATGCTATCACTCGGTTTTTCACAACATATTTTAATTGTGTAACTTGATCTTCCATCAAAGATAATAATGGTGATACAACAAGTACTGTTCCTTCTTGCATGAGCCCCGGAAGTTGATAGCACATTGACTTCCCTCTTCCGGTTGGAAGCATCGCTATAACATCTTTTCCTTCCAATAAATCTGTAATTACCCCTTTTTGACCTGAACGAAATTCAGAATATCCAAACCACCTATATAAATATTCCTCAAGTTTCATTTATACCCTCCATCCGCGCCAATACAAGACGAACTTCAAAATAAGAAATATCCTCTCCAACCGCTTGTTTCAACTCACGCAACTTACGTGTTTGTAATGTATCAATTACTTTTGTTACTTTATCTATCTTGTCTTTTTCCATAAACATCTCAATAGAAAAATCTCTTTCTCGCAAAGCAATTTCAACAAAATGATCTTCTATTGTTGCAACCTTTAAATTTCTAATTGTCGCTATTTCTTCTAAAGAGCGCCCTTGCCTCCAAAAATTATATGTTTTTTTCGTTGATAAACTAAATAATTCAGCTCTCTCATTTGGATAAGAGATAATCTCACCTAATAATGGAAATTCATTTTCTTTATCTCGAACTTCTTGTATAAGGAAATGAATTGTACCCCAAAATAAAAAGTACACCCTGAATATATCTTGTTTCGTAATTTCCGCTAACTGCTGCAATGTACAACCGATACGTTCATATCCTGTTAATCTATATGTTACAATCATCGCTTCTATCACATCACATTTACATAAAAGATTATGTATTTCTTTCCATAATCTTTTCGCCAATTCACTTCGCCTATACGGCATACTTGTTAAAAAACGTTTCACCCACACCATTATTTCTGTATCTTGTTGAATAGGAATAAACTTCGTATTATTCTGTTGTAAATTAGATATAGTTTGAATAATTAAAGATAATCTTTTCCAAAATGTTTCACCTAATTCACCATAGTGCAAACCATGTAAATGCGCTGGAAAAGCATACCCTTCCTCCCATGTATGTAACTGCATTTTACCTTTAGGGGTTAACAAATATGTATTTTCATGTATCTCTTGAATCCAATCCGCTTGCAATAACTTTGCAACTTCACGATCATATTCAGTTCTATTTAACGATTTATATATTCCAAACAAAAAAGAAATTCGGAACATATTTCCATCTTGTAACGTTTGCGAAGAACGTTTTCCCTTTAATAAATAATAAATAGAAGAAACGGTTCTTTCACCATTCAATTGTTTTAAACAATACAATAAAGTATATTGTAGTTGCATTACCGCTTCCACCCTTCAATCTAACTTAATTGCTTTTCGTATAATACCCATCTACCTTCACTCATTAAACTTATCATATCGGCAATATATACTTGTATATATTCTATTGTACCAAACGAAATAACATTTACGTATTTTGAAAATCTTATGACATAATGCAAAAATTAGTTGACACTCTAATTGATAAGGATTATCATTATAATTTTATGTTGAAAAGTTTTAAAAACCGTTTTACAATAAGGTTATAATTTTTATGGCGAGCTTTTCACATACATATTATCAGGAGGGAAAAAAGATGGCAAAATATACAATCGTTGATAAAGATACTTGTATCGCATGTGGTGCTTGTGGCGCTGCTGCACCAGACATTTATGACTATGATGATGAAGGTATTGCATTCGTAACATTAGACGATAACCAAGGTATCGTTGAAATTCCAGATGTATTACTTGAAGATATGATGGATGCATTCGAAGGTTGTCCAACTGACTCAATCAAAGTTGCTGACGAATCATTCGACGGCGATGCTTTAAAATTCGAATAGTCTTTTATTAACTTCAAAAAATACCCCTCATTCATTTGAGGGGTATTTTTTGTTTTCCATTTTCATTCTACTCAATAAAAAACCATTAGTAGTTCCACACTACTAATGGTTTTATTTTACATTTATGCATTTTTCATTTTTGCAAACACCCACACTTTCAGGCGTGAGAATAACGCTACAAATACAATTGTCACAACAATTCCTTTAATCAAATTAAACGGTAAGATTGCAGTTACAACCGTCGTTCTTATAGCTTCGCTAGACATAGCTGGTGAATTTAAAAACCAAGTGTAAGCTGGGAATATGATGATGTAATTTAATACACTCATAATGAGCGCCATTGTAATTGTCCCTAGCATTAATCCTGTCGTTAAACCTTTAACAGTACGATACTTTCTAAATAAGAATGCTGCTGGTCCAATAAATAAACATCCTGCAATAAAGTTAGCAATTTCTCCAACTGGTACTCCCGTTAAACTCCCTTGAATTCCGTAATGTAAAATATTCTTTATCGCCTCTACAATTATCCCCGCAACTGGCCCGAAAATAATCGCAGCAATTAGAGCTGGTACATCACTAAAATCAATTTTTAAAAATGGCGGAAGCCCTGGGAACGGGAAGTCCAACATCATCAGTAAATATGCAATACTACTTAGCATCGCTACACTCACCATCTGCACTACACTGTTTTTTTGTTTCATCTTTCTCTCTCCTTTTCCATCGATCATCTCATGGAAAGTGGAAAGGTTCTGCTATGCCTACTTTTTCATAGAACGAAAAAACCCTTTGTGTTTTACACAAAGGGAGAATTTAAGGCACATCAAACAGACGTTCAAATCCATATCTTTTTTGAACGCTTGAACCTCCATCTTCTCCCATCCAGACTATACTGTCGGCTTTGGAATCACACCAAATCCTGCCTTAACGGCTCGCGGGCTTAGAACAAAATCACATATAGTTCATCACCGCCGGTCGGGATTTTCACCCTGCCCCGAAGATAGACCGATATTCTATTTTCCATTTCATTATACAACAACATGATCGTATTGTGAACAAAAAAAGCGTAACTTATTAAAAATAAGTTATTAATTTTATACAATCGAAACAATTCATTATATTTTACAATACACTCCATATTTTTTAGTATTCGGCATTTCTCCTATGAATCCCCTAGTCATATATAATTAAAAGTGATAAGATGTTGAATTGTTAAGATAAGAACATTTTCTGGATTATGGAGGAAATGTCATGAAGAAAGAAAAGAGACACTCTATTCGAGAAGCAATGAAAAAAAACTTACGAAAAGAATACTTTTACTTAAAAAAAGAATTACTTTTCTACTGTCCAATTGATTTAGGCACATTCTCAAGCGAGACATACTATGCTGCTTTCGATGAGGATGGCATCAGTATTTATCAGTATGATAAAAAAACAGAAAGTAAATTAAAATTATGTGAGCGTCATCCGTGGAAGAGTTGGAATAAAGTGAAGGTGGATCATTATTTAACAACTTCTCAATTTATTTTCCAAGGGGAGCGAAACTGGATATTATCCCTTTTCCAAAAAGGAAAAGAAGCTCAAAAAATAATCGAAGAGCACACATCTTTACAAACTGAAGTTGTTTCCCGCTCTTTCTTAAAAAAACTTCCAGGTTTTCGTTCTAATACAGCATTGAATAAATACATCGGCAGCATTTGTTACACTGCACTTATTGCATTTTTATTAAAATGGATGATTCCATTTCAAGCACCACAAATCGCCCTGTATTCCATTTCAATCGGTTGTATGCTTCTTGGTTTACTTTGTTTGACAATCGGTTTAATTGAACCGACTATTGTACTGTTTCGAACAAATGAAAAAACAAGAACGAAAGTATTTTACTTATATAGCTACTTAGCTATTTCTGGATTTATATGTGTCTTTATTTTTTGGTAAAAAAAGAGCTAGTTGTGAACTGAAGTGACCCCTAAAAGTTAGACACGGTTATTTCATTAGGCAGCTTGATAAAAGTGAGTCCGGTATTGTACCGGGCTCATTTTTAATTTTGCCTTAATCCGTTTCGTATTATAATAATCTATATATTTTTC